>NZ_SZWU01000069.1:86142-122146 GCF_005280935.1 Citrobacter sp. wls757 | reverse complement strand
GGCAGCCGCCGTTCTGGCCTTCAGCGGGAACTGATAAGTCGCGATGTGATGCCCGGCTTCGCTGTATGACGTGCGGGAATCTTTCGTCACGGTGACGTTAAGGAACGCTTCGCGCGCATCCAGCTCCGGCAGTGCGCATTGCAGCAGCGCGTCGCTGTTGGGAGGAACGTCGCGCAGTTTTATCTGCTGAACAGAGAGCGTATCTCCTTCGGCGCGAACCTCAATATGCAAGGTGTAGTCGTCAAGCGTGGTGAACCAGAGTTTGTTTTCTACCCGTAGCTCGCCGCGGGCCAGATCCTGTGCGCGCACTTTCACCGGCGCAATTACCTGCTTGTACTCTTTCAGTCCCGGTCCTGGGGTTTGATCGGAATAAATCAGGCCATCAAGGCAGAAGTTGTAGTTGTTCGGATAGTCGCCGTAGTCGCCGCCATATTTGTACCAGACGTTGCCGTCGTCATCTTTAGCCTGAATCCCGTGATCGCACCATTCCCAGACATAGTGCCCCTGAATGCAATCATGCTGATAGAAGACGTTCTGATATTCTGTTAGCCCGCCGGGACCGTTGCCCATGGCGTGAGCATATTCACAGATGATGCGCGGTTTAGGATGCGGATATTCACCAAACTCATTCATCAGCGGCACGCGGGTGTACATGGTGGAGATGATATCCACCACTTCAGCGTCACGATCTTCTTCGTAATGGATCAGACGCGTGTCATCCAGCGCTTTCGCAGCGTGATACATGGCGCGGATGTTACAGCCGTATCCGGATTCGTTACCGAGCGACCAGATGATGATCGAAGGGTGATTTTTCTGCGCATGGACGTGGCGCACGATGCGCTCAACGTAGACATTTTCCCACAGTGGATCGTCGGTGATCCGACTGATATCGCCGATATTGGCGAAGCCGTGAGATTCAACGTCTGTTTCGGCCATCACGAACAGGCCGTAGATATCGCACAATTCATAGAAACGCGGATCGTTCGGGTAATGGGCGGTGCGTACGGAGTTGATGTTGTGCTGCTTCATTAACAGCAGATCTTTTTCAACGCGATCCATACCGACCGCGCGGCCCTTAAGATGATCGTTATCGTGGCGGTTAACGCCATGCAGCATCACGTAGCGGTTATTGATGTAAAACAGACCGTCGCGAACTTTAATATCGCGGAATCCAACGCGCTGTGGCACGACCTCAAGGATGTTGCCGCTGGCATCTTTCAGCGTCATCACCAGATGGTAGAGATACGGCGATTCCGCAGACCACTGCTGCGGCGCGCTAACCTTGAAATGAAAAGCGGTCTGCGTTTGTTTATCCACCTTCAGGGTGTTAATCACACCGCTATGCAGCGCCTTCTCACCGTCAAACAAGGTGTATTCCAGCGACGCTATCGCTGGCGTGGAGGCCAGGTTTTCCAGCGCAATGTCGCAGGAGAGGGTGGCGTCGCGATAGTCATCATCGAACTCGGTGCGAACGGTAAAATCCTGAATGTGGGTCGCCTGTTTGCCGACCAGATAGACGTCGCGGAAAATTCCCGCCGACCACCACATATCCTGGTCTTCAACGTAGGTGGAATCAGCCCATTGCATTACGCGAACGCACAGCAGGTTATCACCGGTCTTCACCACCGCGCTGATATCAAATTCGGCCGTCAGGCGACTGCCTTTGCTGAAGCCAACGTACTGACCATTCACGTAAACTTCGAAGTAGGTTTCTACGCCATCAAACTTAATCAGCGTCTGTTTGCCCTGCCAGCCTTCGCTGAGGGTGAAAATACGCTGATAGGCCCCGGTGGGGTTATTGGTCGGAACGTAGGGGACATCAATCGGGAAAGGAAAACCTTCGTCGGTATACTGCAGCTTGCCGTGTCCTTCCATCTGCCACATGCCGGGGACGGTGATGCTGCCCCAGTCACTCATAAACTGCGACGTAAAGGCTTCCGGCACCTGCAGCGGATGCTCAAAGAACTGAAAATTCCACTGACCGCTTAGCAGCTGAAAGAGACTGCTGGTTTCGCGGGCAAACGAGCGAGCCTGCGCAACGGAGTCGTAAGAGAAAAAATATGCGCGTGGCGCCAGTCGATTTTCGTGGGTGAGCTGAATGTTTTCCCAGCGATTCATAAGGCCTCCCGGTGGAGAAAAATCGGAACCATTCATTGTAATGGTGGGTAAGTGTAATTGATGGTGATTTTAGTAAAAGTTTTACTAAAATATAGCGGGTGAGGTGATTTACTTTAACTGGATCACGAAAATAATTCGGACGCGGAAAAGAATGCATGACAATGCGCGCCCGGCATCAGAAGAAACCGGGCGGGTTAACGGGGGATTTCAGCGGGTGGTGCCGCGCAGTTTCAGCTTGCTGGGAACAAAAACCAGCAGGGGGAGCGCACGCCCGTCACGGGCTTTTTCGAACAGCAGGTTGACGCCCTGACTGCCCATCATTTCCGAATGAATGCGAAAGGTGGAAAGCGGAGGAAAGGTGAAACGCGCCGTTGGGATATCATTAACGCTAATCAGCGAAATATCCTGCGGAATATTCAGACCACGCTCGTGGATGGCGCGCAGAACGCCAATGGCAATCGAGTCTGAAGCCACAAACAGGGCGCTGGGATAGTCGGGTTTCGCCAGCATTTCTTTAGCCAGTTCATAGCCTGATGAACTGGAGAAACCGCCGCGATAGATATCCTGTTCAGAAACGACCTGCTGCAGACGACCGTATTCGACAAACGCGGCTTCGCGGATATCGGCCTTGCCTGGCTGGTCTTCGCCACCGATGAAACCAATGCGGGTGACGCCCTGGGCAATGAAGAAGTCGATGCTCTCTTTGCTGATGCGTGCCAGATCGATATCGACGGCGTCATATTCGCTGCCGGATTCATGGAAATCGATAAAGCAGATGTTGTCGGTAAGCGCTGTTGCCGCCTCGCGCAGAGCGGGAGAAGGTTTGCCGACAATAAGAATGCCGGTAATGTGTTTGCTCTCCGGCAGACCACTGTGCTCATAGCAGTTGGTCAGTTCGATCCCGAGTTTCTCACACTGGGTTTCAATCCCATGGCGGATCGCGAGGTAGTAAGGATCGTTGATTTCCAAATCTTGCTGATAGCTGTAGAGCGCCAGAATATGTTGGGGGCCGAGCGCGCTGGTCTGGTTCTTTCGGGCGCTGCTGGTTTTGTACTCCAGCTTTTCCGCGATCTCCAGAATGCGATGCTTAGTCTCTTCTTTTACATTCAGCGTGGGGTCATCGTTTAAAACCCGGGACACTGTCGCCAGGGACACGCCAGCTTCGATTGCGATGTCTTTAAGTGTTGCCATGTTTGCCTTTTCCCTGAGTTACCTGCGCATTGTAAATGAAGTGCTTATCTATTCATCTGTTTTCAGTAAAAAAAGCATGATTAATTGACATGCTCGGGGTAAAACTGGGCTTTCAGAGTGTGATGAGTACGTCATTTTCCCGCTTTTGAGAACAATGCCCGGAAAATATTTTGCTAGTATTTAGTAAAATTTTACCAAAGGAGAAAACAATGGATACCGTCGCATTTGCTGATTTTGCCCGAATGGAAATACGTGTTGGAAAAATCGCACAGGTAAAGCGCCATGACAATGCCGATAAGCTGTATATCGTACAGGTAGATGTGGGAGAGCGTACGCTGCAAACCGTAACCAGCCTGGTGCCTTACTACAGTGAAGAGGAGTTGATGGGCAAAACGGTGGTGGTGCTGTGTAATCTGCAAAAGGCCAAAATGCGCGGTGAGACATCAGAGTGCATGCTGCTGTGTGCGGAAACCGACGACGGTAGTGAAAGCGTACTGTTGACGCCAGAACGCCTTATGCCTGCTGGTGTGCGGATTGTTTAAGTTAGGTTAATTGCCGGATGGCGGCTACGCCTTATCCGGCCTACAAAAGAGTGTCTTCTATAGGCCGGGTAAGGTTGTTACATTTGCTCCACGCTCACCCGTAATGCTGCCAGGGCTTTGCGCGTCGATCGCAATACCAGATCGCATTGCTCGATCGTTAACGTCAACGGTGGTTCGATGCGGATCGTCTTTGCATTATTAAGTGTGCCGGCAACCAGCACCCGCTGGCGGAACATCTCACTGGCAAAGTTGTAGCCGATTTCATTATCGACAAACTCAATCGCCATCAGCATTCCCTTACCGCGTACATCATGCACCAGGTCCGGGTATTCCCGCGCAAGCTGGCGGAAACCATCCAGCAACATATCGCCTTTCTGCTCCGCCTGAGCCGGTAAATTTTGCTCCAGCAGGACGTTAATGGTGGCCAGCGCAGCTGCACAAGCGAGCGGGTTGCCGCCAAACGTGGTGGTATGCAGGAAAGGATTGTCGAACAGGACGGAGAACACCTCTTCGGTGGCAATGGTCGCGCCAATTGGCATCACACCGCCGCCCAACGCTTTGGCCAGGCACATAATGTCGGGTTGCACGTTTTCGTGTTCGCAGGCGAACATCTTGCCGGTACGCCCCATGCCGGTTTGCACTTCGTCAAGGATCATCAGCGCGCCAAACTCATCGCAAAGTTTACGAACGGCGGTCAAATAACCTTGCGGCGGCAGGATCACCCCTCCTTCACCCTGGATCGGCTCGAGGATCACAGCTGCGACATCGTCACCGGTCTTTTTACACTCGCTGAGCATGGTGCGCATTGCGTTAATATCGCCAAACGGCACATGACGGAAGCCCGGCAGCAGCGGCATAAAAGGTTTACGGAAGGTGGATTTAGCCGTAGCGGACAGCGCGCCCAGTGATTTACCGTGGAATGCGCCGCTGGTGGCAATAAACGTAAATTTACCGCGCGGCGATTGATATGCTTTCGCCAGCTTCAGGGCGGCTTCAACCGACTCGGTCCCGCTGTTACAGAAAAAACTGTATTTCAGTTTACCGGGCGCCAGTGCGGCGAGGGTTTTTGCCAGCATGGCCCGCAGAGGGTCAAGTAACTCCTGGCTGTGCAGAGGTTGTTTCGCGAGTTGATTCTGTACGGCGGAAACCACGACTGGATTACGGTGCCCCACGTTGAAAATTCCAAAACCACCCAGGCAATCGACGAACTCCTGCCCCTGGGTGTCGACAAGCGTATTCAGGCTTCCCGCTTGCCACTCTACGGCTCCGTAATCCCCGCCTGCAGTTACAGATTTTCGATACTCTAAGAACCCCGGATTGACATGCTCCTTGAAGTACTCAATCACCTCTTTGTTCAATGATTTCATTTCCTCATGATCAAGCGTGCGCTTTTCAATGAGATTCAGTGCGTGTGCGCTGCAGGCCAGGGCCGATGCGCTGGAAGGTAACCTGTTCAAAATATGCTCCCGGAGCTCGCGTATCACATGATACTGATTTAAGTATTGCAGGGATTGCGCCATTCCGGCGCGCTTAGCAAAAATCGGGATAAACACCAGGAAATATCTCATTTGCGCAACATTTAATGCCATGTTTTAACATTTGCTGGCATTTTGCCCAGGTCAGAAGCCTGAAAACAGATCGAATAAACGCAAATTTGCGCTAAAAATGGGCAATATTTGCACTGTGACGGTGCGCTGGTAGAAGTGACGTTGAATAGTTACTAGATGAAAGTATTTTAAATCAATGGATTAGAATGCGTACAAATTTTGAGGTTTAATCGCAAATTGCGATCTAAATCAAATTTAACAACTAAAGATAAAAAAATTATCGCCGAAATAACATAAGCCGAAAGAGTTAACAACCAGATAACCTGCACAGGACGCAATCATGTCTTCTCATCCCTACGTTAGTCAGCAAAATACACCGCTGGATGATGATATCACCCTCATGTCTACCACCGATTTACAAAGCTATATCACCCATGCGAACGATACATTTGTCCAGGTCAGTGGCTATCAGCTGAATGAATTGCTCGATAAGCCGCACAATCAGGTTCGTCATCCGGACATGCCAAAAGCGGCGTTTGCGGATATGTGGTACACCCTGAAGCAGGGCGAGCCATGGAGCGGGATTGTGAAAAACCGGCGTAAGAATGGCGATCACTACTGGGTGAGGGCCAATGCGGTGCCGATGGTGCGGGAAGGACGCGTGACCGGGTATATGTCGATTCGTACCCGGGCAACTGACGAGGAAATTGCGGCGGTAGAGCCTTTATATAAAGCGCTGAACGAAGGACGTTGCAACCGGCGTATTCATAAAGGGCTGGTGGTACGCAAAGGCTGGCTGGGTAAACTGCCGGCGATGCCGATTCGCTGGCGGGTGCGCAGCGTGATGGCATTCCTGTTTGTCCTGCTAGCGGTCGCATTGCAGCAAATGGGCGCCGAATGGCCGTTACTGCTGATGAGCGCGTTGGTGATGGTGCTGGGAACGGCTATTTTCGAATGGCAAATTGTGCGTCCTATTGAGAATGTCACCCGTCAGGCGCTGAAAGTGGCGACCGGTGAGCGGAACAGCGTGTCGCATCTTAACCGTAGTGATGAACTAGGCCTGATGCTACGAGCAGTGGGCCAGCTTGGGTTAATGTGTCGCTGGCTCATTCACGACGTCTCCAGCCAGGTGAGTTGCGTGCGCAGCGACAGCGAAACGCTGGCGAAAGGCAGCGACGATTTAAACAAGCATACGCAGCAGACCGTCGAGAACGTGCAGGAAACGGTGACCACCATGAATCAGATGGCGGCATCGGTGAAACAAAACTCAGAGACCGCCGCCGCGGCCGATAAGCTCTCTATTGCCGCCAGCAGCGCGGCAACGCACGGCGGTGAGGCGATGGATACCGTCATCAAAACCATGGACGATATCGCCAACAGCACCCAGCGGATCGGCACCATTACGACGCTGATTAACGATA
Organism: Citrobacter sp. wls757; assembly: GCF_005280935.1. Lineage (NCBI taxonomy): Bacteria > Pseudomonadati > Pseudomonadota > Gammaproteobacteria > Enterobacterales > Enterobacteriaceae > Citrobacter > Citrobacter sp. wls757. Next base: position 115,327 of record NZ_SZWU01000069.1, on the reverse strand, counting down.
TTGCCTTCCAGACCAACATTCTGGCTTTGAATGCCGCTGTTGAAGCCGCGCGGGCGGGCGAGCAAGGGAAAGGGTTCGCCGTGGTGGCGGGAGAAGTACGTCATCTTGCTAGCCGTAGCGCCAGTGCAGCCAATGATATCCGCAAGTTGATTGATGCCAGCGCTGACAAGGTGCAGTCCGGATCTGACCAGGTTCACGCCGCAGGACGCACGATGGACGATATTGTGGCGCAGGTGCAAAACGTCACTCAGCTGATCGCCCAAATCAGCCACTCCACGCTGGAACAGTCAGATGGTCTTTCCAGCCTGACCCGCGCGGTGAATGAATTAAGCAACATTACACAGAAAAACGCCGAACTGGTTGAAGAGAGTGCGCAGATTTCCGCGATGGTGAAACATCGCGCGGGTCGTCTGGAAGATGCGGTTACGGTGCTGCATTAATACTAAAAATACAGGCGGAACGTCAGGCATATGGGTTCCGCCTGCTGTGCAGATTAATCCAGCTGAGTAATATCCAGCGCAGCGCGATCGATAATACCGATGATTTTTTTGATCTGCGCATCGCTGGTATCACCATGATTGACGCGTAGATCCAGCACGGCTTTGAAGTTTTCCAGCGCGCGTTTCATCTGTGGATTTTTGCGTAATTCAAAACCTACGCAGCGGGCTTTAATCCGTTCGTGGATATGTTCCAGATGTTCACGGTTCTCATCCAGCCACTGCTGGCCCTGAGTCGTGATCGCAATCTGTTTACGCCCACCTTCCTCGTCGCTGACGGTGATCAGTGCCTGATCCTGCAAGAAATCCAGCGTTGGATAGATAACGCCCGGGCTTGGGGTGTAATTACCCTGGGTCAGGGTTTCAATCGCTTTAATCAGCTCATAGCCGTGGCTGGCGTCGCGGGTCAAGATATCCAGAATCACCAGGCGTAATTCGCCGTGGCCGAAGAACCGCTGACGACGACCCCCTCCGCCGCCACCACGACCGTGGCGATGTCCGCAACCCTGCTCGTGGTGATGTTCTTTGTTACAGCCTTCATGGCGATGTTCTTCACCTTTGCAGCAACCTGCATGGTGCTCGTTGTGGCGGCCTTCATGGTGATGTCCTTCACCCTTGCAGCAGCCTTCGTGTTGGTGCTCTGAGTGCTTACAGCAACCTTCATGATGGTTTTGCATCATCGTCTCCTGATGTTGTTTAGATATATCTAATTTATATCTAAAAACTATCAGTTTGCAAGTCTACAAATAAAATGTTTTATAACATTATGATTATTATCTATTTTTATTTGTCTGTGATAACTGGGTAATCATAAGTTAACTATATCAAAAAGTGCTTGCAATATTTTTGATTAGCAATCATTATCATTTAAAAAATCAATTTAGATATATCGTATTATCTTCACAAGGCGAAAAAATGACAAAAAACATCTCACGCTACCCACAGCGCGTTCGCAATGAACTGCGTTTTCGAGAACTTACTGTCCTGCGCGTAGAGCGTATTAGCGCGGGCTTTCAGCGTATTGTACTGGGCGGTGACGCTCTGGACGGTTTTAGCTCACACGGCTTTGACGACCATACCAAGGTCTTTTTCCCTGAACCGGGCAGCAACTTTGTACCACCTGTCGTCACCGATGAAGGCATTGTCTGGGCTGACGGTGTACGTCCGTTATCCCGTGACTACACGCCGTTGTATGACGAAACACGCCATGAGCTGGCACTGGATTTCTATATTCATGACGGCGGCGTGGCAAGTACATGGGCGATGAATGCCCGTGGGGGTGACAAGCTGACGATTGGCGGGCCGCGCGGTTCTTTGGTGGTACCAGAGGACTATGCGTATCAGGTTTACGTGTGTGATGAGTCGGGAATGCCCGCGTTGCGCCGACGCCTGGAGTCGCTCAGCCGTTTGGCGGTACGTCCGCACGTCACGGCGCTGGTTAGCGTGCAGGATGCAGCCTACCAGGACTATTTTGCCCATCTCGACGGATTTACTCTTCAGTGGTTTATCGGCCATGATGAGCAGGCGGTGAATGAACACTTATCGCGGCTAAGCGTGCCCGCAGACGATTATTTCATCTGGATCACCGGCGAAGGCAAGGTGGTCAAAAACCTGAGTGCTCGTTTTGAAACCGAGGCGTTCGATCAGCAACGGGTTCGTGCAGCGGCTTACTGGCATCAACGCCGTTAATTAGTAATTAGAGGGCGGAACGCCAAACGCCTGGCGGAATGCGTAGCTAAATGCCGCGGTGCTTGAATACCCAACGTCGAGTGCCACGGCGGTTACGCTTTTATTTTTCTTCAGCATTAATACCGATTCAAGTATTCGCATTTTTTGCTTCCAGACGCTGAAAGGCAATCCGGTTTCTTTTTTGAAATGGCGTGAAAAGGTACGGGCAGACATACCCAAATGCTGCGCCCAGTATTCAACCGAATGCTCCAGTGCGGGGGATTCTTGTATTGTTCGGCAGACTTTGGTTAATTCGCGATCCTGCGGCCAGGGTAATACAAAAGCGACTTCCGGGAGTTGCAGAATAATATCGACCAGCACACTAACCAGCTTGCCCTCTTTTGACTGACTATCATAATGGCCTGAAATTGAATTCGTGGCGTAATGAATAAACTCTCTGGCGAAATCACTGATAGCCACTACTTTGCATTCATTGATGCTCTCTTCAAGAAAACCCGGTTTAATATCCAGATTTTCTAAATACACATCATCTAATGCCCAAACCGCATGCTCCGTATTATTTGGGATCCAAATGCCATAATGCGCCGGGATTATCCAGCACTTACCGGCAACATCAATGCGCATGCTGCCTTTGCGGGCGAAATGAAACTGCATAAAAGAGTGTGAATGCTGCGGTACATGGTGGTTGGCTTCCAGGACATAAGAGCGAAAGAATACGTCCTGCGGCAGTTCGGTCATGGAGTTATCCGGGAAGGAGTTCCACTGTTTTTGCGCGAGAGTTTCCATAAATGAATCGTCAATGCTCCCGATGGTGTGTCCGCTGCTCGATAGATCTTGTCCGCGGATCATAATACATACACTCTTTTTTCCATAATAATCTTGCGTAATAATTTTTAGCCCACTTTTGGTAAATACCATGAACTCGCTTTGTTCAGATGCTGTCATCGTCAATGAAACAAATGATAACTGGACCCGAATGGGAAAAGAGCTGCTTTCGCAAGCGGATATCAGAATTAATGGCTCGCGCGCCTGGGACATTCAACTTCATCATACCGGTTTCTTTAAACGGGTATTGCAACAAGGCTCATTAGGGCTTGGCGAAAGCTATATGGAAGGCTGGTGGGACTGCGAACGGCTCGATATTCTGTTCTGCAAAATCCTGAAAGCAAAACTCGACCAGCAGATGCCAGGTAATCTGAAAGATATTTTACGCATTGCCAGCGCACGCCTGTTTAATTTGCAGTCACGGAGCCGCGCATGGATCGTCGGTAAAGAACATTATGATATTGGTAACGATCTCTTTGCGCTGATGCTTGATCCGCATATGCAATATTCCTGCGGTTACTGGAAAGACGCGACCACCTTAGACGATGCGCAAAATGCCAAATTAAAAATGATCTGCGAGAAGCTGCAGCTTAAGCCGGGTATGCGTTTACTCGATATCGGTTGTGGATGGGGCGGGTTGGCAGAATATGCGGCGCGTCATTATGGCGTGGCGGTAGAAGGCGTTACCATTTCCAAAGAGCAGCAGAAAATGGCGCAGCAGCGCTGTGAAGGGCTGGACGTTAACATTCTGCTGCAGGATTATCGCGATCTTGATAAACACTACGATCGCATTGTGTCCGTGGGGATGTTTGAACATGTCGGGCCGAAAAACTACGACACCTATTTCAGCATCGCCGACCGTTGTTTAAAACCAGACGGACTGTTCCTGCTGCATACTATTGGCAGCAATAAAAAAGGGATGAGCGTCGATCCGTGGATCAATAAATACATTTTCCCGAACGGTTGCTTACCGGCAATTTCCCATATTGCCGAGGCCAGCGAATCACGGTTTGTGATGGAGGACTGGCATAACTTCGGCAGCGATTATGATAAAACGCTGATGGCCTGGCATGAGCGCTTTAATCAGGCCTGGCCGGAACTGTCTTCACGTTACTCCGCCACCTTCAGAAGAATGTTTAATTATTATTTATGTGCCTGCGCAGGGGCTTTCCGCGCCAGAGATATTGAGCTTTGGCAGGTGCTGTTTAGCCGCGGCGTAGAGGGCGGGATCCGCGTTTATCGTTAACGTTCTGCCGGATGGCGGCGCAAGCGCCTTATCCGGCCTACAAAAGTTTGCACTCATCGGTCTGATAAGCGTAGCGCATCAGGCATATCTTCGCCGGATGGCGGCGTAAACGCCTTATCCGGCCTACATAGGTTTGTACTCGTAGGCCTGATAAGCGAAGCGCATCAGGCGTATTTTTGCCGGATGGCGGCGCAAGCGCCTTATCCGGCCTACATAGGTTTGTACTCGTAGGCCTGATAAGCGAAGCGCATCAGGCGTATTTTTGCCGGATGGCGGCGCAAGCGCCTTATCCGGCCTACAAAGGTTTGTACTCGCAGGCCTGATAAGCGCAGCGCATCAGGCGTATCTTCGCCGGATGGCGGCGCAAGCGCCTTATCCGGCCTACATAGGTTTGTACTCGTAGGCCTGATAAGCGAAGCGCATCAGGCGTATTTTTGCCGGATGGCGGCGCAAGCGCCTTATCCGGCCTACATAGGTTTGTACTCGTAGGCCTGATAAGCGAAGCGCATCAGGCACTTATGGCTTAGCTCAATTCACTCTCTGCCAGCGCTTTAAATACCATCGCGACGGCGTGCGCGCCGGGGTCCATATTTCCGAGCAGGCTTTCACTGCTCAGATACGATGCGCGACCCGCATTGGCTTTGCTCGACAAACAGGTTCGTTCGGCTCCCGCTTGCGCGGCGTCGAATGCAGCCTGCAAATTTTGCGGTTGTGCGAGCAGCGAAGTCAGGGCCGGTTGCAGTGCATCAATCATGGTGCGATCGCCTTCGTCTGCGCCGCCGTAAAACTTCATCTGCGCCAGTCCCGTATTCAGGGCTTCGGCAACGTTAGCTCCCTGTTCCAGTTTCTGCCCGGCGGCGGTAAAGAAAATAGACATCAGCACACCGCTGGAACCGCCCATCACCACGGTCAGACGTTCGCCAATCAGCGCAAACAGCGTGGCAAGGTTATCCAGCGGCAACTGCTGACGATGTAGCAGGCTGGCAATTTCCCGCGCGCCTGCGGCAAAGGTTGAACCGGTATCGCCATCGCCGACTTTGGCATCAAGCGCATTAAGATGGGTCTCCAGATCGGAAAGGGTTGTGGTGACAAGCTCCACAATCCCGGCCACCAGGGCGTTCGCCGAAGGCTGGAATTCCACGCGTGCGCTACGCTGAGATGACGGTACACAGCTGATTTCACGCGGTGGGACCGGCATCGGCCAGTTACTGGTTTCCACCTCTGTGAGCAGCGCTTTTTCGATGCTCTCTTCCAGCACGATAGCCGTCAGTGAAAAGCCTTTCATATCCAGCGCGGTAACCAGCGAGGCCGGGCCAATCAGCCAGTCGATACGCGGATGCAGCGGACTGCTGGCCAGTTCGCGGGTAATTATGGCCATTTCGGCAACAGAAACGCCGCCAAGATTGTTAATCATCACCGCCAGACGGCCGGTTTCAGGCAGGGCAGCCAGCAGTTTATCCACCATCAGGTTCACCACCTGCGCACTGTTCTGGGTGTCGATGACCGAGGCGCCTGGTTCGCCGTGAATGCCCATACCCAGCTCCGCGTGGCCCGGATGATGACGCGGGGCGGCGTCGGTTTCTTGCGGCAGATGACAGCTGGAAAGCGCAACGCCCAGACTGAAGGTGTTATTGGCCGCGTATTGCGCTTCACGCAGGACGGTGGCGAGGTTGTAGCCGCGTTCGGCAAAATAGCCCGCGATTTTATGCACCAGGATGGTTCCCGCAATGCCGCGCGGGTGTTTGTTATCCGGCAGGGAGATGTCATCGCCGACAATCAGCATTTCAACGTTGTAACCAAGGCGACGGGCTTTCTCGGCGGCAAGACCGAAATTAAGACGGTCACCGGTGTAATTTTTCACGATCAACAAACAGCCCGCCTCACCGGTTACCGCCTGAATGGCGGTCAGTACCGCATCTACGCTCGGGGAAGCGAACACGTCGCCACAGACTGCGGCGGTTAGCATACCTTTACCGATAAACCCAACGTGCGCGGGTTCGTGCCCTGAACCGCCGCCGGAAATGATCGCCACGTTATTTTTGTTGAGGTCACGACGGACCACGATGCGAATGGCCGGATCGCTTTCCAGACGCGCCAGGTTATTCCACGGGCTGGCGATAATCGTACCGTCGATGACGTCGCTCACGAGATGGGTGCGTTGATTAAAAAAGAATTGAGACATAACGGCTCCTTGAGGTTGAGTGTAAGACAAACCCCCGGAAGCATGGTCATGGTGCGGAGGCGATAGAGAGATTCTGGCGAAGTCAGCGTGGAAAAAAACAATGTTAAAATGAGTTTCATTACGGAACGTTGTTATTGTTTTTTGTTCCGAAATGAAACCTAAAAGAACGGTGAACGACCACAATGCGAGCTTGCTCGACTTTTTCCTCTCGCGATGAATGCAGGTCACACGGTACTGTCAGCTTTTTTTTTACCGGTATTTTGGCAAGTGAGTGGGTAAAAGAGAAAGTGAGATTCGTCTGTGCCGGAGATTTGGCGGCAAATGAACGGATCGGGATCGCAAACCTTATATTTTTTATGGTTAAGTGTTCCAATATGGAACATGTGTCGTTTTTATCTGTTTCATATCAGAACAAAAAGACGAAAGATTTTTTTGTGCACGCCTCGCCATACAGTTATTGCATCGCTCCGGTACCTCCCGTTTTCGCCGTCAGCATCAGGCCAAACAGGTTAACGCCAGGGCTCACCATGTAAAAACATGTACTTATTTGAGGATGAAAGGAATGCTAAAAGTTATTCAATCTCCAGCCAAATATCTCCAGGGTCCTGACGCTTCCACCTTGTTTGGTCAATACGCTAAAAATCTGGCGGACAGCTTTTTCGTGATTGCGGATGACTTCGTGATGAAACTGGCGGGAGAGAAGGTACTCAACGGCCTGCACAGCCACGACATTAGCTGCCATGCGGAACGCTTTAACGGTGAATGTAGCCATGTTGAAATTAATCGCCTGATTACCATTCTGAAACAGCACGGTTGCCGCGGTGTGGTTGGGATTGGCGGTGGGAAAACGCTGGATACCGCCAAAGCGATTGGCTACTACCAGAAGTTGCCGGTGGTGGTGATCCCGACTATCGCGTCTACCGATGCGCCAACCAGCGCTCTGTCCGTTATCTATACCGAAGCCGGTGAGTTTGAAGAGTATCTTATCTACCCGAAAAACCCGGATATGGTGGTAATGGACACTGCAATCATTGCCAAAGCGCCGGTACGTCTGCTGGTGGCCGGGATGGGCGATGCGCTCTCGACCTGGTTTGAAGCGAAAGCCTGTTATGACGCCAGAGCGACCAGCATGGCGGGCGGACAGTCCACCGTGGCGGCGCTGAGCCTGGCGCGCTTGTGCTATGATACCCTGCTGGCGGAAGGCGAGAAGGCACGCTTTGCCGCGCAGGCCGGCGTGGTGACCGATGCGCTGGAGCGTATTGTCGAAGCTAACACTTACCTCAGCGGCATCGGCTTTGAAAGCAGCGGTCTGGCAGGGGCGCATGCGATCCACAACGGCTTTACGATTCTGGAAGAGTGCCACCATTTGTACCACGGTGAAAAAGTCGCCTTTGGTACGCTGGCGCAGCTGGTGTTGCAAAACAGCCCGATGGAAGAGATCGAAACCGTGCTGAATTTCTGTCAGAAAGTAGGCCTGCCGGTAACGTTAGCGGAAATGGGCGTGAAAGAAGACGTTGACGGCAAGATCATGGCCGTAGCAAAAGCGACCTGTGCAGAAGGTGAAACCATCCACAATATGCCGTTCCCGGTAACGCCTGAAAGCGTACATGCCGCTATTCTGACGGCAGACCTGCTTGGACAGCAGTGGCTGGCGCGTTAATCAGTCGTCGGTAGGTTTTTATCCGGCATCTTCTCCCCTCTGACAGTCTCTGCCGGAGGGGTTGTCTATGGTTAAACAGCGGAAAGGGATATGACGGCGCACACGCATAGCATCGGGAAGGAAGTCTCTTCAATCATTGCCCAGTCATGGCATCGTTGCAGCAAGTTTATGCAGCGGGAAACCTGGCAGGCGCCGCATCAGGCGCAAGGGCTGACCTTTGAGTCGATTTGTCGTCGCAAGACGGCGTTGCTGACGATTGCTCAGGCTGCGCTGGAAGATGCCTGGGAGTTTATGGACGGCCGCCCGTGCGCGCTGCTGATTCTGGATGAATCAGCCTGTATCCTCAGCCGTTGCGGCGATCCGCAGACGGTGGAACAGCTGGCGGAGCTTGGGTTTCGCGACGGCAGCTACTGTGCGGAAAGCATCATTGGCAGTTGTGCCTTGTCGCTGGCGACGATGCCGGGCCAGCCGACAAAAACCTCTGGCGATCAGCATTTTAAACAGGCTCTGCATCCGTGGTCGTTCTGCTCGACGCCGGTCTTCGATAACCATGGTCGACTGTTCGGCTCCATCTCGCTGTGTTGTCTGGTGGAGCATGAGTGCGTTTCTGATTTATCCCTGACGCTGGCGATTGCCAGAGAAGTCGGCAACTCTTTGCTGACCGACAGCCTGCTGGCTGAATCCAACCGCCATCTGAACCAGATGTACGGGCTGCTGGAGAGTATGGATGATGGTGTGATGGCCTGGAACGAACAGGGCGTATTGCAGTTCCTCAATGCGCGTGCGGCGCTGCTTTTGCATCTCGATGCGCAGGCCAGTCAGGGAAAAAACATTCACGATCTGCTCAATCTCCCCATGCTGCTGCGCCGGGCGATCAAACATGCCCGCGGCCTGAATCACGTCGAAGTTACCTTTGAAAGCCAGCATCAGTTTGTTGATGCCGTCATCACCCTAAAACCGATTGTTGAGGAACAGGGCAACAGCTTTATCCTGCTGCTGCATCCGGTGGAGCAAATGCGCCAGCTGATGACCAGCCAGCTCGGCAAGGTGAGTCACACCTTCGAGCAGATGTCGACAGACGATCCGGAAACCCGTCGCTTGATCCATTTCGGTCGCCAGGCGGCAAGGGGAAGTTTCCCGATCCTACTGTGCGGGGAAGAGGGCGTCGGTAAAGAGCTGCTGAGTCAGGCGATTCACAATGAAAGCGAGCGCGCCAGCGGACCGTATATTGCCGTGAACTGTCAACTGTATGCCAATAGCGTGCTGGGGCAGGATTTTATGGGCAGTGCGCCCACCGACGATGAAAATGGTCGGCTGAGCCGTCTTGAACTGGCGAACGGCGGCACGCTGTTTCTGGAAAAAATTGAATATCTGGCGCCGGAGCTGCAATCCGCGCTGTTACAGGTGATCAAGCAGGGGGTACTAACCCGCCTGGATGCCCGTCGGTTGATTCCGGTGGATGTCAAAGTGATCGCCACCACCACGGTTGATCTAGCCAATCTGGTGGAGCAAAACCGCTTTAGCCGTCAGCTATATTACGCGCTGCACTCTTTTGAGATAGTGATCCCCCCGCTGCGGGCGCGGCGTAACAGTATTCCCTCGCTGATTTATACGCGGCTGAATAGCCTGAAAAAACGCTTTTCATCCAGTTTGAAGATCGACGACGACGCGCTGGCACAACTGGTGGCCTATTCGTGGCCGGGCAATGACTTTGAGCTGAACAGCATTATCGAAAACATCGCTATCAGCAGTGATAACGGCCATATTCGGCTGAGCAATCTACCGGATTATCTGTTTGCCGAACGTCCTGGTCTGGAGACGGCGTCTTCACTGCTGCCAGCCAGTCTGACCTTTACCGCTATCGAAAAAGAGGCGATTATCCATGCTGCTCGCGTCACCAGCGGACGCGTACAGGAGATGTCGCAACTGCTGAACATTGGTCGCACTACCTTGTGGCGCAAGATGAAGCAATACGACATTGATGCCAGCCAGTTTAAGCGCAAGCATCTGGACTAGTTTCTTCAATTCTCGCCATCGAGAACAGCGCGTCCGACAGTCGGTTGATGTAACGCCTGGGTTCATCGCGTAACGTCAGCGTTCTGCTCATTGCGATAAGGATCCGCTCCAGTCGGCGCGTCAGAGTTCGCGCAACGTGTAGCTGTGCCGATGGCAGATTTTTCCCCGGAATAACAAACTCTTTGAGCGGGCCGCTTTGCGCCATATTGCGGTCAATAAGCTGCTCCAGCGCCTGAATATCCTCATCGCCAATAAGCTGTTGTAAGCGCGCGAGTCCTTTCTCATCGCTGGCGAGCTCTGCACCCAGTACAAACAGCATCTTCTGTATGGCGTGCAGGTCCTGGCGTAGCCCGGTCTGGTGCGTGCTGGCATAGCAGACGCCAAGCTGGGAAATCAGTTCATCCACCGTGCCATAGGCCTCAACGCGGATGTCATCTTTGTCGATACGGCTGCCGCCAAACAGCGCGGTCGTGCCTTTATCGCCGGTTCGGGTGTAGATGCGGTACATTTATTTTATCTCGTTGAAGGGAAGTACTTTGACCAGTTGACCGGCATTGGCGCCAAGCGTTCGGATCTGCGCAATTCCGGCGCGGATATGCCCACGGATCAGCGCCCGATCTTCGGGCAACTGGGCGTGGGTTAAAGCAATATCACCCGTGGCGTTAAGACCCAGACCGACACGTAGCGTTGAGCTTTTGGCCGCAAGTTTGCTCAATGCCAGCGCGCAGTCATGCTCGTCGCAACAGATTGCCCGGCAAGGGACGCCTTGCTCTTCCAGTCCCCAGCACAGCTCATCAAGCACGCGAGTATCCTGCCAGCGTGAGTGATAAAACAGATGTACACCCGGTGATGAAAGTGACATTGCGCCCCCTGCGTTATCAGAATGCCTGACGGAAGATCTCGGCAATTTCTTTCTCGTTCCCTTTGCGTGGGTTAGAGAAGGCGTTGCCGTCCTTCAGCGCCATTTCCGCCATGTACGGGAAATCGGCTTCTTTGACGCCCAGATCGCGCAGATGCTGCGGAATGCCGATGTCAGCGGAGAGACGGGCAATGGCGTGAATGGCCAGTTCGGCGGCATCCATGGTGGAAAGTCCGTCAGTGTTTTCGCCCATAAATTCTGCGATATCGGCAAATTTCTCCGGGTTAGCGATCAGGTTATAGCGCGCCACGTGCGGGAGCAGAACGGCATTCGCCACGCCGTGTGGCATGTCGTACAGACCGCCAAGCTGATGCGCCATTGCGTGAACGTAGCCGAGGTTGGCGTTGTTGAAGGCCATGCCCGCCAGCAGAGAGGCGTAGGCCATGTTCTCGCGAGCTTTCAGGTTGCTGCCCAGCGCTACGGCCTGACGCAAGTTGCGTGCGATCAGGCGAATAGCCTGAATAGCGGCGGCGTCGGTGACCGGGTTGGCATCTTTGGAAATATAGGCTTCTACGGCGTGGGTCAGGGCGTCCATACCGGTCGCGGCGGTCAGCGGAGCGGGTTTGCCGAGCATAAGCAGCGGATCGTTAATGGAGACCGACGGCAGGTTGCGCCAGCTGACAATCACAAACTTCACTTTGGTTTTGGTATTGGTCAGCACGCAGTGGCGGGTGACTTCGCTGGCGGTACCGGCAGTGGTATTCACCGCAACGATAGGCGGCAGCGGGTTGGTCAGGGTTTCAATCCCGGCATAGCTGTAGAGATCGCCTTCGTGAGTTGCCGCGATACCGATGCCTTTACCGCAGTCATGCGGGCTACCGCCGCCAACGGTAACGATGATATCGCAATGCTCTTTGCGAAAGACCTCCAGACCATCGCGCACGTTGGTGTCTTTGGGATTTGGCTCAACGCCGTCAAAAACCACCACGTCAATGCCCGCTTCACGTAAATGGGCGAGTGTTTTATCTACCGCACCGTCTTTAATAGCCCGCAGACCTTTATCTGTAACCAGCAGCGCTTTTTTACCGCCTAACAGTTTGCAGCGTTCGCCGACAACGGAAATAGCATTGGGGCCAAAGAAGTTCACATTTGGCACCAGGTAATCAAACATACGATAGCTCATAATATACCTTCTTAGATTTAAATTATAATTCAGAGAAAAAATTCAGTGCGGTTTCTGCTAATAATCTGTCTTGTTCGACAGTGCCGCCGCTAACGCCAACGGCACCAATTAACTTACCGTTTAATATGACAGGTAAGCCGCCGCCGAAAATAACAATGCGCTGTTGGTTAGTAAGCTGCAAACCATATAGCGAAGCGCCAGGTTGTACCGCGTCGGTAATTTCATGGGTACCCTGGCGCAGGCAGCAGGCGGTATACGCTTTATTAAGAGAGATATCACAGCTGGTGACAAACGCATCGTCCATGCGTTGCATTAGCAGCGTATTCCCGCCGTGATCCACCACGGAAAAGACCACCGGAACGTTGATCTCAAGCGCTTTAGCCTCAACGGCCTGCGCCATTTTTTTTGCAGCCGCCAGCGTAATGGTGGCAATTTGTTGGCTCTTATTCACAGTCTCTCCTGAAAATGTTGTAGGGCTGAGGTCACGAAACATATCGCGCAACAGCTATTTTTATCATTGGCTTTACCTTATTTTCTCGCGGCGCATTATTAAGTCAATAGGGTGGATTTTTCATAAAAATTAAATTTATTTCCCTGATTTTGCGTTTATTGATAATGATCATTTAACCTCGTCACAATTCACGATGGATATTCCTGAATTGCGTTTCAATATGGAACGATGCATTTTTATTAGGTGCCAAATTGGAACGAAATTAATTTTATTTTTTTTATTGCTTGGCTCATTTAGAGTTCGGCCATTGCTGATGAAAGGCGAATGCCGGGTGTGATGTCCCCGGCAATGCGGCCCGGCGTCCCTATTTTTTACCTTTTGAGTCAATAAATCATGAGAAGATCAAAACGATTCGAAGTGCTTGCGAAGCGGCCTGTAAATCAGGATGGGCTGATTGGCGAATGGCCTGAAGAGGGGCTGATCGCCATGGAAAGCCCCTACGATCCGACGTCGTCGGTGAAGGTGGAAAATGGTCGTATTGTTGAGCTGGACGGTAAGAGCCGAGCCGAGTTCGACATGATCGACCGTTTCATTGCCGACTATGCGATTAACGTGGCCGAAGCTGAGCGCGCCATGCAGCTCGACGCGCTGGAGATCGCCAGAATGCTGGTGGATATCCACGTCAGTCGGGAAGAGATTATTGCCATTACCACCGCCATCACCCCGGCGAAAGCGGTGGAAGTGATGGCGCAAATGAACGTGGTGGAGATGATGATGGCGCTACAAAAAATGCGCGCCAGACGCACTCCCTCCAACCAGTGCCACGTGACTAACCTGAAAGATAACCCGGTACAGATTGCCGCCGACGCTGCTGAAGCGGGGATCCGCGGCTTTTCCGAGCAGGAAACGACGGTCGGGATCGCCCGCTACGCGCCGTTTAACGCCCTGGCACTGCTGGTGGGTTCCCAGTGCGGTCGCCCCGGTGTGCTGACGCAATGTTCCGTTGAAGAGGCCACGGAGCTGGAGTTGGGCATGCGAGGGCTAACCAGTTATGCCGAAACGGTGTCGGTGTATGGCACAGAATCGGTGTTTACCGACGGTGATGACACGCCGTGGTCCAAAGCGTTTCTCGCCTCGGCTTATGCGTCGCGTGGTCTGAAGATGCGCTACACCTCCGGCACCGGCTCGGAAGCGCTGATGGGCTATTCCGAAAGTAAATCGATGCTTTATCTGGAGTCGCGCTGCATTTTTATCACCAAAGGCGCGGGCGTACAGGGGCTGCAAAATGGTGCGGTCAGCTGTATCGGCATGACCGGCGCAGTGCCGTCAGGGATCCGCGCGGTGCTGGCGGAAAACCTGATTGCCTCAATGCTCGACCTTGAAGTGGCCTCCGCCAATGACCAGACCTTTTCCCACTCCGATATTCGCCGTACTGCCCGCACCCTGATGCAGATGCTGCCGGGTACCGACTTTATTTTCTCCGGTTACAGCGCGGTACCCAACTACGACAACATGTTTGCCGGGTCGAACTTCGACGCTGAAGATTTCGATGATTACAACATTCTGCAACGCGATCTGATGGTTGACGGCGGTCTGCGTCCAGTCACGGAAGAGGAAACCATCGCCATTCGCAATAAGGCCGCACGCGCCATTCAGGCAGTGTTCCGCGAACTGGGCCTGCCGCTGATTAGCGATGAAGAAGTCGAAGCTGCTACTTATGCTCACGGCAGCAAAGATATGCCTGCGCGTAATGTAGTTGAGGATTTGGCTGCCGTGGAAGAGATGATGAAGCGCAATATCACCGGGCTGGATATCGTCGGCGCGTTGAGTTGCAGCGGCTTCGAAGATATCGCCAGCAATATCCTCAACATGCTGAGACAGCGTGTTACCGGTGATTACCTGCAAACGTCGGCCATTCTGGATCGCCAGTTCGACGTCGTCAGCGCCGTCAACGACATCAATGATTATCAGGGACCTGGTACCGGCTATCGCATCAGTGCCGAACGCTGGGCGGAAATTAAAAATATTGCGGGCGTGGTTCAGCCCGGCTCGATCGAATAAGGCGGTACACAGTGGAATGCACAACTGAATGTAAGCCGGTTTTCACCTTACAGGTGAGCGAAGGCGAGGCGGCTAACGCGGATGAACGCGTGGATGAGGTGGTGATTGGCGTCGGCCCGGCATTTGATAAGTATCAGCATAAAACCTTGATTGATATGCCGCACAACGCGATTTTGAAAGAGCTGGTTGCTGGCATCGAAGAAGAGGGGCTGCATGCGCGGGTGGTGAGAATTCTGCGCACCTCGGATGTTTCTTTTATGGCATGGGATGCGGCAAATCTCAGCGGCTCAGGCATTGGGATTGGTATCCAGTCGAAAGGAACCACGGTGATTCATCAGCGCGATCTGCTGCCGCTAAGTAACCTGGAACTGTTTTCTCAGGCTCCGCTGCTGACGCTGGAAACCTATCGTCAGATTGGTAAAAACGCCGCGCGATATGCACGCAAAGAGTCGCCTTCGCCGGTGCCAGTGGTCAATGACCAGATGGTGCGCCCTAAATTTATGGCCAAGGCCGCGCTGTTTCATATCAAAGAAACCAAACACGTGGTGCAGGATGCTGCGCCTGTCACGTTGCATATTGCACTGGTAAGGGAATGACCATGAACGACAACATCATGACCGCGCAGGATTACCCATTAGCCACCCGCTGCCCGGAGAAAATCCAGACGCCTACCGGCAAGCCGCTAACCGACATTACCCTTGAGAATGTGCTGGCGGGCCGCGTAGGGCCGCAGGATGTGCGTATTTCTCAGCAAACGCTGGAGTACCAGGCGCAGATTGCCGAGCAGATGCAGCGTCATGCCGTGGCGCGCAATTTTCGTCGTGCGGCAGAACTGATTGCGATCCCGGATGCCCGCATTCTGGAGATCTACAACGCACTGAGGCCGTTTCGTTCTTCGTTCGCCGAGTTGCAGGCCATTGCCGATGAACTGGAACACACCTGGCACGCCACGGTGAACGCCGGGTTTGTCCGCGAATCGGCAGAGGTATACCAGCAGAGAAATAAGCTGCGTAAAGGCAGTCAGTGACGGAGGCAGCATGCCGTTAATTGCAGGGATCGATATCGGCAACGCCACCACCGAAGTGGCGTTGGCGCAGGATGGCCGGTTTATCGCCAGCGGGATTGTCGCCACGACCGGGATGAAAGGCACGCGGGAAAATATCGCCGGGGTAGTCGCGTCCCTGCAGCAGGCGCTGGATAAAACGCCGTGGTCGCTGCAGGATGTGGCAAAAATCTGCATCAACGAGGCCGCGCCGGTTATTGGCGATGTGGCGATGGAAACCATCACTGAAACCATCATTACCGAATCAACGATGATTGGCCATAACCCGCAAACGCCCGGCGGCGTTGGCGTGGGCATGGGAACCACCATCGCCGTGGAGAAGTTGGCGGCGTTGGATGAGGATCGATTTGCCCAGGGCTGGATCCCGTTGGTGGACGAGGAGATGGATTTCCTTGAGGCGGTTTGGTTTATCAATGAAGCGATGGATCGCGGCATCAACGTAGTGGCGGCCATCCTGAAAAAGGATGATGGCGTGCTGGTGAATAATCGCCTGCACCGGCCAATACCGGTGGTTGATGAAGTCACTCTGCTGGAGAAGGTGCCGGAAGGCGTGCTGGCGGCGGTGGAAGTGGCGGCCCCGGGACAGGTGGTGCGGGTGCTGTCGAATCCTTACGGCATCGCGACCTTCTTTGCCCTGACGCCGGAGGAAACGCAAACTATCGTCCCCATCGCCAGAGCGCTGATTGGCAACCGTTCCGCCGTGGTGCTGAAAACCCCGCAGGGTGATGTGCGCTCAAGGATTATCCCGGCAGGCAAGATCGTTATCCGTGGCGAAAAGCGCAGTAGTGAAGCCGACGTAGCGCAAGGCGCACAGGCCATTATGCAGGCGATGAGCGCCTGTGCGCCCGTGTGCGATATTCGTGGGGAAGCTGGTACGCACGCAGGCGGCATGCTGGAGCGGGTGCGTAAGGTGATGGCCTCGCTGACCGGTCATGACATGAACACGGTGCATATTCAGGATCTATTGGCGGTCGATACATTTATTCCGCGCAAGGTGCAGGGCGGCATCGCCGGAGAGTGTTCAATGGAGAACGCCGTGGGCATTGCGGCGATGGTGAAAGCCGATCGTTTACAGATGCAGGCCATCGCCAGTGAGCTGAGCGTCCGGTTAAACACTCTGGTTGAGGTGGGCGGCGTGGAGGCTAACATGGCCGTGGCGGGGGCGTTAACTACGCCCGGATGCGCCGCACCGCTGGCGATCCTTGACTTAGGCGCAGGATCTACCGATGCCGCCGTCATCAATAGCGACGGCGTAGTGAAAGCGGTACATCTGGCCGGCGCGGGGAATATGGTCAGCCTGTTGATTCAAACTGAGCTGGGCTTAAGCGATGCATTTCTGGCGGAGGAAATAAAAAAATACCCGCTGGCAAAAGTGGAGAGCCTGTTCAGCATTCGCCATGAGAACGGCGCGGTGGAGTTTTTCCGCGAACCGCTCAGTCCGTCAGTATTCGCCAAAGTGGTGTACTTGAAAGAGGGTGAGCTGATCCCGGTAGATAACCAGACCTCGCTGGAAAAAATCCGTCTGGTGCGCCGACAGGCTAAAGAGAAGGTTTTTGTGACCAACTGCCTGCGCGCGTTACGCCAGGTGTCACCCGGTGGCTCTATTCGCGATATGACTTTTGTGGTGCTGGTAGGCGGTTCTTCGCTGGATTTCGAAATCCCGCAGATGATCACCGATGCGCTGGCGCATTACGGCGTTGTCGCCGGGCAGGGTAATATTCGAGGTACCGAAGGGCCGCGTAATGCGGTGGCAACTGGGCTAGTTTTAGCCGGAGAAGCAAAAAAATAGCGCAGAAAACAGCCGCGCAAGCGTTTAGCTGCGGGGTAAGTCAAATAAAGGCGATGTTCTCTTTGATATCCCGGCGGAGTTGGGTACATAGTATAAATGTGTCTCTCACGTGGTTAATTTTAAGGATAAGAGCATGCCAACAGCAATTGAGAAAGCATTGGATTTTATTGGTGGTATGAACACTTCGGCGTCAGTACCACATTCAATGGATGAAAGTACCGCTAAGGGAATCTTAAAGTATTTGCATGACTTAGGTGTGCCAGCGAGTCCGGAAGTTGTGATGGCACGGGGTGAGCAAGAGGGATGGAATCCCGAGTTCACGAAAAAAGTGGCCGGATGGGCAGAAAAAGTCGCCTCCGGTAACCGCATCCTTATCAAGAACCCAGAGTATTTTTCAACCTATATGCAGGAGCAGCTCAAAGAGCTAGTGTGAGCTGACTATCGAATTAAACTCTAACGGACGTTTCCATCCCAGGATGGCGGCGTCCAGATGGGGTTGCCATTAACATGCTGTTTTCTGAACAGGTGTATCGCGTAAATAGCTTTAGCCCCCGCCAGCCATGTTCTTCTGTGTACTCATTCAACATATTGATGTAAGCAAGTATTGATTTTGCTACATGCCAATTTCCACGGAATGCCCATAAAAAAAGGACCTGCGATTTCTCGCAAGTCCTTGAGATTTGGTGGCCCCTGCTGGACTTGAACCAGCGACCAAGCGATTATGAGTCGCCTGCTCTAACCACTGAGCTAAGGGGCCGTGGCGGTGGATTATAAAGTAACTCCGCGTTGCAATCCAGACATAAGCGTACGGATGCTGTTTTTATAAACAATGTATTTTCAGTCCGTTATACTGGTTCCTCTGATGTATTGTTCGGAGTAATTATGGTTAAGGACATACTGGCACCGGAGCTGCGGGTGGTGTTTTGCGGTATCAATCCGGGGCTTTCTTCCGCAGGTACAGGATTCCCCTTTGCGCACCCCGCTAATCGCTTCTGGAAGGTTATCCATCAGGCGGGATTTACCGATCGCCAGCTTAAACCTGAAGAGGCACAGCATCTGCTGGACTTTCGCTGCGGCGTGACTAAGTTTGTCGACAGACCAACGGTACAAGCCAATGAAGTGAAGCTACAAGAGATGCGTAGCGGCGGTCGTCTGCTTATTGAGAAAATAGAAGAGTATCAGCCAGCCGCGCTCGCTATCCTTGGGAAACAGGCATTTGAGCAGGGGCTTAGCCAGCGTGGGGCGCAGTGGGGAAAACAGACGCTGACCATTGGCGCGACGCAGATTTGGGTATTGCCGAATCCCAGCGGATTGAGCCGGATTACACTGGATAAGCTGGTGGAGGCGTATCGCGAGTTGGATGATGCGCTGGTCATGCGCGGGATGTAAAGAAAAACGCCACCTTGCGGTGGCGTTTGAACTTATACGGCGAGATTAATCGTCGAGGAAGCTACGCAACACTTCAGAGCGGCTCGGGTGGCGCAGTTTACGCAGCGCTTTCGCTTCGATCTGACGGATACGTTCGCGGGTAACGTCGAACTGTTTACCCACTTCTTCCAGCGTGTGGTCGGTATTCATATCGATACCGAAGCGCATACGCAGAACTTTCGCTTCACGGGCGGTCAGGCCAGCCAGAACGTCGTGCGTTGCGGCACGCAGGCTCTCGGTGGTCGCAGAGTCCAGCGGCAGCTCGAGGGTGGTATCCTCGATGAAATCACCCAGATGCGAATCTTCATCGTCGCCGATTGGCGTTTCCATGGAGATAGGCTCTTTAGCGATCTTCAGCACTTTACGGATCTTGTCTTCCGGCATCAGCATGCGCTCAGCCAGTTCTTCTGGCGTCGGCTCGCGGCCCATCTCTTGCAGCATCTGACGGGAGATACGGTTGAGCTTGTTGATAGTCTCAATCATATGTACCGGGATACGGATGGTACGCGCCTGATCCGCGATCGAACGGGTGATCGCCTGACGGATCCACCAGGTTGCATAGGTGGAGAACTTGTAACCACGACGGTATTCAAACTTATCAACCGCTTTCATCAGACCGATGTTACCTTCCTGAATCAGATCCAGGAACTGCAAGCCACGGTTGGTGTATTTTTTAGCGATAGAGATAACCAGACGTAAGTTCGCTTCAACCATCTCTTTTTTCGCACGGCGGGCTTTCGCTTCACCGATGGACATGCGACGGTTGATATCTTTAACCTGCTCGATGGTCAGGCCGGTTTCTTCTTCAATCTGCTGCAGTTTCTGCAGGCCGCGGTGAACGTCATCTGCAACGTCGTGCAGTTTTTCAGACCACGGTTTGTTCATCGCGATTGCCGCGTTGAACCAGGTTTCACTGGTTTCGTTGCCAGTGAACAGGGTGATGAAGTTTTTCTTCGGCATTTTGCACTGCTCAACGCAGAGCTTCATGATCAGACGTTCCTGAGTACGCACGCGGTCCATCATGACGCGCATGCTGTTTACCAGGTAGTCGAACTGCTTCGGCACCAGGCGGAACTGTTTGAACACTTCGGACAGCTTCTGAATTTCTTCCTGCGCGGCAGCATGGCTGCGGCCTTTCGCTTTGATGGTGTCGCGAGTGATTTCGTACTGAGTACGCAGTTCACCGAATTTTTCACGCGCTAACTCAGGGTCGATGCTGTTGTCATCATCGCTGCTGTCGTCGTCGCCATCTTCTTCATCTTCGTCTTCATCGTCATCCATCTCTTCCTGAGAGAGTTCAGAACCGACGTGGGTCGCCGTTGGCGCCATGTCTTCTTCCGCATTTGGATCGACAAAGCCAGTGATCAGATCGGAAAGACGTGCTTCTTCAGCTTCTACGCGATCGTACTGCTCAAGCAGGTAGGTGATAGCTTCCGGGTATTCGGCAACGGAGCATTGAACCTGGTTAATCCCGTCTTCGATGCGTTTAGCGATGTCGATTTCGCCTTCGCGGGTTAACAGTTCAACGGTACCCATTTCACGCATGTACATGCGGACCGGGTCAGTCGTACGACCGATTTCGGACTCAACGCTGGACAGAACCTGGGCAGCCGCTTCTTCCGCGTCTTCATCGGTGCTGTTGGAGGTTTCAGCAAGCAGCAGATCATCGGCATCAGGTGCTTCTTCCATCACCTGAATACCCATGTCATTGATCATTTGGATGATGTCTTCGATTTGATCTGAATCGACGATATCTTCCGGCAGATGGTCATTGACCTCGGCATAGGTCAGATAGCCTTGCTCCTTACCACGTTGGACAAGAAGCTTCAGCTGTGACTGCGGGTTTTGCTCCATAAGACGGTATCCACACTTAATTCGTTTGATTGGTGTTGGGCGGTAAAACCGCCAACGGCAAAACGAGGGCATACTTATATTTTGCCGCTGCCTCTCCGTGCGGCTGTCGGGGGCTTCCCGATCGATATTCGGCAGTTAAGCCGTTAAATACTTCATCTTTCACGTTGTCTCTGCGTTAGCTGTGTTCTCTCTTCCTGGTCATGTACTTATGTACACTCCCAGGCGTTCGTTCACTTGCTGCCTTGATACAACGCGAATGATTTTGTCTTTGTTTGTCTTTCTCTTATTTCTTGGCCAGTTCCTGGTTCAGTGTCCAGAGTTCCCGGCGTTCTTCGCTGCTTAAACCGTGTGTGCGCTCACGAGCTATCAACTCTTCCTGGCGCAGTTCAAGCATCGAATCAAACATATGGTTGAGTGAGTCGGTGAAGGTTTTTTCCGCGATATCTTTATCTGCTATATCGTCCCACATCGACAGTTTTTCAAGGGTCGCAGCATCATTTGTGCCACGGTAGTGTTCTAAAAGTTGCCCGGTGGTCAGACCTGGCTGAGCCAGACAAGTGTTGACCAGTTCTCTGAATAAGCCAAGTCCAGGCAGCTTATTACTATCCAGTGCGCCTAACGGTGGAACCAGCGGGGCGAGGCCCGGGTTCTGTACCAGCAACCCTATAAGTATACGCATGGTCGTACGTTTTAGCTGTGGAACAGGGCGGGAAGCCCCATTTTCTGCCAGTTTAGGCATTAAACGTTCAAGCTGGCTGTCATCCAGAATGCCGAGCTTGTTCCCCAACTCCTGTCGCAAGTAAATGCGCAACGTTTCGCCTGGTATCTGAGTAATCAGCGGTAATGCCAGCGTACTGAGCTGTGCGCGTCCGTCCGGGGTACTCAAATCCACCTGCGGCAGCAGGCTGTTAAATAAAAACGCGGAGAGCGGCAGCGCCTGCTCCATCCGGGCCTCAAAGGCCTCTTTCCCTTCTTTACGCACCAGCGTATCGGGGTCTTCGCCGTCAGGTAAAAACATGAAGCGTAGCTGGCGTCCGTCTGTCATATAGGGCAGTGCGGTTTCCAGCGCGCGCCATGCTGCGTCGCGTCCGGCACGGTCGCCGTCGTAACAGCAAATTACGTTGTTCGTCGCGCGGAACAACAGTTGGATGTGATCGGCAGTAGTTGACGTCCCTAGGGATGCCACGGCGTAGTTAATGCCGTATTGCGCCAGCGCCACCACATCCATATAGCCTTCTACCACTAACAGGCGCTGTGGATCGGCGTTATCCTGCTGGGCTTCATAAAGGCCATACAGCTGGCGGCCTTTATGGAAAATATCGGTTTCCGGGGAGTTCAGATATTTCGGCAGGGCATCGCCCAGCACGCGTCCACCAAAACCAATGACTCGACCACGTTTGTCGCGAATGGGGAACATCACCCGTTCGCGGAAGCGATCGTAACTGCGTCCCTGATCGTTGGTGACCAACATCCCCGCATCGACCAGCGATTTGCGATTCTCAGCATTGCCGCCAAACCGTTTCAGGACGTTGTCCCAGCCGGGGGGCGCAAAACCAATAGCAAAACGGGTGATAACGTCGCTACTTAATCCTCGCTTTTCCAGGTACTGGCGCGCAGGGGTAGCGGCGGGCTGCATCAAAGACTGTTGATAAAAAGTGTTCAGGCCGTCCATCAATTGATAAAGGCTTTGCCGTTGATGGCGCTCTATCTGACTGGGGCCACTGCCTGCTTCATAGGGCACTTCAAGGTTGTGCATTGCGGCCAGTTCTTCGACGGTTTCCACAAACTCGAGCTTGTCGTAGTTCATGAGAAAGTCGACGGCGTTGCCATGCGCGCCACACCCAAAGCAGTGATAAAACTGTTTTTCACCGTTTACGGTGAAAGAGGGGGTTTTTTCGTTATGGAACGGACAGCACGCGTGATAATTTTTGCCCTGCTTTTTCAGCTTTACCCGCGCGTCGATGAGATCGACGATGTCGGTTCTTGCCAGCAGGTCATTGATAAAAACGCGAGGAATTCGTCCAGCCATAAGCCCCTGTTTTTTGATGACTCATATACACAAAATCATTCAGGATGCATCAAGGCGGCAAGGAAGCGAATCCTCAGGAGCGTACAGCTGTACGTGACTGGGGTGAGCGACTGCAGCCAACGCTGAGGCAGCTTGAATGATGACGTGTATAAACGAAAATAAGCCGCGCATTCCTTCCGGAAGCACGGCCTTACAACTACAACTCAGTCTGAATTGAGAGCTTTGGCTCTCAATGGATTAGTACAGACGAGTACGGCGTGCGTTTTCGCGAGCCAGTTTCTTCGCGTGACGTTTCACAGCAGAAGCTTTAGCGCGCTTACGTTCGGTAGTCGGTTTTTCATAGAACTCACGACGACGAACTTCCGCCAGAACACCTGCTTTTTCGCATGAACGCTTGAAGCGACGCAGTGCTACGTCGAACGGCTCGTTTTCACGTACTTTAATTACCGGCATGTAACTCTCACCTTTAATAAATTCGGTTTGCCGCTGGCATCAACGCCAGCTTATTTCAAAATGGTGCGGAATTTTACTGCAATTGCTGCTGCTTTGTAAAGCACCGACGCGATTTTGAAAGGGACTTTTATAAGGACAAGGAGTATACACGAGCGAAACTCCTGGGGCGAACAAAGTTTTACATCAACCCGCATTGGTCCTACACTGCGCGGTAATAGAGCGAGGTAAAACAAGTCATGCGTGTACTGGGTATTGAAACATCCTGCGATGAAACCGGCATCGCCATTTACGACGATGAAAAAGGTCTTTTAGCCAACCAATTGTATAGTCAGGTGAAATTACATGCTGACTACGGCGGCGTAGTGCCTGAACTGGCCTCGCGCGATCACGTACGTAAAACCGTACCGTTGATCCAGGCCGCGCTGAAAGAAGCGGGACTGACGGCAAAAGAGATCGATGCGGTGGCGTATACCGCAGGTCCTGGTCTGGTTGGTGCGCTGCTGGTTGGCGCAACCGTAGGACGTTCGCTGGCGTTCGCCTGGGGCGTACCGGCAATTCCTGTGCACCACATGGAAGGGCATCTGCTGGCGCCAATGCTGGAAGATAATCCCCCTGCATTCCCGTTCGTCGCGCTGCTGGTTTCCGGCGGCCACACGCAGTTGATCAGCGTCACCGGTATCGGTCAGTATGAATTGCTGGGCGAATCGATTGATGATGCTGCCGGTGAAGCGTTCGACAAAACCGCCAAGCTGCTGGGATTGGATTATCCTGGTGGCCCAATGCTGTCAAAGCTGGCATCACAAGGCGTTGAAAAACGTTTTGTCTTCCCGCGTCCGATGACTGACCGTCCGGGGCTGGATTTCAGCTTCTCAGGTTTGAAAACCTTCGCTGCGAATACCATTCGTAATAACGAAAATGACGATCAGACCCGCGCTGATATCGCCCGAGCGTTTGAAGATGCGGTGGTTGATACGCTGATGATCAAGTGCAAACGCGCGCTGGATCAAACCGGTTTTAAACGTCTGGTGATGGCGGGAGGCGTGAGTGCGAACCGTACGCTGCGCGCAAAGCTGGCTGAGATGATGCAAAAACGTCGTGGCGAAGTGTTTTACGCGCGTCCGGAATTTTGTACCGATAACGGGGCGATGATCGCCTACGCGGGCATGGTGCGCTTTAAAGCGGGTGCAACGGCGGATCTTGGCGTGACCGTGCGTCCACGCTGGCCGCTGGCGGAATTACCGGCAGCATAAGTTTTTTTTGCCCGGTGGCGCTGCGTTTACCGGGCTTACAAAACCGTAGGCCGGGTCTGGCGAAGCCGCCACCCGGCGATAATTCTTACTACATCCGCAGCATGCCTTTCTCTTCCAGAAACGCAATAATCGTCGCCAGACCGTCGCCCGCCTTCAGGTTAGTAAACGTCCACGGACGCTCGCCGCGCATGCGCAAAGTATCGCGCTCCATCACCTCCAGCGATGCGCCGACGTAAGGGGCAAGATCGGTTTTATTGATCACCAGAAAATCGGATTTGGTGATCCCCGGACCACCTTTACGCGGGATCTTCTCGCCTTCAGCAACATCGATCACATAGATCGTCAGATCCGCGAGTTCCGGGCTGAAGGTGGCGCTCAGGTTATCGCCGCCGCTTTCCACAAAAATCAGATCCAGATTGCCGAATTTCTCGCTCAGCGCTTCTACGGCGGCCAGATTCATCGACGCATCTTCGCGGATGGCGGTATGCGGGCAGCCACCGGTTTCCACACCAACGATTCTGTCCGGTTCCAGTGCGCCAGCCTCGGTGAGAATGCGCTGATCTTCTTTGGTGTAGATATCATTGGTCACTACCGCCAATTGATAGCTGCTGCGCATGGCTTTGCATAACGCTTCCAGCAGCGCCGTTTTGCCCGAGCCAACCGGGCCACCAACGCCCACACGCAAGGGATGTTTGTAGTTACTCATTTTTTCTCCTCAGGAGCGGAATAATCGGGAATATTGGGTTTCATGCCGGGCAGACGCGATAGCGGCCAACGGCGTTGCGGAGCCGAGGCTGGTGTCAGGACACGTCAGCGCCTGTGCCAAACCCTGCGCATAGCGATCGCAGAGCGCAATAATCAAACGCTGGGCCGCCTGTTGTCCAAAAGGAACCAGCTTGACGCCAGCCATGACAGCACTCTCAATCCAGCTGTAGCCGAGGCTTAACGCCAGCTCCGTCAGCGGAATTTTCCAGCGCACGCCCAGCCAGGCCATGCCGCAGAGTTGGCTGTCGACAAAGAGGGTGCGCCATTCTCGCGAGCAATCCGCCTCCCAGTCGGTGACCAGCCGCGTAAACGCCGCACCCCGACTGCGTTCTTCATCCCGCAGTTCGCGGGTTTCGCGACAGGCCAGCAGGTAAGCGCTCCAGCGGCGTGCTGCGTCGAGATCGTCCAGCTCGCAGGCGCGATACAGTCTCGCCAGCAGCGGTAGGTCAACGGTAAAAAAGTTCTGCTCCATCTGCTGGATTTGCCAGGCAGAGAAGTCATCGACGCTTTTCACCCAGCCGATTTCCACCGCCCACTCCAGACCCTGGGACCAGGTAAATGACCCTACCGGGAGCGCGCTGCTGGCGAGCTGCATCAGGCGTAGCTGTTGGCTGTTATGCATCAGTGCGCATGGCCGTGGTGATGCCCGTGTGATTCACTGGCATAAGCGCCTGCTTCAGGTTCAAACGGCAACTGGGCGAATGTCACCTCAAGGTTGAACTGGCGCAGCATGTCGTCCAGCACATGATCGTGATGGTAACGCAGTTCATCAGGCAGGATTTGCAGCGGAACGTGGCGATTACCGAGGTGATAACAGGCTTTGGCGAGCAGGAAAGGATCGGCGCAGCGCACCACGGAAACCGACTCCGGTGCGGCGATCACTTCGATCACTTCGCTGCCATCTTCGGTACTTAGCAGATCGCCACCGCGCAGCAGCAAACCACGCGGTAGCATTAGCCCGGCTTCGCGACCGTCGTTCAGTGCTACCCTGGCGCGACTTTTTACCCGGATATCAATGGGCAGCGTGACGCTTGCAGTAACGCGGTGAGCGTGGTCAAGGCGTTGGGTCAGATAGATCATCGTCACTCCTCAAAACAGAAAATAGCGTTGCGCCATCGGCAAAACATCTGCCGGTTCGCTGGTGATAAGTTCGCCATCAATACGCACCTCGTAAGTCTGAGCATCGACGGTGATATTGGGTTGCAGGCCGTTGTGGATCATGTCGACCTTTTTCACTGTCCGACAGCCTTTGACGACGGCGATAGCGCTTTGCAGATTGAGCTGCTGCGGGATGTTTTGCGCGTCAGCGGCCTGCGAAATAAAGGTCAGCCGGGTGTGGTGCCGCGCCGCGCCAAGCGCGCCGAACATCATGCGGTAATGCACCGGCTGCGGGGTGGGGATCGAGGCGTTGATATCGCCCATTGGCGCGCAGGCGATCATCCCGCCCTTGACGATCGTCGCCGGTTTTACGCCAAAAAAGGCGGGCGACCACAGCACCAGATCGGCCAGTTTGCCAGGCTCAACGGAGCCGACTTCATGGGCGATACCGTGGGTTAATGCCGGGTTGATGGTGTATTTGGCGACGTAGCGTTTAACGCGCAGGTTGTCGTTGTCACCGGTTTCTTCTGCCAACGGGCCACGCTGAACCTTCATGCGGTGCGCCACCTGCCAGGTACGCAGGATCACTTCGCCAACGCGCCCCATCGCCTGTGAATCGGACGAGGTCAGGGAAAACGCGCCAATGTCATGCAGCACATCTTCGGCAGCGATTGTTTCCCGGCGAATGCGGGATTCGGCAAAGGCCACGTCTTCGGCGATATCCGGATCGAGGTGGTGGCAAACCATCAGCATGTCGAGATGCTCGTCGATAGTGTTGACGGTATAGGGCAGCGTCGGGTTAGTGGAGGAGGGCAGAATATTCGGATGCGCGCAGGCGGTGATGATATCCGGCGCATGGCCGCCGCCCGCGCCTTCAGTGTGAAAAGTATGAATGGTGCGATCGCCAATCGCCGCCAGCGTATCTTCAACGAAACCGGACTCGTTGAGCGTGTCGCTGTGCAGCGCGACCTGGATGTCCATTTCGTCGGCCACGGTTAGCGCGCAGTCGATAGCGGCAGGCGTGGCGCCCCAGTCTTCATGGATTTTCAGGCCAATTGCGCCCGCGCTGATTTGCTCGCGCAAGGCGTCTGGGTTTGAGCCATTGCCTTTGCCCAGCAAACCGATGTTAACCGGTAACGTGTCTGCCGCCTGCAGCATGCGCGCGATGTACCAGGGGCCCGGCGTGCAGGTGGTGGCGTGAGTGCCTGCCGCCGGACCGGTGCCGCCGCCGATCATCGTCGTCACCCCGGAAACCAGCGCCTCCTGCGCCTGCTGTGGGCAGATCCAGTGAATATGCGTATCCACGCCGCCCGCAGTGACGATCTTACCTTCCCCAGCGATGACTTCAGTTCCTACGCCTATCGGGATCGTGACGTTGGGTTGAATATCGGGATTACCTGCTTTGCCGATGGCGAAGATCCTGCCGTTTTTGATGCCGATATCCGCTTTCACGATCCCCCAGTGATCGACGATCAGCGCGTTGGTTATCACCAGATCCACGCATGCATCGGCGCGCATTTGTCCCTGGCCCATGCCGTCGCGGATCACTTTTCCGCCGCCGAATTTGACCTCTTCGCCGTAGGTGGTGAAGTCTTGTTCCACCTCGATCCACAGGTCGGTATCCGCTAGGCGCACTTTATCGCCGGTGGTTGGGCCAAACATGTCGGCGTATGCCTGCCGGGAAATGTCACTCATTATCTGCCTCCAGTGCGCCCATCACTTCGCTGCGAAAACCCACGATCCTTTGTGCACCAGCAACGCGCACCAGTTCGACTTCGCGTTTTTGTCCCGGCTCAAAACGCACCGCTGTGCCCGCAGCAATGTTCAGACGAAAACCGCGTGCAGCCAGCCTGTCAAAGCGCAGCGCCGGGTTTACTTCGTAAAAGTGATAGTGCGATCCCACCTGGATGGGTCTGTCGCCATGATTTTCCACCACGATCGTGCAGGTCTCCCGCCCCTGATTAAGCGCGATATTGCCTTTTGCGATCTGATATTCACCTGGGATCATTGCCGCTCCTTAGACGATCGGGTTGTGGACAGTGACCAGCTTCGAACCGTCCGGAAATGTGGCTTCAACCTGAATATCCGGGATCATCTCCGGTACGCCTTCCATCACCTGATCGCGGCGCAGGACGTGACGCCCGTCTTCCATCAGCGCGGCCACGGTTTGCCCGTCACGCGCCCCTTCCATGATGAAAGCACTAATTAGCGCCACCGATTCCGGGTAGTTCAGCTTCAGCCCGCGGGCCAGGCGACGTTCCGCCACCAGCGCAGCGGTAAACAGCAACAGCTTGTCTTTTTCTCTGGGAGTCAGTTCCATAAGGGTTCTCTTAGGTTTGCCAGATTCGCGGGAGTACGGGCGCTTTGTGTGTCAGCAGCGGGCGCAGAAATTGCCAGATGTCGCGCATAACGCGCTGGACAACCAGGTTGTCGTTAGCAAGAAAACGGATTGTCAGCAGCGAATCGTTAAGCGTTGCCCCGGCGTAATCGCCAAGCGCCGTAAGCCGCTTCCGCGTGCCCTCGAGCATATGTTCGCTGGCCGGATAACACAGCAACGTGCCGACCCAGGGATGATGTGCGACGCCGCTCAGATTCCCCTCCTGCAACTGCAAGCGTTCTATCAGCAGTGGCTGCCCATCTCGCCATACTTCCTGGCGGTTTTGCAGCGTGCCGTAACTGAAGGTCTCCTGCATAACCGGTCGGCCAAGACACAGCAGATCCCAGGCCAGCAGTCGGCTTGCGGATGTCAGATGAAAGACGGTCTGAATAGCGGCGTTGGCGCCGGGA
>NZ_SZWU01000069.1:84140-86099 GCF_005280935.1 Citrobacter sp. wls757 | reverse complement strand
GATCGTATCCTGCGGCAGCCACTCCAGCGTCGCGTGGGGTGCGAGGGTAAAATGCTGGCGCAGCAATGCCTGCGGTCCACGGCTGCGGTAAAACTTTCCCGCGCCAGGCTGGGTGATTAACGCGTGGCTGTTTTCGTCGAGCGTTACGGCGATATGGAGCTCATCCCCGCCGACGATCCCCGCCGGGGGATGAAGCAAATAGAGATGGCAGACGTCCTCTTCCGGGTAAAACGGGCGCTGAACTGTCAATGGACCATGATGACGCGCCGAGGCGAGCACCGTTTTGTGCCCGGTGCGGGTAAAATGCAGATCCAGTTCGGCCTGCCAGCCCCGTGTGAGTGTCTCGTGCGCAACCGTGTCCAGAGCGTTTCCCTTATCAGCATGAGGGTGTTTGCATACAAAAAAGTATGCCTCAGCGCATCGGGAAATCGATCATATGAGAAGCTTATGGATAAAGGGGCGACAATACGTCGCCCCACCAGGGTTTTACAGTAAAACGAGGGGCATCCAGACCAGACCGGTAATCACCAGCAGCACGAGGAAAATCAGGCCAAAAATAGCACCGAGTCGCCAGTAATCCACTGTTGGTAAATAGCCGCTGCCGTAGTAGATAGGGCTAGGGCCGGTGGCGTACGGGGTCAGAATGCTGCCCAGACCAATGGCGGCGCCGACCATCAGGCAGAAGATCGGTAGCGGGATTTCCGGCATTGCCAGCGCGGCGGCAATCATCATCGGTGCGAGGGCGGAGGTATAGGCTGTGGCACTGGCAAAGAAGTAACGCAGCAGATAGAACACCACGATCAGCGCTACCATCACCATCATCGGCGAATAGCCACTCAGCCCGTTTGCCAGCAGCTTGCCGAACCAGGTAATAAAACCGGTGTTATTGAGCCCAGTGGCCAGCGTGATCAGCGAGGCCAGCCAGAAAAAGACGTTCCATGCGGCTTTATTGCTGACGATGTCATCCCAGCTAATGATGCGCAGTACCAGCATCAACGCCACCACGCTGTATCCGACCATCGCGGCGTCAATATAATCGCCGCCGAAGATCCACAGCACCAGCGCGCCGACCATCAGCACCAGCATCTTTTTCTCGCGAGCGCAGAGCGGTCCCATCGCTTTTAGTTCGGTATCCGCCCAGCGTGGAACCTGATCGCCGGATTTCAGCACCGGTGGATATAACACGTACGCCAGCCACGGCACGATCAGCACCAGTAAAATGCTCAGCGGCAGCATGCCTAAGAACCAGTCACCCCAGCTCAGCGCGGTGTGGGACGCGCCTTTCATCAGACCGATCAACAGCAGGTTCGGCGCCATCGCCGTTAAGAAAATAGCGCTGGTGACGCAGTCGGCGACAATGCCCATCCACATGATGTATGAGCCAATGGAGCGTGAACTGGCGCTATTGGGCTGTGAGTTATACAGCGGCGGCAGGTTGCGGATAATCGGGTAGATTATTCCGGCCCCACGGGCGGAGTTGGAAGGTGTGACGGGAGCGAGGATAAGTTCGGAGAACATCACCGCATAGCCGAGAAACAGCGTCCTATGCCCCATCTTTTTCACCAGCATCAGCGCGATTCGCCGACCGAGTCCGGTTTTCTCATAGCCCGTGCCAAACATAAAGGCCGCGAAGATCAGCCAGATGACCGAGTTTGAAAAGCCAGATACCGCCCACGACAGCGATTTGGCGGTAAATTTAAAACCGTCCTGCGCGAGTTGCTCCGGGCTGAACAGCAGCCACGGAGAAAGGACGGCGATGATCGAAATGCCAATCATCGCCACTACCGCGCCCGGTACAGGTTCCAGAATAAGCCCGACAATCACACCGGTAAAGACGGCAAAATAGAGCCAGGTGTGGCTCTCAAGACCGGTGGGGGCGGGTAGAACAGCAATAATGGCGATGACCACCAGCGGAGCCAGGTATCGCCACCAACCAGCTAAAGGTGCCATTGTTGTATC
>NZ_SZWU01000069.1:82350-84090 GCF_005280935.1 Citrobacter sp. wls757 | reverse complement strand
GCGCCTCTCCGGGAGGGTTATTTGATGTAATGCACGTGCTCGCAGATTTCATCGACGATAGGGTCGCGACGTTCAGCGAACAGCTTTTTGTTTTCAGCGATCAGGTTATTGCCGTGGGTATCGATGGAAACGATCAGCGGGCCGAACTCTTTTACCCGACACACCCACAGGGACTCCGGCATGCCGAGTTCCGTCCAGTGCACCTCTTCGATCTCCTCAACCTGGGTTGCCGCCACGACCGCGCAGCCTGCCGGGAAGATGACGTGCAGCGCTTTAAACTGCTTGCAGCCTTCTTCCGTCAGCGGTCCCATGCCGCCCTTGCCGACCACCAGTTTGACGCCAGTCTGTTCGATAAAGTCTTTCTCAAACGCTTCCATACGCATGCTGGTGGTTGGGCCGACAGAAACCATTTCCCATTTTTCACCGTTCTTACGTACGATCGGGCCCGCGTGGAAAATGGCTTTGCCGTTCAGGTCATAAGGAATCGGGCGCTTCAGTTCGATCAGGCGGCGGTGGCAAACGTCACGGCAGGTCACCAGCGTACCGGTCAGGTAAATGACATCGCCAACGCGAATGTCTGCCAGATCTTCGGCTTTGATCGGGGTTGTGAGGATCTTTTTCATAACGCGCTCCGGGTGTGAGACAGGTTTTCGAAGGAGAGGTCAGCATGAACCAATAGCGTGCCGCGACGGTGGGCCCAGCAGCCGGTAGAGACGGCAACGCCGATAGTCGACGGGTGGCGCGCGGCGGATTCGATATGCACGCCCATCACCGAGCTATTACCGGTTAATCCTTGCGGACCAATGCCCAGACGGTTAAGTCCTTCTTCCAGACGCAGTTCCAGCTCGGCCGCTTTCGGATTCGGATGACGTGAGCCGATAGGGCGCAGCACCGCTTTACGAGAAAGAACGGCTGCGGTTTCTACGGAGGTGGCAATACCTACGCCCACCAGCACTGGCGGACAGGCGTTGACTGCCAGCGTGGAGATATTTTCAAAAACAAATTTCACCACGCCTTCGTAACCCTCAGAAGGCATTAACACTTTCGAGCGTCCCGGCAGCGTACAGCCGCCGCCTGCCATGTAGACTTCGATTTCCGCGTCATCGTTATCGGGGATGATGTCCCAGGTGACCCACGGCACACCGGTACCTGTATTTTTGCCGGTATTCACTTCGTCAAAAATCTCGACCGCGTTATGGCGCAGAGGCGCTTTTACCGTGGCGTCTTCAACGGCCTGCTTCAGAATGCTTTGCAGTTCGCCGAGGAGCGGAAAACGGGAACCGACCTTCACGAAGAACATTATCTCGCCGGTGTCCTGACAGGCTGGGCGATTCAGGTCGATAGCTTTCTGCATGTTGTCAAACATGGTGTGGTAGATGATTTTACCCATCGGCGAGGTTTCGCCTTCACGCAGCTGTTTTAATTTATCCACGACGTCATCGGGCATGCGGGTAGAAATCATGGCGGTAAAATCAGCGACAATGTTCGTCAGCGTATTTATCGCATTTTGGTTATTTTGATTGCTCATCTTGTTAACTCCAGTTCTTTTATTTATCTGGAAATAAATTCTCCGCCACAAACTACCACTAAAAATGTGGATTAATATTATTTGCCACTGTGAATATCTAATTAACAGTTCGTGAATGATGTCCGGATAAGGCAATAAAAATTGCGCAAAGGCAGGGTTTAAGACGCATGAGAGAATTACACTGCGGTGAACAACATTACGGATAGACCGAT
>NZ_SZWU01000069.1:69402-82259 GCF_005280935.1 Citrobacter sp. wls757 | reverse complement strand
GGCAGCTTCAGCGCCGCCGCCGCGACGCTGGGGCAAACGCCGGCGTTTGTGACAAAACGCATTCAGATCCTAGAGTCCACGCTGGGGACGACGCTGCTAAGCCGCTCAGCGCGTGGTGTAGCGCTCACGGAGAGTGGTCAACGTTGCTATGAACATGCGCAGGCGATCCTCGCGGGCTATCAGCATCTGGTCGATGACGTCACGCAACTCAAAACGCGCCCGGCAGGGATGATTCGTATCGGCTGTAGTTTTGGCTTTGGGCGCAGTTATATTGCGCCGGCAATTACCGAATTGATGCATAGCTACCCTGAATTACAGGTGCATTTTGAGCTTTACGATCGGCAAATTGATTTGGCACAGGATAATATCGATTTGGATATTCGTATTAATGACGAGATACCGGATTATTATATTGCGCATTTGTTAACGAAAAACAAAAGAATATTGTGTGCGGCCCCACCGTACTTACAAAAATACGGTGAGCCGATGACGTTACAGGAATTAAGTCGTCATGATTGTCTGGTCACTAAAGAACGCGATATGACTCACGGGGTGTGGGAACTGGACAATGGTCAGGAGAAAAAGTCGGTCAAGGTGGCGGGACATCTTTCCTCTAACAGCGGTGAGATTGTGTTGCAGTGGGCGCTACAGGGAAAAGGGATCATGCTGCGTTCTGAATGGGATGTGCAGCCGTTTCTGGCCAGCGGTGAACTGGTGCGTGTGCTGCCGGACTATGCGCAGAGCGCTAATATCTGGGCGGTTTATCAGGAGCCGCTGTATCGCAGCGTGAAGCTGCGCGTGTGCGTGGAATTTCTGGCGACGTGGTGTCAGAACCGATTAGGCAAACCGGTGGAGGGGTATCACATCCCCCACGCCGGATAAGACGCCGTTGCGTCGCTATCCGACAATAAAATCACTCGGGGTCTCGTTCGCGTTTTTTCTTCAACTTGGTCCAGATCTTCGGCTCCTGACGACGCCACAGACGCTGAATGTTGTCATGGTGACGAAGCAGAATTAAGCACGACAGCATGGACACCGGGAAAGTGAACTGGGGATTGAACCACCAGACGTAAAAAGGGGCGATCAACGCGCTGACGATAGCGCCTAACGACGAGTAGCCGCTCAACAGGACGGTCAGCAGCCAGGTCCCGGCCATCACGCCGGTTAAGTCCCAACCAATCGGCGCAATCGCGCCAAAAGCGGTGGCAACGCCTTTCCCACCTTTAAAGCCGAAGAACACCGGCCAAATGTGGCCCAGACAGGCGGCGATTGCGATCAATCCCAGCCAGAAGGGGCTGACGCCTAGCGCATAGGCACCCCAGACGGGTAACATACCTTTCAGGACGTCGAAAATCAGTACCGCGACGGCGGCTCCCTTGCCACCGATGCGCAGCACGTTTGTCGCGCCCGGATTCCCAGAGCCGCTGTCGCGCGGGTCCGGCAATCCAGCAAGGCGGCATACCAGAATAGCACTGGAAATTGAGCCACAGAGGTACGCGAAGATAATCATTCCAGGCGCGATTGCACTCATAAGCTGTTCCGTTTTGAAAATGTCGTGTAAAACGCTACTTCTGTGGATAATACGCATATTTCGCCGGAAGTGGTATCCGGGTTAGCCAAAAAGCAGGCAGGTCGTGATGGATATTGTATTTATAGAGCAACTTTCTGTAATCACCACTATTGGTGTTTACGACTGGGAACAAACGATCGAACAACGGTTGGTGTTCGATATCGAAATGGCATGGGATAACCGCAAATCGGCTAAAAGCGATGATGTGGCTGATTGCCTGAGCTATGCTGATATTGCTCAAACGGTTGTTAATCATGTGGAAGGTGGGCGCTTTGCGCTGGTAGAACGGGTTGCGGAAGAGGTGGCAGATCTCCTGCTTAGCCGCTTTAATTCTCCCTGGGTACGGATCAAACTCAGTAAACCTGGCGCGGTAGCCCGTGCGGCGAACGTCGGGGTTATCATTGAGCGTGGCAATAATCTGAAAGAAAATAATTAATTTAATAATTTCTAAAACAAACGGGTATAAAAGGGTCCTTTCGTCGGCTCTTTTTTGCCGTGGTTTCTCTATCTAGGGGTTTATTAATGAGTGATATGCACTCGCTGCTGGTGGCGGCAATTTTGGGTGTGGTCGAAGGATTGACGGAATTTTTACCCGTTTCCAGTACCGGCCATATGATTATTGTTGGCCACCTGTTGGGTTTTGAGGGTGACACTGCAAAAACATTCGAAGTGGTTATCCAGTTAGGTTCTATCCTGGCCGTTGTGGTGATGTTCTGGCGACGTCTGTTTGGCCTGATCGGCATTCACTTCGGCAAGGCTCCGCATGAAGGCACTGGCAAAGGTCGACTGACGCTGGGACATATCCTGTTGGGGATGATTCCAGCCGTGGTACTGGGGCTAATCTTCCACGACACCATCAAATCGCTGTTTAACCCGATCAACGTGATGTATGCGCTGGTGGTGGGGGGTGTACTGCTGATTGCCGCAGAATGCCTGAAGCCGAAAGAACCGCGTGCGCCGGGTCTGGATGATATGACCTATCGCCAGGCGTTTATGATTGGCTGTTTCCAGTGTCTGGCGCTGTGGCCGGGTTTTTCTCGCTCCGGGGCGACGATTTCTGGCGGCATGCTGATGGGCGTGAGTCGTTACGCGGCCTCTGAATTCTCCTTCCTGTTGGCTGTGCCGATGATGATGGGCGCGACGGCGCTGGATCTCTACAAGAGCTGGTCTTTCCTTAGCGCATCAGATATTCCGATGTTTGCAGTCGGTTTCGTGACGGCGTTTATCGTGGCGCTGGTGGCGATCAAAACCTTCCTGCAACTGATTAAACGCATCTCGTTCATTCCGTTTGCGATTTACCGCTTTATTGTGGCGGCTGCCGTTTACGTCGTGTTCTTCTGATGTCTTGCCGTGGTGCCGGATGGCGGCGTTTTGCCTTATCCGGCCTACGGGTTATATCCGTTTCGAACCTGTAGGCCGGATAAGCACAGCGCATCCGGCAACGCAGTGTCTACGCTTTCGGGCACCGCTGCTCCTTCCAACTGGCTACCGCCGCGATGCGACGCCGGGTCAGTTCTTCACGAATTGCCTGACCTTTGAATCCAGCTTCAACCACGTCTTTCGTTGGCACCGCCTGCGCAACCTGCCAGGCTTCACGCAACAGTCTGCCTTGCGGATAATCTGCTGCTTCAAAACCGGTTCGCCCACGCACATCGGCCTCGCTGGTGAGGGCGATTTGCTCCACGCGCTGCGGTTTGCGCCAGGCATCGATGGAATCAAACAGCTTAACGATGGTTTTCGGCTGCAGGATCGGGAAGGTATGAATGAGGTCGTGGAACTCGGAAACCAGTTTGGCTAAATCACGGATGTCATTCGGCACGCGCAGGCGCTGGCACAGTTGTTCGACAAGCTTAACACCTGCCGGACCGTGGCCGTGATGGCGCGGCCACAGCGCTTTAGGCGTCAATGCCTTGCCAAGATCGTGGCACAGCGTAGCAAAACGCACGTCGACCTCCGGACTTAACATGGCTGCCATCGACAGCGTCATCAGCGTGTGAATGCCGGTGTCGATTTCCGGATGCCACTGCGCGGGGGCTGGAACGCCAAACAAAGCATCCACTTCCGGAAACAGGACGCGCAGTGCGTCGCAGTCGCGCAGGACCTGGAAAAATACCTGTGGGTTACGGGTGGTTAATGCGCCTTCGGTTTCTTTCCACACCCGCTCTGGTGTCAGATGCTCCAGTTCACCAGCGGTGGTCATGTCACGCATCAGCGTCATGGTTTCGTCAGCAATACGAAAACCGAGGTGCGCATAGCGGGCAGCAAAGCGCGCCACGCGCAGCACGCGCAGCGGATCTTCGCTAAAGGCAGATGAAACATGGCGCAGCAGACGGTTTTCCAGATCGTCGCGTCCGTTGTACGGGTCGATAATCTCCCCGTCGTCATCGCGGGCGATTGCGTTGATGGTCAGGTCACGACGCTGAAGATCGGCCTCCAGCGTGACATCTGCGGCGGCATAGCAGGTGAACCCGGTATACCCCGAGCCTGACTTACGTTCGGTACGCGCCAGCGCATACTCTTCGCGGGTTTGCGGATGCAGAAACACGGGAAAATCGCGGCCTACCTGCTGGTAGCCCGCGTCGAGCATCTCTTGCGGCGTGGCGCCAACAACAACCCAATCTTTATCTTTAATCGGTAGCCCTAATAACGCATCCCGAACAGCACCACCGACCAGATAAATCTTCACGCCACTTTCCTTTTGAAAACTATGATCCCTTAATCATATGTCAGTGTGGCGGAGAAGGCGATTCAGTTCATCCAGCGATCTTTGCGTTTACGGCTTGGGATCATGTGTGGCAGAACCAGGCCGAGCAGCAGACCAAGACCCAACACGCCGCCACCGTACATAAACCACTGCATGATGATGGTGCGCTGTTTGTCATCAAGCTGAAGGTTGGCTGCGCTGACCTTCTTTTGCGCCACGATAAGCTCGTTTTTCAGCTTCTGGTTTTCTTGTTTCAGCCCGTCGATCACGCTGTCGCTTTGCGCTACCTTTTGCTGCATATCAGCGGTGCGCTGGTTCCACGTGGTATCGATATTATTGAGCTTATCGGTCAAGGTCTTAACCTGGTTTTCCAGATCGGGAACGCGGGTACGCAGGCTCGGCGTACTGTTCAGCTCTTTCAGTGGGATCCAGGCGGTACGTCCGGTGCTGTCTTTCACCTGGCCGTAGTTAGTGTTGGCATCGGTCTGTAATAGCGTGACTTCCTCGCCGGCATTAACCGTACCCACGAGGCGATAATTATCTCCCGGACCGCTGCGGACCCAAGTGTTCAGTTCGTCAGAGACATAGCGCTTTTCTTCGGCATGAGAGACTGCAGTGGCGCTAAGTGCGAGTAAAGTTAATCCAATCAGGCGTAATTTTGGCATCAGGCTGTCGTTATTGTCATAGAAAGTGGAACGATAGTAGTGGCATCAGTGTCTCTACGCAAAGCATTCGACATCAATCGGAATCATCTGTGTCCTTTTTGCCACCACTCGAAACTTTTACGCCCGTCAAATTGCTCGTTGCATGGCAATTTGGCGCAAAATACTATCTACTGACCATAAAGAACGAACTTAGTTCGCAGTCAGTTTTCTCAACTGTGACATAACCCATAAGTACAAGACCATGGCCCAGGAAATCGAATTAAAATTTATCGTCAATAATGACGCTGTAGATGCGCTACGTGAACGTCTGAATACGCTGGGGGGAGAACATCATGCGCCCAGCCAGTTGCTGAATATCTACTACGAAACACCGGATGCGTGGTTGCGTGGTCACGATATGGGGCTGCGTATTCGCGGTGAAAATGGTCATTACGAAATGACCATGAAAATTGCCGGACGCGTGACGGGCGGACTGCACCAGCGGCCAGAATATAACGTTGCGCTAAACGCGCCTGAGCTGGACCTCACCTTGTTCCCAACGGAAGTCTGGCCTGATGGCGAGCTGCCCGCTGAACTTGCTTCTCAAGTGCAGCCGTTGTTCAGCACCGATTTTTACCGTGAGAAATGGTTGGTTGATGTTGATGGCAGCCGGATTGAAATGGCCCTCGATCTGGGGGAGGTGAAAGCGGGCGAGTTTGCAGAACCTATCTGTGAGCTTGAACTTGAACTGCTAAGCGGCGATACCCGTGCGGTACTGAAGCTGGCAAACCAGCTGGTTTCGCAAACCGGTTTACGCCAGGGTAGCTTGAGCAAAGCAGCGCGCGGTTATCACCTGGCTCAGGGAAATGCGCCGCGCGAACTCAAACCGACACGCATTTTGAAAGTTCCGGCGAAAGCGAGTATTGAGCAGGGGCTGGAAGCGGCGCTGGAGCTGGCATTATCACAGTGGCAGTACCATGAAGAGCTGTGGGTGCGCGGCGTTAAAGGGGCGAAAGCCGAGGTGCTGGCGGCTATGGGCCTGGTGCGTCACATTCTGATGCTGTTTGGCGGTAATGTGCCGCGAAAAGCGAGCGCTCACTTACGTGATTTGTTGACCCAGTCGGAAGCGATCATTTCGTCGGACGTTTCTGCTGTATCGGCGGTTTACAGCACGCAAACGGCAATGGCCAAGCTGGCGCTGACCGAATGGCTGGTGACCAAAGGATGGCAGCCGTTCCTTGATGCGAAGGCGCAGGGAAAAATTGCCGACTCCTTTAAGCGTTTCTCGGATACCCATCTTTCACGCCATGCCGCTGAGCTGAAGACCGTTTTTGCGCAGCCGCTGGGCGATCAGTACGCCGATCAGCTTCCTCGTTTGACGCGCAACATTGATAGCATGCTGATGCTGGCGGGATACTACGACGAAAATGTCGCATCAGAATGGATCGCCAACTGGCAGGGTTTGCGCCACGCCATTGCGGCCAATCAATATATTGAAATTGAACACTTCCGTAACGAGGCAATTGCACTGGAACCGTTCTGGCTGCACAGCGGAAAACGATAATCAGGGCCGAGGCCGGGATGCCTGATGGCGCTGCGCTTATCAGGCCTACGCGATGTGTGTAACTGTCATGTAGGCCGGATAAGGCTAAACGCCGCCATCCGGCACCATTCAAAGGATAACCCGTAAATGAAGCAGCTCTCTTCACCGTTACAGCAGTACTGGCCGACCGTTGTTGAGCGGCTGCCAGCAGCAATATCTGAGTCCTCGCTTAGCGTTCAGGCGAAGTCAGTACTTACATTCAGTGATTTTGTCCGTGACAGCATTATTGCCCATCCCGAATGGCTGGCTGAGCTGGAAAGCGCTCCCCCCCTGGCGGATGAATGGCAACACTATGCCGACTGGTTACAGCAAACATTGGCTGACGTCAGCGATGAAAACACGCTGATGCGTGAGCTACGCCTGTTTCGCCGACGTATCATGGTGCGTATCGCCTGGGCACAGACGCTGTCGCTGGTGACCGAAGAGAGTATTTTGCAGCAGCTAAGCCATCTGGCTGAAACGTTGATCGTCGCCGCGCGCGACTGGTTATACGCTGCCTGCTGTCGCGAATGGGGTACGCCCTGTAATCCTGAAGGTGTGGCGCAGCCGCTGCTGATTTTAGGCATGGGGAAACTGGGCGGCGGCGAGCTGAATTTTTCCTCCGATATCGACCTGATTTTTGCCTGGCCTGAGCACGGCAGTACGCAGGGCGGGCGCCGCGAGCTGGATAACGCCCAGTTCTTTACCCGTATGGGCCAGCGGCTCATCAAGGTATTAGATCAGCCCACAATGGATGGGTTTGTCTATCGGGTGGATATGCGTTTACGCCCGTTTGGCGACAGCGGTCCGTTGGTACTGAGCTTCTCTGCGCTGGAGGGTTATTACCAGGAGCAAGGGCGCGACTGGGAACGCTATGCGATGGTCAAAGCCCGCATTATGGGCGATGCCGACGGCACTTACGTCAGCGAGCTTCGTGCCATGCTGCGGCCTTTTGTTTTCCGTCGCTATATTGATTTCAGCGTGATCCAGTCGTTGCGTAACATGAAAGGGATGATTGCGCGTGAAGTGCGCCGCCGTGGTCTGAAAGACAACATCAAGCTGGGGGCGGGCGGTATTCGCGAAATCGAATTTATCGTGCAGGTATTCCAGCTGATTCGCGGCGGACGTGAACCGTCGCTGCAATCCCGCTCGCTGTTACCGACGCTTAGCGCCATCAATGCGCTGCACCTGCTGTCTGATACCGATACGGAACAACTGCGAGCAGCCTATCTCTATTTACGCCGCCTGGAAAACCTGCTGCAAAGCATCAATGATGAACAGACCCAAACGTTGCCAGGCGATGAACTGAATCGCGCGCGGCTGGCGTGGGGGATGAACGTTGATGACTGGCAGCAATTAACTGATGTGCTGGCCAATCATATGGACAACGTACGCCGGGTATTTAACGAGCTGATTGGCGATGACGAAGCTGAAACCCAGGAAGAGTCGCTTTCAGAACAGTGGCGCGAACTGTGGCAGGATGCATTACAGGAAGATGACACCACGCCGGTGCTGACGCATCTGGCGGATGACGATCGCCGGCGCGTGCTGTCTCTGATTGCTGATTTCCGCAAAGAGCTGGATAAACGCACCATTGGTCCACGCGGACGCCAGGTGCTGGATCATTTAATGCCGCATCTGCTGAGCGATGTCTGTACGCGTGACGATGCCTCAGTCCCGCTATCGCGCATTACCCCTCTGCTGGTGGGGATTGTTACCCGTACGACCTATCTGGAACTGCTGAGCGAATTCCCCGGGGCGCTGAAGCATCTGATTTCGCTCTGTGCGGCCTCGCCGATGGTCGCCAGCCAGCTGGCGCGGTATCCGCTGTTGCTCGATGAACTGCTGGATCCGAACACCCTGTATCAACCCACCGCGACGGACGCCTACCGTGATGAGCTGCGCCAGTATTTGCTGCGCGTGCCGGAAGATGACGAAGAGCAGCAACTTGAGGCTCTGCGCCAGTTTAAGCAAACGCAGCTACTGCGTATTGCTGCAGCTGATATCGCCGGTACGCTGCCGGTGATGAAGGTGAGCGACCATTTAACCTGGCTGGCGGAAGCTATTATTGATGCGGTAGTCCAGCAGGCGTGGACGCAGATGGTCGCGCGCTACGGTCAACCCACTCATCTTGGCGAACGCGAGGGGCGTGGCTTTGCCGTCGTCGGTTATGGCAAGCTGGGCGGCTGGGAACTGGGTTACAGCTCGGATCTCGATTTGATCTTCCTGCATGACTGTCCGATGGACGTGATGACGGACGGTGAGCGTGAGATTGACGGGCGACAGTTCTATCTGCGTCTGGCGCAGCGCATTATGCACCTCTTCAGTACCCGTACTTCGTCCGGTATTTTATACGAAGTGGATGCGCGTTTGCGTCCGTCAGGGGCGGCGGGGATGCTGGTGACATCGGCTGATGCTTTCGCCGATTATCAGCGTAACGAAGCCTGGACATGGGAGCATCAGGCGCTGGTGCGTGCTCGTGTAGTGTACGGCGACCCGCAGTTGACCTCTCAGTTTGATGCGATTCGTCGCGATATCATGACCCTCGTCCGCGATGGGAAAACCTTGCAGACCGAGGTGCGCGAAATGCGTGAGAAAATGCGTGCCCATTTGGGCAATAAGCATCGCGATCGTTTTGATATCAAAGCGGATGAAGGCGGCATCACAGACATTGAGTTTATTACGCAGTATCTGGTGCTGCGCTATGCGCATGAAAAACCGAAGCTGACGCGCTGGTCGGATAACGTGCGCATTCTGGAATTACTGGCGCAAAACGACATTATGGACGAACAGGAAGCGCTGGCGCTTACCCGTGCTTATACGACGTTGCGTGATGAACTTCATCATCTTGCGTTGCAGGAACTTCCGGGCCATGTGGCGCTGGAGCACTTTGACGCTGAACGTACGCTGGTGCGTGACAGCTGGCAGAAGTGGCTGGTTGCCGAGTGAAGTGTGCTATTATCGCGCGCAAATTTTAAGACCCTCAGAGAATCTCTCAGGAGACAGGAATGAAAGTAACGCTGCCAGAGTTTGAACGTGCAGGAGTCATGGTTGTCGGTGATGTGATGCTGGATCGCTACTGGTACGGTCCTACCAGCCGTATTTCACCTGAAGCGCCGGTTCCGGTGGTGAAGGTCGATACCATCGAAGAACGTCCCGGTGGCGCAGCAAACGTGGCGATGAACATTGCCTCTCTGGGAGCGAATTCGCGTCTGGTGGGCCTGACCGGTATTGACGACGCGGCGCGTGCGCTGAGCAAAACGCTGGCGGATGTGAACGTAAAATGCGATTTCGTTTCCGTGCCGACCCATCCGACGATCACCAAACTGCGCGTGCTTTCCCGCAACCAGCAGCTGATTCGCCTGGATTTCGAAGAAGGTTTTGAAGGTGTGGATCCGCAGCCGCTGCACGAGCGTATTAACCAGGCGCTGGGTTCTATCGGCGCTCTGGTGCTCTCCGACTACGCCAAAGGCGCGTTGGCAAGCGTGCAGCAGATGATTGCTCTGGCGCGTAAGGCTGGGGTGCCGGTGCTTATCGATCCGAAAGGAACCGATTTTGAACGCTACCGTGGCGCAACGCTGCTGACACCGAACCTGTCTGAGTTTGAAGCGGTGGCCGGTAAGTGCAAAAGCGAAGACGAGCTGGTTGAGCGCGGCATGAAAGTGATTGCTGATTTCGACCTTTCCGCACTGCTGATCACGCGATCCGAGCAGGGGATGACGTTGCTGCAACCGGGCAAATCTCCACTGCATATGCCGACGCAGGCGCAGGAAGTGTATGACGTGACCGGTGCAGGCGATACGGTTATCGGCGTGCTGGCGGCGACGCTGGCGGCGGGTAACTCACTGGAAGAGGCGTGCTATTTTGCTAACGCCGCAGCCGGTGTTGTCGTTGGTAAGCTGGGGACCTCCACCGTTTCTCCGATTGAACTCGAAAATGCCGTGCGCGGTCGGGCCGATACTGGCTTTGGCGTGATGAGCGAATCTGAGCTGAAACAGGCCGTTGCCAGCGCCCGCAAGCGCGGCGAGAAAGTGGTAATGACCAACGGTGTGTTTGACATCCTGCATGCGGGCCATGTTTCCTATCTGGCGAATGCGCGCAAGCTGGGCGA
The DNA here is from genome assembly GCF_005280935.1 of Citrobacter sp. wls757. Taxonomy (NCBI): domain Bacteria; kingdom Pseudomonadati; phylum Pseudomonadota; class Gammaproteobacteria; order Enterobacterales; family Enterobacteriaceae; genus Citrobacter; species Citrobacter sp. wls757. Next base: position 71,648 of record NZ_SZWU01000069.1, on the reverse strand, counting down.
TCGCCTGATCGTGGCGGTCAACAGCGATGCTTCGACCAAACGTCTGAAAGGTGAAACGCGTCCGGTCAACCCGCTGGAACAGCGTATGATCGTACTGGGCGCGCTGGAGGCCGTCGACTGGGTGGTCTCTTTTGAAGAAGATACGCCGCAGCGTCTGATTGCGGGCATTCTGCCGGATCTGCTGGTAAAAGGCGGTGATTATAAGCCGGAACAGATTGCGGGTAGTGAAGAGGTGTGGGCGAACGGCGGTGAAGTGCTGGTGCTGAACTTCGAAGATGGCTGCTCCACGACAAATATCATCAAGAAGATCCAGAAAGATAGCGATAAATAACACCTGAAAAGTTTGCCGGATGGCGGTGTGAACACCTTATCCGGCCTACGTGACGTAACGTTTGTAGGCCGGATAAGACGCTTTCGCGTCGCCATCCGGCATTTTTACGTTTTATTCTTGAGCCACAGCGCTACTTTCCACTGATATACCCGCCATATTTCATCCCCCTCTTAGATTTCGTAGGAAACTGTGAAGCAGGCGGTTTTTTTGCGCACAATATGTACAGAATAACTTCGTATCCAGGGAAATACTGAAATTAGAAAAAGCATATGGCCTTAGCAGATATTCAATAACTGGAGGGTATGCTCATGAACAGCAATATGTATTCACTGAACAATTTCGATTTCCTGGCCCGTAGTTTTGCCAGGATGCAGGCTGAGGGCCATCCCATTGATATCCAGGCGATAACCGGGAATATGGATGAAGAACATCGTAGCTGGTTTTGCAAACGCTATGCGCTGTACTGCCAGCAGGCGACGGAAGCCAGGAAGCTAGAACTGGAACACTAACAGAAAAACGGGCCTTGCGGCCCGTTGTCGTTTTTACTCTTGCGGATCAACTGGCGGGATCGCGGGGGCTGGCTTAACGTCTGCCGTTTTATCACGTGATTCAAGCTCAGTCAGACGTTGCTCAAGCAGCGCCAGCTTTTCACGCGTGCGCAATAAAACCTGAGTCTGTACATCGAATTCTTCGCGGCTTACCAGATCCAGACGGGTCAGCTGTGACTGCAGCGTTTGACGAATTTTCTTCTCGACGTCTTCGCCAAACTCGCGGATCCCTTTCGGCATCGACTCGTGAACCTGACGAGCAATCTGCTCAATTTTTTTCGGGTCAATCATTGTGGTTTCCCTGAACTGGTACGTGTTGCTGCCTATTGTAGTGCGAACTGGCACAGGCATAAACCAGAATTGTGTGAAGCTAAGACGAGTAAAGGCGTTGATGAAGGTAATCAATAGCGTTATAGTTAACCCGCTTATTCTCAGGGCGGGGCGAAATTCCCCACCGGCGGTAAATCAACTGATGTTGAAAGCCCGCGAGCGCTTTTTGTTACGGCAAAAAGGTCAGCAGATCCGGTGTAATTCCGGGGCCGACGGTTAGAGTCCGGATGGGAGAGAGTAACGATCCAGTCGGGCATGGACCCGCTCACGTTATTTTTTTGCCGCTTAGACGGTACTCCTAAGACTGCCCTGATTCTGGTAACCATAATTTTAGTGAGGTTTTTTTACCATGAATCAGACGCTACTTTCCTCTTTTGGTACGCCTTTCGAACGTGTTGAACATGCGCTGTCTGCGCTGCGTGAAGGACGCGGTGTAATGGTGCTTGACGATGAAGACCGTGAAAACGAAGGCGATATGATTTTCCCGGCAGAAACCATGACCGCAGAACAGATGGCGCTGACCATCCGTCACGGTAGCGGTATTGTTTGCCTGTGCATCACTGAAGACCGACGCAAACAGCTCGATCTGCCAATGATGGTGGAAAATAATACCAGCGCTTACGGTACCGGTTTTACCGTGACCATTGAAGCCGCAGAAGGCGTAACCACCGGCGTTTCCGCAGCAGACCGTGTTACTACGGTGCGTGCGGCAATTAAGGATGGCGCAAAACCTTCCGATCTTAACCGTCCGGGGCACGTTTTCCCGCTGCGTGCTCAGGCAGGCGGCGTGTTGACCCGCGGTGGTCATACTGAAGCAACCATCGACCTGATGACGCTGGCAGGGTTTAAACCAGCCGGTGTGCTGTGCGAACTGACCAATGATGACGGCACCATGGCCCGTGCGCCAGAGTGCATCGAATTTGCCGGTAAGCATAATATGGCTGTAGTGACTATCGAAGACCTGGTGGCTTACCGTCAGGCGCATGAGCGCAAAGCCAGCTAATTGCTGACTACCGCGACAACCGTGGTAGGGATAA
>NZ_SZWU01000069.1:51955-69378 GCF_005280935.1 Citrobacter sp. wls757 | reverse complement strand
AAAACCGAAGTCAGTTTTCTGACTTCGGTTTTTTGTTATTACAACCTGGCTATTTTTTTCTGGCCAATTTAAGTGCCCAGGCTCCGCTCATTACCAGCAACAGCACTAAACATAAACCAAAAGCGAGCAGGCAAGCCTGCGCCATATTCATAAAATGCCATGGCGGGAGCAGATACCAGCCTTCGGACTGCTGGTACAGATCGACAAACCACTTTTGCATACTGCTAAGCGCTACGCCATCAGGAACGACAGGTGCGTCATAGCCGCAATCTCCAGTGGGCTTAAACCATTCTGGAGCCCAGTTTGCCAGCGGCAAATTGAAAGGGAATGTCGGATCGGTAGAACATCCCTGTACGCCAAAGAGCGAATCCGGGTCCGGGTTATGTACCGCATAATGAATGCCATTAAGTTTGATGGAGAACTTAATGCCCATAATGCTGCCATAAAATGCCGCAATGCAGCCGACCAGTTTTAGAATGAGGTTTTTAGGGTTTATTGCCGCGATCAGCCCACCGAAAACCATCACAAACATGGCAAAGCGGATATATACACATTGCTCGCAAGGGGCCATGTAGAGATAGATTTGGAAGAACGAGTGCGCCAGAATAATTAACCCACCCATGGCACAAGCCATTAGCAACCACAAAAAGCGTCGCTCCTGCCATCTCACCAGGGTATTAACCGGTGCGGTACATAAGTCTCGCCACAATCCTTTGATAAAATCCATAGCCGGTTCCCTGTTTATTTTGTCGCCAGCTCTCTGACAAGCTCAGCCATGGAATCAATCGATTTGATGCTTTTGGTGTAGATCAGGTACTTACCATTGACGACGTAAGCCGGAACCCCCTGGATTTTGGCAACATCATAAGCCGCTTTCCATTTTTCCAGTGTCTCCTGGACTACGGGTTCTTTTAAGGCGCTCTCGAAGTCTGCTTGACTCATACCTGCAGCGTCCAGTCCTGTTTTGATGAATGAAGCGGGATCTTTACCGTCAGACCAGCGTTCTTTCTTATCGTGGTAGGCAGTGTAGTAAGCAAACTTAGCTTTTTTGAACTGTGATTTGGCATCAAACAATGAAATTCCTGCGGCCTGATCCTTAGCAATCATTACTGCAAATACTTCACTGGCCTGTTTGCCGTATTCTCCTTTGGTCTCGAGATGAAACGGTGTGAAGGCGACGAGATCGGCAACTTTATCTGACACCGGGCCGGTCACGGCTTTATCATATTTGTAGCAGAATGGGCAGGCGTAGCTGAATACTTTGATCAACGTTTTATCAGCATTGGGAATCGGTTTCTCCAGCACCATATAGTCAGTACCTTCAGTAAAAGCCGATGCTGCAAATGGTGAAACCAGCGCTGCCGTTAATATCACGCTTTTAAATAATGAAGTAATCCATTTAGACGACATAATTAATCCTTAATCTAACGAAATTATTTAAACATTTGTTGTGGGCGAACCAGTAATGCGCGGTAGTGCGTTTGGTTTGGTTTATCGGAAAGGACATCAATTTCGACTTTGACTTCTTTTGTTTTGTAGTCAATTTCGTTGATTTTGCCGATGGTTGGCTGTCCAACGTCAAATAAATTAATAGAACCACCAAATCCAAACATCGTGTCGCGGTCTTTTTGATATTCAATTACCGACGTGATAGGACTGTAGAAATCATAACCGCGCTCTTTCCCGTATTCCCAAACTTGCTGAACGGTTCCTTTTTTCTCGTCAATTTTATATTCGACGAACCGGGAGTATTTCATTGTTGGTAGAGCCGGTTGTTCGAGTCCACGGCCATCGCCATTGTCAAAGATGGTTAGCGTTCCTTTGCTGGAGAGCCAGGCGGTGTGTTGGGTGTAGGTAAAATCGAAATCAGTATTCTCGCACTTACCGTTTTCATCACACTTCAGCGCGTTGCCCTTATCATCAACCGGTTTTAACAGTTTGCTTGCCAGCGCCTTATTCCAGCCTTTAGACGGTGCCAGGATCCATTTCACCTGTTTATCGCGACCGATTTTGACGACACCCTGATGGCGGGAAGAAAGAATGATGGAGTCATCTTTAGCGTCATAGGCAATGGAGTTGACGTGAGCCCAGTTACGGCCCGCACCAACGCCGAGGGCGTCACCATAGGGGGTATCTGGCTCCAGTTTCGCCTGTTGGCCTGCATGAGCGAGATCCACGTTGACGCATACCGCGCCTGCGTCCAGCGCACCCAGTAGCGCGTCACGCATCGGGTCGAGAATTTGTGTCAGATCCCATACGTCAACAACACGTCCAGATTTATCGACTTCAATAATCTGGTCGCGGATGGTATGTACGTGAAGGCCATCTTCTTTGCGATAATCGCGTTTACCCACGCGAAGCAGTACGGTGCCGTTCACTGTTTCGACCGACTCATGCGACGCGTCGAGGAATCCGCGAGGCAGCTTATGGTCGGCCAGAACTTGCCCCAGCATATCGAATTCATACCAGTGCTGGCCCTGGACGGCGGTGAAGGTGCCTCGCGGTGTTTCACGAATACCCATCAGGTAGCCGCGCTTGTTGATATCCATGTCATGGCCGTCATAGAAGGTGTCCTGATCCAGCCACCACCGATATTCACCTTCCGTATCGACGACAAAGGTAAAGGGTGCGATATCAAAGGGGAGTGCGCCGCCAGCTGGACCCGCATCCAGGATGCCGGCATTTTTATCTTTTTCGCCATGCCAGTGGAATTCTGCACCCTGCGGGGTAAAGGTGTGGGTATTCACCAGATAAAGACGATCTTCAAAACCCGGTGCTACTTTAATCACTTTTGTTTGCTGCAAATCAGATATTGAGCGGTTATCCATGTAGTGATTTACGATGGCGGAAGTTTGCACCACATAATCATCTTTCATGGCCTTACCGTTTTCTTTATATTCAACGGTTACCTTATTTGCGAACTTTTGATAAAGGCCAAAAATAGGAATGCCATCGTACGTGGCGAGTGACTCTTTGCCGACGGTATAAGTCACCGGAACGCCTTTTTCACCTTTACCATGGACGGTAACTTTAACATCTGAAATAACGTGGCTATCTAATTCAACCAGCGCAGTAAGCGGGGCATTTCCATAAGGGTCAACTACTATTGCGCCCAATTTTCCTGCAGGTTGGGCCGGTTGAAAACCAGCGGCAAGAGAGTTTCCTGCTGCTAATCCAAATGTCAGTGCCAGAGTCCCTGCCAGAAGTGTTTTTCGGTATTGTGTAAACATGGATATATCTCCTTATATTACCTATAAATATAATCTTGCTGAATATATTATGTTTTTACGGTTTTGATAAAATAAAATGGTATTGCTAATACTACTTTTGTAATGCATTAATTAATATTGATGAAATGTATTATTCTTCAGGAGCTAATTTTTATTATTTTTTTGATAGTATGAGTGAGATATTTTAAGAACAATATTTATTATTGCGTAGTGTGATATTGTCGACATTGTTTTAATTGTTTATAACGAGTTTGGCTAATAGCTTAGCCGCTGATTTATATGATCGAAATCATATATTTGTTTCTGAAATATGCCACTATATGAGTATGTCAGAATAAGCTTGTGTAAAATTTTAACGTTAAATGTTTAATGATGTTAAATTTTAAGGGTAAAAGAATGTTTATTGCCTGGTATTGGATTGTATTAATTGCACTCGTTGCGGTGGGTTATTATTGTCATATGAAACGTTATTGTCGGGCATTCCGCCAGGACAGAGATGCCTTACTTGAAGCGCGGAACAAACTTTTTCGTCGCTCTGGTGAAGATAATAGCGCGGTTAAGGAACAGGATTAGTCCTTCATATTCTGCTACGGATGAGCGGATGCTGTAAATTTGCAGGGTGGCATCCGCCCTCTGGATTATCCGATTCCCATCGACTGGAGGATGACGAGGCTTAATCCCATCACCGACATTCCACATAACACCCCATAGCTGGGATTATTATTGGGATCGATCTCTTTTGCCAACGGCATCAATTCATCGACGGACAGCGCCACCATAATACCTGCGACTGCCGCCATTATTGCCGCCATCACCACCGGTGATATCAGGCTACCGAGAATTAACCACGCCAGTACGCCGCCCAGTATTTCTGCCATACCTGAAATCCCTGCCCAGAATATCGCCGTACGTTTGGAGCCTGTGGCGGCATAGACGGGACCCGCCACCGCTAATCCTTCAGGAATATTGTGCAATGCAACGGCGAGGGCAATACCAAAGCCCAGCTCAAGGTTGCTACTGGCGGTAACAAACGTCGCAATCCCTTCAGGAAAGTTGTGCAGGCTGATGCCGAGCGTTAATAAAATCGCGGTGCGTTTAATAGAGCCGGGTAGAGGCTGCGTTGTTTTTTGTACCAGATCCTGAGGGTGCGCGTGCGGCAATAGACGATCCAGGCCAAAGTAGCCCAGTAAGCCAACGATGAACATTCCGTAGCCTAATACCGGCGACATACCTTCAGCGGCCAGCGCAGCAGGTAGCATCTCCATAAGGGAGATCAGTAACATAATCCCGGCGGCGAAGCCTAAAGAAAAGGCGAGAACGCGGTTAGACGGTTTTTGCCCTAACACGCCGAGAAATGCGCCGATAAACGTGGCGGCACCTGCCAGTAAAGTCAGAAGTAAAGGTACTGACATCGACAAATAAAACTCCTTATCAATCTGCTATCCGGGTTGGATCGTCAAAATAACTGATGATCTTCATCATGGTTATCTGAGTTCTTCATCAACCGAATAAGCGTATTGTGGTGGTATCAAAATGACTCCCTCAGTAAGGATATCATCATGTCTTCAACTCGTATGCCAGCATTGTTTTTGGGTCACGGTAGCCCGATGAATGTTCTGGAAGATAACGTTTATACCCGTGCCTGGCAGCAACTGGGGGAAACGTTGCCGCGTCCGAAAGCCATTGTGGTGGTCTCGGCGCACTGGTTCACCCGTGGAACGGGTGTGACTGCGATGGAAGCCCCCAAAACGATCCACGATTTTGGCGGTTTTCCGCAAGCATTATATGACACCCATTACCCGGCTCCCGGCTCGCCTGAACTGGCGCAGCATCTGGTTGACTTACTTGCTCCAGTGCCTGTGACCCTGGACAAAGAAGCCTGGGGTTTTGACCACGGTTCCTGGGGCGTGCTGATCAAGATGTATCCGAATGCGGACATTCCGATGGTGCAGTTGAGTATCGACAGCACCAAACCCGCGTCATGGCATTTTGAGATGGGCCGTAAGCTGGCGGCGCTGCGTGATGAAGGCATTATGCTGGTGGCCAGTGGTAACGTGGTGCATAACCTGCGCACTGCGCGTTGGCACGGTGAGAACACGCCTTATCCGTGGGCGACTTCATTCAATGACTATGTTAAGGCAAACCTGACATGGCAGGGACCGGTTGAGCAGCACCCATTGGTGAACTATCTCGATCATGAAGGTGGATCGTTGTCGAACCCGACGCCGGATCACTATCTGCCGCTGCTGTATGTACTTGGGGCTTGGGATGGTAAAGAGTCTGTCACTATCCCGGTAGATGGTATTGAGATGGGAAGTTTAAGTATGTTGTCGGTGCAGGTTGGATGATGAATGCCCGATGGCACTGCGCTTATCGGGCATTAAGTTCGCGCCGTAGGCCGGGTAAGGCGAAGCCACCACCCGGCACTCTCAATTATTCGACAAAAATATGCGGATAGAAACGTGACAGATCCTGCGTGATCAACGCGCGGTCTTCACGAATGCCGATCCCAGCTGGTTGATCGTTGATTAGCCAACTGCCAATCAGCATATAGCTGTCGCCAAACTTTGGTAACTGATGGAACTGCTGCACGATCATGCCTTCTTCACCGTACGGTCCTTCCACGGATTCGATCGTTTTACCGTTCTCAACGATGGAGACGTTAGCCCCCTCGCGCGAGAAGATCGGTTTGACGACGAATTTATCCATCTGCGGATGGTCGTCTTCGGCGAAGTACGCTGGCAGCAGGTTCGGATGGTCCGGGAACATTTCCCATAACAGCGGCAACAGTGCTTTGTTGGAGATAATGCTCTTCCAGGCCGGTTCCAGCCAGCGAACGCCAGCGTCTTCCAGCTTGGTGGAGAACATTTCACGCAGCATGAATTCCCACGGATAGAGCTTGAACAGGTTAGCGATTACCTGATCCTGCATGTCGGTGAACTGACCTTTTTCACCAAGACCAATATCTTCTACATAGAGGAATTCTGTAGCGATCTCAGCTTCGGCAGCGCAATCCTGCAGATACTGGATCGTACCGCGATCTTCTACCGTATCACGACAGCAGGTCAGATGAAGCAGTTGAAAACCATACTGCTCACGCAGCTCGGTGAAACGCTCGATCAGTTTTTCCTGCAGACTGTTGAACTGATCGCTGCCTTCCGGCAGGTTGCCCGCATTGAGCTGATCTTCCAGCCAGATCCACTGGAAAAACGCGGCTTCGTACAGCGAGGTTGGCGTATCGGCGTTGTTTTCTAAAAGCTTGGGTTCACCCGTGCCGTCCCATGCCAGATCGAGACGTGAATAGAGCGACGGTTGCTGTGTCTGCCAGGATTGGCGGACAAAGCCCCAGGTATGCTTCGGAATGCGAAACTTGGTCATCAACTCATCGCTGGCGATGACCTTTTCCACCACCTTGAGGCACATTTGATGCAGCTCTGCGGTGACCTCTTCCAGCTTTTCAACCTGAGCAAGGGTGAGCTTATAGTACGCGTCTTCACACCAGTACGGCTCGCCGTACATAGTGTGAAAATTGAAACCGTATTCGGTGGCTTTGTCGCGCCAGTCCGGGCGCTCAACAATACTGACTCTTTCCATGACGATCAGCCACCCATTGAACGTGTGGTGGTGCCGCTTGCGCTACGCTGCATGGTGCTCTGTTTGGCCACAGACTCACCAAATCCGCCGCGGGTTACGGTAGAGGTGGTGGCTGGTTTCGGTGCCATAGCGGTTTTCGGTACGGTCATGGTGCGACCCGGCGTTGCTGCGCCGTAGTTTTTACCGCTGGCATCCGTGTATTTGCCGTAAGCCGGGCTGGCTGGGTTTTTCGAGCTGAACAGCGGTTGCTGAGCGCCCATTCCGCCGCCCATCAGTCGGCCCATCATGTAGCCTGCCATCAGCGGCATCCAGAAGCTGCCGCTGCTTTGATTCTGTGCCTGAGCCTGGCCTTCACCGGTCGGTGCCATACCCGCTTGCGCAGGAGCCTGCTGGCACTGGCCTTCGCCGAATTCAGCGATACAGTCTTCACGAGTGGCGTATTTTGGTGCGGTACGTTCAGCTTCTTTCAGCGCATTGTTAAACGCAGTAGTACATTCGGCGCTTTTACCCGGATTCGCCGCAGAGCAGTCGTCAGCGTTCTGATAAAGCGAAACCGTTTCGTCGCTCTTTTCACAGCCCGCGAGCATAAACACAGCGGTAACTGCCAGGGCGACAGGAGTCAGATGGCGCGCGCTCCAGCTTTTGCGGAACGAGGCGTGATGTATAGATTTTGTCCGTTTCATTTATGTCTTCCAGTACCCAGTGGTAACTCTGCTCAGAATAGAGGATGACTGGTCGAAATTGAAGCGGTAAGAGGCGAGAATGCGGAAGAAGGGGCGGATCTTTACGTTGTCTTACGTTCAGACGGGGCCGAAGCCCCGTCATCAGCATCAGTTACGGAACGGGTTGTTGCCGGTGCTGCTGGTTGAACGTGCTGCTGTCGGCTGTGCCGCAGGCGTCGCGCTGTTGGACGTATAACCGTCCGCCGCGGCATCTTGCTGCGCGTTTTCCGGCGCGATCGTATCCGGAGTCGTGGATACTGGTTTACCCAGCGTATTGTTCAGTGCCACCAGATCCTGCTCGTTCAGCGTACCGAGCGCAGATTTGACGTTTAACTGGTTGATAAGATAGGTATAACGCGCATTCGCCAGTTGCTGCTTGGCGTTGTACAGCGTGGTGGTGGCATCCAACACATCCACAATGGTACGTGTACCTACGGAATAGCCGGCTTCCATCGCATCCAAAGAACTTTGTGCAGAGACAACCGCTTGTTTGTACGCGTTAATGCTACTGATAGACGCATTAATGTTGTTGAACGAAGAACGAACGGTCTGCACCACGCTGCGGTGTGCGCTTTCCAGCTGTTCACTCGCGCCAACAAAGTTGTACTGCGCTTGTTTCACCTGCGAGTTAACCATTCCGCCCTGGTACAGCGGCAGTGAGAAGCTCAGACCGATTTTATTCTGGCCCATGTTGCTGTCGTCATACTGGGAGCTGTTGGTTTTAGACCCGCTGTACGAGGTGTCAGATACCCCGGTAGAGGCGGTCAGGTCCAGAGTCGGTAAATGACCATCCTGCGCCAGACGAATCTGCTCACGTGCCAGATCCTGGCTCAAACGGGCCTGCAATAATGACAGGTTGCGGTTTTCTGCTTCTTTCAGCAGCGCGTTCACCGCCTGCGGTTTGTTGGTTTTAAAACCATCAACGTTCAGTGACGCCAGTTCCGGATAGTAGTTACCGGTCACCTGGCGCAGCTGTTCTACTGCGTTATCCAGATTGTTACGTGCGGTAACTTCGTTCGCCAGTACGGTATCGTACTGTGAACGGGCGTTCTGTACGTCAGTGATGGCAACCAGGCCAACGTTAAAACGCTGTGTTGTCTGATCTAACTGACGATAGACCGCATCTTTCTGTGCCTGAGTGTAAGAAAGCACGTCAATTGCGTTCAGTACGTTAAAATAGGCCGTGGCGGTGTTCAGGATCAGCGTTTGCTGATCGGTCTGATAGGTCACGTCCTGGATGCCCGCTGATTTTTCTTGCAGCGTCAGGGCACGCCATTTAGACATGTCGAACAGCGTCTGAGTCAATTGTAATGACGCGCTGGTTGCATTGGAGTTGACGCCATTTGCATCACGGTAGCCATTGCTGTAGGTGTAATCGGCACCTAAACCCAGTTGCGGCAGCAATGGACTACGCGCTTCGTTAATTTTTTCGAATGCAGCATCGCGATCGGCGGCGGATTTACGCAATTCCGGGTTGCTCAGGCGTGCTTGCTGATAAACCTGCATCAGGTTTTCTGCCTGGCTCAAAGTACTGAACCCCGACAGGCTCAGGCCGATAAGGATGGGGAGCAATTTCTTCATTTGCATTCCTTGTTGTGAAGCAGTATTTAGCGCTGATCAAATTGTAAAAATATTTGCTGATTCTAGCAGAATCCGCCACTTCAAAAAGTTGGCGTTACGTGCCATACGGCGTTAATTTGCATCAATTTAACACAAGGGCGTTCAAACATCAGTCAAACGACCTTGAAATTCACATTTTAATCACTATTGGTTTCAGGACAGCACAATGCGTAAACCAGACAACTTGCCAATGACTTTCACTAAAAATGATGTAGAAATTATTGCACGAGAAAAGCTATACCGCGGTTTTTTTTCACTGGATCTTTATCGGTTTCGCCATCGCCTGTTTAACGGGGGGATGAGCGGCGAGGTAACGCGCGAAATTTTTGAGCGCGGACACGCGGCAGTCTTGCTACCCTTTGACCCTGAGCGAGATGAAGTTGTGCTGGTCGAGCAGATCCGTATCGCGGCATTTGATACCAGCGAAAGCCCGTGGTTACTGGAAATGGTGGCTGGGATGATCGAAGAGGGCGAAACCGTTGATGATGTAGCCCGTCGTGAAGCAATGGAAGAGGCCGGGCTGGAAGTTAAACGGACGAAGCCCGTTCTGAGCTATCTGGCAAGCCCGGGTGGCACCAGTGAGCGCCTGTCAATTTTAGTCGGCGAAGTGGACGCCACGACCGCGAGCGGGATCCATGGTCTGGCTGATGAAAACGAAGATATTCGTGTTCATGTGGTGAGCCGGGAACAGGCTTATCAATGGGTTGAAGAGGGGAAAATCGACAACGCAGCGTCTGTCATCGCCTTGCAATGGTTACAGCTGCACTATCAAGAGTTAAAAACTGAGTGGAAAAAATGAAGCGTTACACACCTGACTTCCCTGAAATGATGCGTCTGTGCGAAACCAACTATTCGCAATTGCGCCGCCTGCTGCCACGTAATGATGCAGCCGGTGAAACAGTGAGCTATCAGGTAGCAAACGCACAATATCGGTTAACGATCGTTGAATCGACCCGATACACTACGCTTGTTGCGATCGAACAAACGGCACCGGCCGTCACATACTGGAGCCTGCCGTCATTGACCGTGCGCCTGTATCATGACGCAAGGGTGGCTGAAGTGTGTTCAAGTCAGCAGATCTTTCGCTTCAAAGCGCGGTATGATTATCCAAATAAAAAGTTGCATCAACGCGACGAAAAGCATCAAATTAATCAGTTTTTGGCCGACTGGTTACGGTACTGTTTAGCACATGGAGCGATGGCGATTCCGGTTTATTAGCGTCGTGAAACCTAAGGACACCATTTGGAAAGCCTGTTAACCCTTCCTTTGGCTGGTGAGGCCAGAGTCAGGATCTTACAAATTACAGACACTCACCTGTTTGCCGAAAAGCATGAAACGCTGCTGGGTGTGAACACCTGGGACAGCTATCAATCCGTACTGGATGCAATACATGCAGAGTCGCCTGAGTACGATCTGATCGTCGCGACGGGTGATTTGGCGCAGGATCAATCCGCTGCGGCTTATCAGCATTTTGCTGAGGGCATCGCAAGTTTTCGTGCGCCCTGCGTTTGGCTACCGGGCAATCACGATTTTCAGCCGGCAATGTACAGCGCGCTGCAGGATGCGGGCATTTCCCCGGCCAAACGTGTTTTCATTGGCGAACAGTGGCAAATCTTGCTGCTCGACAGCCAGGTGTTCGGCGTTCCCCACGGTGAGTTAAGTGAATTCCAGCTCGAATGGCTGGAGCGTAAACTTGCTGCTGCGCCAGAGCGTAATACCTTGCTGCTTCTGCATCATCATCCTCTGCCTGCGGGCTGCAGCTGGCTCGATCAGCACAGTCTGCGTAATGCCGCTGAGCTGGATAACGTGCTGGTGAATTATCCTCGCGCCAGGTATCTATTGTGCGGGCATATTCATCAGGAACTGGATCTGGACTGGAACGGTCGCCGTCTGCTGGCGACGCCGTCGACCTGCGTGCAATTTAAACCGCACTGTTCCAACTTCACATTGGATACCATCAGCCCAGGCTGGCGGACGCTGGAGCTTTTTGCCGACGGGACGTTGCAGACTCAGGTACGTCGTCTGCAGGGTAATCGGTTCCACCCTGATACCGCTTCAGAAGGCTACTGATGTCTACGCTTCTCTATCTTCACGGATTTAATAGCTCTCCTCGTTCGGCGAAGGCGTGTTTACTGAAAAACTGGCTGGCGGAACACCACCCGCACGTTGAGATGATCGTGCCGCAGCTACCTCCGTATCCTGCGCAAGCCGCAGAGATGCTGGAATCGATCATTCTTGAACACGGCGGAGAGTCGCTGGGGATTGTCGGTTCCTCTTTAGGCGGCTATTACGCCACCTGGCTGTCGCAATGTTTTATGCTGCCGGCAGTGGTGGTGAACCCTGCCGTACGGCCTTATGAACTGCTGGTCGACTATCTCGGTCAAAACGAGAACCCCTACACGGGGCAGCAATATGTGCTAGAGTCACGCCATATTTACGATCTTAAAGTCATGCAGATTGACCCGCTGGAAGCGCCGGATTTGATCTGGCTGCTCCAACAAACGGGCGATGAAGTGTTGGACTACCGCCAGGCGGTGGCGTATTACGCCTCCTGCCGTCAGACAGTTATTGAGGGCGGAAACCACGCATTCACGGGCTTCGAAGATTATTTCAACCCGATTGTCGATTTCCTTGGACTGCACAGTTTCTGACGATCAATTCGAATTGCTTATTTAAACCATGACGCAAACTTATAACGCTGATGCCATTGAGGTACTCACTGGGCTTGAGCCGGTACGCCGTCGCCCTGGGATGTACACCGATACGACCCGTCCGAACCATCTTGGGCAGGAAGTGATTGATAACAGTGTGGATGAAGCACTGGCGGGCCACGCAAAACGCGTGGACGTGATCTTACATGCCGACCAGTCTCTGGAAGTCATTGATGACGGACGCGGCATGCCGGTAGATATTCACCCTGAAGAAGGCGTTCCGGCGGTTGAGCTGATCCTCTGTCGTCTGCACGCGGGCGGCAAGTTCTCTAACAAGAACTACCAGTTCTCCGGTGGTCTGCACGGTGTGGGTATCTCCGTTGTTAACGCCCTGTCCAAACGTGTGGAAGTGAACGTGCGCCGCGACGGGCAGGTATACAACATCGCGTTTGAGAATGGCGATAAAGTGCAGGATTTACAGGTTGTCGGTACCTGCGGCAAACGCAATACCGGGACCAGCGTGCACTTCTGGCCGGATGAAAGCTTCTTTGACAGCCCGCGTTTTTCTGTTTCGCGCTTAACGCACGTACTGAAAGCCAAAGCGGTACTGTGCCCAGGCGTTGAGATCACTTTTAAGGATGAGGTCAACAACAGCGAGCAGCGCTGGTGCTACCAGGATGGTTTAAATGACTATCTGAGCGAAGCGGTGAATGGCCTACCGACGCTGCCGGAAAAACCGTTTATCGGTAATTTCAGCGGTGAGACGGAGACGGTGGACTGGGCGCTGCTCTGGCTGCCGGAAGGCGGCGAGCTGCTGACCGAAAGCTATGTGAACCTGATCCCAACCATGCAGGGCGGTACGCACGTTAACGGTCTGCGTCAGGGACTGCTGGATGCGATGCGCGAGTTCTGCGAATACCGTAACATCCTGCCGCGTGGCGTGAAGCTGTCGGCGGAAGATATCTGGGATCGCTGTGCTTACGTGCTGTCGGTAAAAATGCAGGATCCGCAGTTTGCCGGACAAACCAAAGAGCGCCTCTCTTCGCGTCAGTGTGCGGCATTCGTCTCTGGCGTGGTGAAAGATGCATTCAGCCTGTGGCTGAACCAGAACGTGCAGTCAGCCGAACTGCTGGCTGAGATGGCGATTTCCAGCGCGCAGCGTCGTCTGCGTGCAGCGAAAAAAGTAGTGCGTAAAAAGCTGACCAGCGGTCCGGCACTGCCGGGTAAACTGGCGGACTGTACCGCACAGGATCTTAATCGCACCGAACTGTTCCTTGTCGAAGGTGACTCGGCGGGCGGATCGGCCAAGCAGGCGCGCGATCGTGAATATCAGGCGATCATGCCGCTGAAAGGTAAGATCCTCAATACCTGGGAAGTCTCTTCCGATGAAGTACTGGCTTCGCAGGAAGTTCACGATATTTCCGTGGCGATCGGTATCGATCCGGACAGCGACGATCTGAGCCAATTGCGCTATGGCAAGATCTGTATCCTGGCGGATGCGGACTCCGATGGGCTGCACATCGCCACGCTGCTGTGCGCGCTGTTTGTGAAGCACTTCCGCACGCTGGTGAAACACGGTCACGTCTACGTGGCGCTGCCGCCGTTATACCGTATCGACCTCGGCAAAGAGGTCTATTACGCGCTGACGGAAGAAGAGAAAGCGGGCGTACTGGAGCAGTTAAAGCGCAAGAAAGGCAAGCCGAACGTGCAGCGCTTTAAAGGTCTGGGTGAAATGAACCCGATGCAGCTTCGTGAAACTACGCTGGATCCGAACACCCGTCGCCTGGTGCAGCTCATTATCGATGATGAAGACGATCAGCGTACCAACGCAATGATGGATATGCTGCTGGCCAAGAAGCGTTCTGAAGATCGTCGAAACTGGTTGCAGGAGAAAGGCGACCTGGCGGATCTCGAAGGGTAATTGCATGTAGAAAAGCCGGAGACGGGCGTAAAATGCCTTATCCGGCTCTCATCTGACGAAGCGATTTATGCCGGATAGCTAAGCGTCACCCGGCAAATCGACAATCTTAAATGCCCGACTCCAGAATACGAATATTCATGTCCAGCACGTCACCTTTCACGGCTTCGCTGTAGGCTTTCATATGCGGGGTCTGCAAATGCGCTTCAAGATGCGCGATGCTTTCCCACTGCTCAACCATCACGATTGAATCTGGTGCTGTAGTCTGAAAACTCACACCTGCGGCATGATCCACCATCGGCGCATAGCCGTGGCAGCCTTCTTCTTTCAGTACGGTCGGAACGATTTTGGCAAACTGATCCAGTACCGCCTGGCGGTGATGTTGACCTGGACGTGTACGGATTTCTGCAATAACGGTAAGCATGGTTAACTCCTTCTAATTCCAGGTTACCAGTTAACCAAAAATTTCGGTCAGATGCTTGCGATATTCTGCGATATAACGCGGGACGTCCGGCATTTTAATCACGTCATTGGTGATAAAGGTCGGCAGCGCTTCCATTCCCAGGAACTGGTTTGCTTTATGGAACGGGAGATAGACGCCATCAACGCCAACGCCATGGAAGAACTGGTCTTTTTCAGTGAAGGCTTCCATCGGTGCGTTCCAGGTCAGAGACAGCATGTATTTTTTGCCCTGAATCAGTCCGCCGGAACCGTATTTTTTTGACGCATCTGAACGCGTGCGACCATCGCTGGCGTACAGCGTACCGTGCCCGGCAGTGAACACGTCATCAATGTATTTTTTCACCGTCCACGGCGCGCCCATCCACCAGCCAGGCATCTGCCAGATAACCGCATCGGCCCAGACGAAATTCTGCACTTCTGCTTTTACGTCATAATCGCTGTCTGCGCGTACGACTTTAACATCATGCCCGAGGTCGCGCAGGATACCGTCCGCGACCTCGGTCAGGGTGTCATTCAGTTGACCATTCGAATGGCCGAATTTTTTCGCCCCGTTGATAATCAGAATGTTGCTCATTTTGTGTCCTCAAGGAAATACGTTTGAGGACGATTTTACTCCCACCAGCGGTGCGGTGAAATTAGCAAAATGTGCAAAGTCTTTTGCTATATGAGCAACAATAACGCAATTACCAACTGACTTTTGCTTCAAAGCCACCTTCCGGAGCGTTGCCGAACGAGGCTGACATCCCATGCAATATCGCGATACGACGGACAATCGACAGGCCGAGACCGCTGCCGGTCACGCTTTGCCCCGGTGGGCGATAAAAGCGTTCTCCAATGTGCATCAGAACTTCCGGCGCAATACCTGGACCATTGTCTTTGACGCTAAAATTGCGGGCGTTTAGCGTCACTTCCACAATGCTTCCCCGGGGACTATAGCGAATCGCATTATCCAGCAGATTTCGCACCATCAGGCTGAGTAACAGCGGTTGCCCGGTACATGTGATGCCGTGCGCGTTAATCTGCAAACGTACGTCAATATGCGCCTGCTGGGCCGGGTGGTAGATATCCATCACCGCGGATTGCAGTAGCTCCTCCAGCGAGATTTCTGCCACATCCTGAAGATTATCGAGGGAGTCGAGGCGCGAAAGCGTCAGGAGCTGATCGACCAGTCGGGTGGCGCGTTCAATTCCCGCATGCAGCTGCACCAGCGCTTTTTCCCGCGTTTGCGGGTCGTCGTCTGACAGTTGCACCACTTCGGTTTGCACCTTCAGCGCCGTCAACGGACTGCGCAGCTCGTGAGCGGCGTCAGAGGTAAAGCGCCGTTCGCGGACCATCATAGAGTGGATACGGGTAAACAGCTGATTAAGCGATTCAACCAGCGGGCGCACTTCGCTTGGCACACCTTTCGGGTCGAGCGGTTCTTCTGATTCCGGGGCGCGCCAGCGCAGAGCTTGCGCCAGTTTTTTTAGCGGCCTGAGTTCGCGACTCAGCATGACCACCAGGATCAGCAACATCAGCGGCAGCGCAACCAGCCACGGGGTTAACTGTGCGGTAAGGATCGACAGCGCCATATCCTCCCGGTATTCCCACTCCTGGCCCACCACAATGCGATATTTTCCATCAGCGGAATTCAGCCACAGGAAGCGCCAGGAATCGTTGTCGCCCCTGAGTTGGCCGTCGCTAAACCCCTCCCGGCTGTAGCTGTAGGGAATATCCTGGCCATTGTCGCCATCGTGTAGCACCATTTTGCCGTCGGTGGAGTAGATGGCAAACGCCAGTGCGTCGTCATCAATATGGCCATGTTTCAGTTTTTTTGGCGTGCGGGCCATATTGTTTGAGGTGGTGACATCGCTGATATCCAGCGTGCTAAGCCGCTTGGCGAACAGCATCAGCTGCGTATCAAACAGCTCATCGACATTATCGGTAGTCTGCCTCCAGGCCACAAAACTGGATACGGCCCAGGTTGCTGATGCCAGAATCAGAAAAATAAGCGTTAGCCTGACTCGCAGGCTGAGGCGTTGTGTGAGTTTCATGCGTCACCCAGGGTATAGCCAATGCCATGCACGGTACGGATAAAGTCGCTGCCGAGCTTACGGCGTAAGTGATGGACGTGGACCTCAACCGCATTGCTGGAGACATTTTCGTCCCAGGTATACAGTTTTTCTTCAATCAGTTTGCGGGGCAGGACGCGACCTTTGTTGCGCATCAGCAGTTCCAGCAGCGCGAACTCTTTAGGTTTGAGTGACAAAGGTTCACCCGCCGCCGTGGCGACCAGCGCGCCGGGATCGAGCGTTACATGGCCATGGCACAATGTGTTGCTGGCCTGGCCGCTGGCACGACGCACCAGCGCCTCCAGCCTGGCGGCAACTTCAATCAACGCGAAGGGTTTACACAGATAGTCATCCGCGCCCAGGCGTAAGCCTTCAACGCGTTCTGCCAGCGCGTCGCGGGCGGTCAGGATCAGCACCGGTTCCTGCTTTCCGTTGGCTCGCCACTCGCGCAAAATGTCCCGTCCGTCTATGCCTGGCAGCGTCAGGTCGAGGATTACCGCATCATAAGGTGCGCTGTAGAGTGCTTCTTTCCCTTGGCGACCTTCGGTAAACCAGTCGATGCTGAAACCCATTTTACTCAGACCTGTTTTCAGGCCATCGCCAATCAACGTGTCATCTTCGATCAGTAAAATACGCATATGTTCATCCCTGCGATAACTCATTTGCAGTCAGTAAACCTGTGGCTACAGTCTCTGTACAGCAAAAAAAGTATCTTTTTTTGCCTTAAGAACTTGTTAAGGATTAACTTATTTAATAGTCGTAAACCAACATGAAAGGGAGACATGACGATGAAAAAATTAGCTGCAATGGTTGCCGTAATGGCACTGTGTTCCGCACCTGTTCTGGCAGCTCAGCAGGGCGGCTTCTCTGGGCCAACGACAACCACCACGCAGAGCCAAAACGGCGGATTTGTCGGCCCGAACGGTAGCAGCACGACGGTAGAAAGCGCCAAATCACTGCGTGATGACACCTGGGTTACCCTGCGCGGGAACATCGTTGAGCGTATTTCCGACGACCTGTACGTGTTTAAAGATGCGACCGGCACGGTGAATGTGGATATCGACCACAAGCGCTGGAACGGCGTAACCGTCACACCGCAGGATGTGGTTGAAATCCAGGGTGAAGTGGATAAAGACTGGAACTCCGTTGAAATCGACGTAAAACAGATTACCAAA
>NZ_SZWU01000069.1:47160-51891 GCF_005280935.1 Citrobacter sp. wls757 | reverse complement strand
CTTTTCTTTGTGACTCAACACGCCAGATAGGGTAGTATCTGCGGCAATATTGCCCTTCAATAGAGGGGTACAAAGTTGAGGAACCACGATTAATGAGCGATATGGCAGAGCGCCTGGCGCTGCATGAATTCACGGAAAACGCCTATCTGAACTATTCCATGTACGTCATCATGGACAGGGCGTTGCCGTTTATTGGCGATGGTTTGAAACCCGTTCAGCGTCGCATCGTATACGCGATGTCCGAACTGGGGCTGAATGCCAGCGCCAAATTTAAAAAATCCGCCCGTACCGTCGGTGACGTGCTGGGTAAATACCATCCGCACGGTGACAGCGCCTGCTATGAAGCGATGGTGCTGATGGCGCAGCCGTTCTCTTACCGTTACCCGCTGGTTGACGGGCAGGGGAACTGGGGGGCACCGGACGATCCGAAATCCTTCGCGGCGATGCGTTATACCGAATCCCGTCTGTCTAAATATGCGGAAGTCCTGCTGGGCGAACTCGGTCAGGGAACGTCGGACTGGGTGCCAAACTTCGACGGCACCATGCAGGAGCCGAAGATGCTGCCTGCGCGTCTGCCAAATATTCTGCTGAACGGCACGACCGGTATTGCCGTTGGTATGGCAACGGACATTCCGCCACATAACCTGCGTGAAGTGGCAAAAGCAGCGATTACTCTGATTGAGCAGCCAAAAACGACGCTGGATCAGTTGCTGGATATCGTGCAAGGGCCGGATTACCCGACCGAAGCGGAGATCATTACTTCGCGCGCGGAAATTCGTAAGATTTACGAAAACGGACGCGGCTCCGTACGTATGCGTGCGGTATGGACGAAAGAAGACGGCGCGGTGGTGATTTCCGCGCTGCCGCATCAGGTTTCCGGGGCAAAAGTGCTGGAGCAGATCGCTGCTCAAATGCGCAATAAAAAGCTGCCGATGGTAGACGACCTGCGCGACGAATCGGATCACGAAAACCCGACCCGTCTGGTGATTGTCCCGCGCTCTAATCGTGTGGATATGGAGCAGGTGATGAACCACCTGTTTGCCACTACCGATCTCGAAAAAAGCTACCGTATCAACCTGAACATGATCGGTCTTGATGGTCGTCCGGCGGTGAAAAACCTGCTGGAGATCCTCACCGAATGGCTGGCGTTCCGCCGCGATACCGTACGTCGCCGCCTGAATTATCGTCTGGAAAAAGTGCTCAAGCGCCTGCACATCCTTGAAGGTTTGCTGGTGGCGTTCCTCAACATTGACGAAGTCATCGAAATTATTCGTCATGAAGATGAACCTAAGCCTGAGCTGATGTCGCGGTTTGGCATTTCTGAAACCCAGGCTGAAGCCATCCTTGAGCTGAAATTGCGCCACCTTGCCAAACTCGAAGAGATGAAAATCCGCGGTGAGCAGGATGAGCTGGCGAAAGAGCGCGATCAGTTGCAGGCCATTCTGGCTTCCGAACGTAAAATGAGTAACCTGCTGAAGAAAGAGCTGCAGGCCGATGCAGATGCCTATGGCGACGATCGTCGCTCTCCGTTGCAGGAACGTGAAGAAGCGAAGGCGATGAGCGAGCACGACATGCTGCCATCTGAGCCGGTTACCATTGTGTTGTCCCAGAGTGGCTGGGTGCGTAGCGCGAAAGGCCACGACATCGATGCACCGGGATTAAGCTATAAAGCGGGCGACAGCTTTAAGTCGGCAGTGAAGGGTAAGAGCAACCAGCCGGTGGTGTTCGTGGACTCGACCGGACGCAGCTATGCCATCGACCCGATTACGCTGCCGTCGGCGCGCGGTCAGGGTGAACCGCTGACCGGGAAGCTCACGCTGCCGCCAGGCGCGACGGTTGAGCACATGCTGATGGAAGGCGACGATCAAAAACTGCTGATGGCCTCCGATGCGGGCTACGGTTTTGTCTGTACCTTCAATGACCTGGTCGCACGTAACCGTGCTGGTAAGGCATTGATTACACTGCCAGAAAATGCGCGCGTGATGCAGCCGGTGGTGATTGAAGATGAAACCGATATGCTACTGGCTATTACTCAGGCTGGTCGCATGTTGATGTTCCCGGTGAGCGATTTACCGCAGCTGTCGAAAGGCAAAGGGAACAAGATCATTAATATCCCTTCAGCGGAAGCGGCGAAAGGCGAGGATGGTCTGGCGCAACTTTACGTGCTGCCGCCGCAGAGCACGCTGACCATCCACGTTGGTAAGCGCAAAATCAAACTGCGTCCTGAAGAGTTGCAGAAAGTGACTGGTGAGCGCGGCCGTCGCGGCACGCTAATGCGTGGTCTGCAGCGTATCGACAGCATTGAGATTGACTCGCCTCGACGCGCCAGTCACGGCGACAGCGAAGAATAACGCTACCGTCCGGCTCTCCCTGTTAAAGCCCAGGGAGAGCCAACGTTAAAAATTCCCGTGAAACCGTTGTTTATTCGTGCGTTGCGATTAACAATACGCTTTTCCAGAGAGCCGCCCTTAACAAAGCCCTAACCTGATACCGCGTGATGAATCAGGTGACGTAAAATGCCAGGCTCTTAGGCCTTAGAGGTTGTTATGCTATATATTTTTCGTTTAATTATTACTGTTATTTACTGCGTTCTGGTCTGTATTTTCGGTTGCATATACTGTCTGTTCAGCCCACGAAATCCAAAACACGTTGCAACGTTCGGCCATATGTTTGGCCGCCTGGCTCCCCTTTATGGCCTGAAGGTCGAGTGCCGCATGCCGGCAGACGCGCAGAACTATGGTAATGCTATCTATATTTGTAACCATCAGAACAACTATGACATGGTTACCGCTGCGAATATCGTTCAGCCGCCGACGGTGACGGTAGGTAAAAAAAGCCTGCTGTGGATCCCTTTCTTCGGGCAGCTGTACTGGTTAACCGGTAACCTGTTGATTGACAGAAACAACCGCGCTAAAGCGCACAGCACCATTGCTGCCGTGGTGAATCATTTCAAAAAACGTCGCATTTCTATCTGGATGTTCCCTGAAGGGACACGTAGCCGCGGTCGCGGTCTGCTGCCGTTTAAAACCGGCGCGTTCCATGCAGCGATTGCTGCTGGTGTCCCGGTCATTCCGGTGTGCGTTTCCACAACCTCGAACAAGATAAAACTCAATCGACTCAATAATGGTCTGGCAATTGTCGAGATGTTGCCACCGGTGGATATTAGCCACTTTGGGAAAGATCAGGTTCGTGAACTGGCAGCGCATTGCCGCACGCTGATGGAACAAAAAATCGCAGAACTCGATAAAGAAGTTGCTGAGCGGGAAGCCGCCGGTAAGGTTTAATCCGCGCAATTCGGGTTTTTTACAGGAAATGACTTCCTGCGTGTTAATAGCCAGTTTTTTATGGAGTTTATATGTCATTCAGTCGGCGTCAGTTCATTCAGGCATCGGGGATCGCACTGTGTGCAGGTGCTGTTCCGCTGAAGGCTAATGCTGCCGGTCAGCAACAACCGTTACCCGTGCCTCCGCTGCTGGAATCCCGCCGGGGGCAGCCGCTATTTATGACGCTGCAACGTGCGCACTGGTCCTTTACGCAAGGCACGCGCGCACCTGTCTGGGGAATTAACGGCCGCTATCTGGGACCGACAATCCGCGTCTGGAAAGGGGATGACGTCAAGCTTATCTACAGCAACCGTCTGACTGAAAATGTCTCGATGACCGTCGCCGGGTTACAGGTACCTGGCCCGCTGATGGGCGGCCCGGCGCGCATGATGTCCCCGAATGCTGACTGGGCGCCGGTGCTACCGATTCGCCAGAATGCCGCCACGTTGTGGTATCACGCTAATACGCCAAATCGTACTGCTCAGCAGGTCTATAACGGTCTTGCCGGGATGTGGCTGGTTGAAGATGAAGTGAGTAAATCACTGTCTATTCCCAACCACTATGGCGTGGATGATTTTCCGGTCATTATCCAGGACAAGCGGCTGGACAACTTTGGCACGCCGGAATACAGCGAGCCCGGCAGCGGTGGCTTTGTCGGTGATACGCTGCTGGTCAATGGGGCGCAAAGCCCGTATGTCGAAGTCTCCCGCGGCTGGGTGCGCTTGCGTTTGCTGAACGCTTCAAACTCGCGTCGTTACCAGCTGCAAATGAGTGATGGCCGTGCGCTGCATGTGATTTCCGGCGATCAGGGTTTTTTACCTGCGCCTGTTTCGGTGAAGCAGCTCTCGTTGGCTCCGGGCGAGCGTCGTGAGATCCTGGTGGATATGACGAACGGTAATGAGGTCTCTATCACCTGTGGTGAGGCGGCCAGTATTGTCGACAGGATCCGCGGGTTCTTTGAGCCTTCCAGTATTCTCATCTCCACGCTGGTATTGACGTTGCGCCCGACAGGTCTTCTGCCGCTGGTGACTGACAGCCTGCCAATGCGCCTGCTGCCAACGGAAATCCTCAGCGGTTCGCCGATTCGCAGCCGTGATATCAGTCTGGATGACGATCCTGGCATCAACGGTCAGCTGTGGGACGTCAATCGTATGGATATTACTGCCCAGCAGGGCTCCTGGGAGCGCTGGACGGTGCGGGCGGATATGCCCCAGTCCTTCCATATTGAAGGTGTTTCGTTCCTGATCCGTAATGTGAATGGCGCGATGCCGTTCCCGGAAGACAGAGGCTGGAAAGATACTGTCTGGGTTGATGGCCAGGTTGAATTACTGGTTTATTACGGACAGCCTTCCTGGGCCCATTTCCCGTTCTACTTTAATAGCCAGACGCTGGAAATGGCGGATCGTGG
>NZ_SZWU01000069.1:43122-47119 GCF_005280935.1 Citrobacter sp. wls757 | reverse complement strand
AATCGGACAGATGTTGGTGAACCCGGCGCCGTAATGCGCCGGGGTATTCGTTACGCCCGCCAGAACATGCGTGAGAACAGGATCAGAATGGGGTAAATCTCCAGACGCCCCATGATCATGGCCGCGCACATCAGTAGCTTTGCTTCCTCGTTTAAGGTGCCAAATGTCGTGGCGGTGACGCCAAATCCTAGCCCCATATTGTTGATGCAGGCGGCAACGGTGGCGAAAGAGGAGAAGAGATCGTAGCCCATCAGATTGAGCGCCCAGATAAAAAAGCTGGTGAACAAAACGTAGAGAAAGAAAAAGCTCCATACCGAACGCACCACCCGGTCGCTTACCACGCTATTGCCCACTTTGATGTTAAGCAGGGCACGGGGATGCGCGAGCTGGTGTAACTCCTGACGGCACTGCTTGAACATAATCAAAAAGCGTAGCACCTTAATCCCCCCGCAGGTCGAACCCACACAACCGCCGAAGAAACTGGCGCTGAGCAGCATGAAGATCGTGTGCGAAGGCCACTGCGCGTAATCCGCCGTCGACAGGCCATTATCTGTCAGCATCGAACTGGCCAGAAAAAAAGCATGCACCAGGCTGTCCGTTAATCCGTACATGCCTGCCCGCCAAACTTGCCAGGTGGCGATCAGAGTGACCACCAACGCAATAAGCAAAAAGAAACGCAATTCGGCATTACGACGAAAGGGTTTGAAGGTACGTTTCACGATAGCAACGTACCAGAGGGTGAAGTTAAATGCAGACAGCAGTGAAAATATCCCGGCGACAAGCTCAATGGCATGGCTGTTATAAAAGCCGATGCTCTCGCTGCGAGTGGAAAATCCGCCGAGAGAGACCGTCGACAGCCCGTGGCATAAGGCGTCGAAAAACGACATCCCGG
This sequence comes from Citrobacter sp. wls757, assembly GCF_005280935.1. Classification (NCBI taxonomy): domain Bacteria; kingdom Pseudomonadati; phylum Pseudomonadota; class Gammaproteobacteria; order Enterobacterales; family Enterobacteriaceae; genus Citrobacter; species Citrobacter sp. wls757. The sequence continues at coordinate 46,227 of NZ_SZWU01000069.1, read as the reverse complement.
CAGCCCAGTAGGCCAGAGTACAAATAAGACCCAGAATGACATAGGTCATCCACAGCGTACGTGCAGTATCAGCAAGTCTTGGCGTGAGGCGTTCTTCTTTAAAAGGGCCCGGCATTTCAGACTGATACAGCTTCATGCCACCAATACCAAGCAGCGGCAATACCGCCACGGCGAGGACGATAACACCCAGACCGCCAATAAAATTGAGCTGAGCCCGATAGTACAGATACGACTTCGGCAAGGCGCTGACGTCATCAATCACCGTTGCGCCTGTAGTGGTAATCCCAGAAACTCCTTCAAACAGGGCATCCGCAAAAGAGAGGTTTAAGCCATCGTCCATCCACATCGGCATCGCGCTGATAAACGAAAACAACAGCCAGAACAGGACGATAATGACGAAACCATCCCGGGTGCGCAGTTGAATCCCCGCATGTTTGGTTGCCAACCACGCCCCGCCGCCGAGGGTGAAGAAAGTCATAAACGTGCTGAAAAAGGCGAACAAGCTCCGCTCTTTGTTTAACAAAGCGATGAGCATCGGTGGCAGCATAGAAAAGCTGTAGAGAAGAACCAGAAATCCGCACAGGTGAACAACAACCCGTAACTGGGAAATATGCAGTGAATCGTTGAGTCGCAATGAAAAATCCCCCGCCGAAAAAGAGTTATCTCAGTTGGCCGGCATGGTCTTAATTATGATCGATAAAAATGATCGTCGTAAAATTTAACAATTTATATAACTTTCTACTGGTCTGGTTCAGACTCCACTTCATTTCTTGCCGACATACAGCGTATAATCCTCGGCCTTTGATTATTTTTTTACCATTTTTGGAAGCATTATGAGCGCAATATCCCTGATCCAGCCGGACAGAGACCTTTTCTCCTGGCCGCAGTACTGGGCTGCCTGTTTTGGCCCGGCACCGTTTTTGCCGATGTCACGCGACGAAATGGACCAACTTGGCTGGGATAGCTGCGACATCATTCTGGTTACCGGCGATGCATACGTCGATCATCCCAGCTTTGGCATGGCAATTTGCGGACGTATGCTGGAAGCACAAGGCTTTCGCGTAGGGATTATCGCCCAGCCGGAGTGGAACAACAAAGACGATTTTATGCGTTTGGGTAAACCGAACCTGTTCTTTGGTGTGACCGCAGGCAACATGGACTCGATGATCAACCGTTACACCGCCGATCGTCGACTGCGCCATGACGATGCCTACACGCCGGACAACGTTGCGGGCAAACGTCCGGACCGCGCCACGCTGGTCTATACCCAGCGCTGTAAAGAAGCATGGAAAGATGTGCCGGTTATTCTCGGCGGTATTGAGGCCAGCCTGCGCCGTACCGCGCACTATGACTATTGGTCTGATACCGTTCGTCGCTCTGTTCTGGTGGATTCCAAAGCCGACATGCTGATGTTCGGCAACGGCGAACGTCCGCTGGTGGAAGTGGCGCATCGTCTGGCGATGGGCGAAACCATCGATCAGATCCGCGACGTGCGTAACACTGCGATTATGGTTAAAGAAGCGCTGCCGGGCTGGAGTGGGGTGGATTCCACGCGCCTCGACACGCCGGGCAAGATTGACCCGATCCCGCATCCGTATGGTGAAGATCTGCCGTGTGCTGACAACAAGCCGGTCGCACCGAAAAAGCAGGAAGCGAAAGCGGTAACCGTACAGCCGCCGCGCCCGAAACCGTGGGAAAAAACCTACGTGCTGCTGCCGTCCTTCGAAAAAGTGAAGGGCGATAAAGTGCTGTATGCGCATGCGTCGCGTATCCTGCACCACGAAACCAACCCAGGCTGTGCGCGTGCGCTGATGCAAAAGCACGGCGATCGCTACATCTGGATCAACCCGCCAGCCATTCCGCTCTCTACCGAAGAGATGGATAGCGTCTTTGCGCTGCCGTACAAACGCGTGCCGCATCCGGCGTATGGCGACAGCCGCATTCCGGCCTATGAGATGATCCGTTTCTCGATCAACATTATGCGTGGCTGCTTTGGCGGCTGTTCGTTCTGTTCGATCACCGAGCACGAAGGTCGCATCATCCAGAGCCGCTCTGAAGACTCGATCATCAATGAAATCGAAGCCATTCGCGACACCGTTCCAGGCTTTACCGGCGTGATTTCCGACCTCGGCGGCCCAACGGCGAACATGTATATGCTGCGCTGTAAGTCACCGCGCGCGGAGCAAACTTGCCGTCGTCTGTCATGCGTCTACCCGGATATCTGTCCGCATATGGACACCAACCACGAACCGACGATTAACCTTTATCGTCGTGCGCGTGATTTGAAAGGCATTAAAAAGATCCTCATCGCTTCGGGCGTGCGTTACGACATCGCGGTTGAAGACCCGCGTTATATCAAAGAACTGGCGACCCACCACGTTGGCGGCTATCTGAAGATTGCGCCAGAGCATACCGAAGAAGGCCCGTTGTCGAAGATGATGAAGCCGGGGATGGGCAGCTACGATCGCTTTAAGGAATTATTCGATACCTACTCTAAGCAAGCGGGTAAAGAGCAGTACCTGATCCCGTACTTTATTTCCGCGCACCCGGGTACGCGTGATGAAGATATGGTGAATCTGGCGTTGTGGTTGAAGCAACGTCGTTTCCGTCTGGATCAGGTGCAGAACTTCTATCCATCGCCGTTGGCGAACTCCACAACCATGTATTACACCGGGAAAAACCCGCTGGGTAAAATTGGTTATAAGAGTGAAGACGTGGTGGTGCCGAAAGGTGATAAGCAGCGTCGTTTGCATAAAGCCCTGCTGCGTTACCACGATCCAGCCAACTGGCCGTTAATCCGCCAGGCGCTGGAAGATATGGGTAAAAAGCATCTGATCGGCGGTCGTCGCGAATGTCTGGTCCCGGCGCCTACGCTGGAAGAGATGCGCGAAGCGCGTCGCCAGAACCGTCATACTCGCCCGGCATTGACCAAGCACACACCGGTGGCGCATCAGCGCCAGACGCCTGCCGCGAACAAAAAACGCGGGAAAGTGGCAGGGCGCTAATCTGCCTTGCCCGGTGGTGAAATGCTTATCAGGCCTACGAATAGCACAGTTTTGTAGGCCGGATAAGGTGAATGAACCGCCATCCGGCAGAGAGACTCAG
>NZ_SZWU01000069.1:18708-43076 GCF_005280935.1 Citrobacter sp. wls757 | reverse complement strand
ATTCTGGCCGCTAATGCGGCCAGTTTTGCATCATCCGCCCGTTCATGATCGTGTGACGAAAGATATCCTTCATACTGCTCGAAAAATTTGTTCTGCCGCGCTTCAATCGGTTTCCAGTGGGTTAGATCGCCAGTGCCATGCATGGGGCTTAATTTGCTGTGCACATGGTCTACGCCGAAACCTTCGAAGAACATCCCCGTACGACTGACATCCGGGAAAGCTTTATCCAGTTTCTTAGCCACTTTTTGGGTCGCCAGCATCAGATCAGCCAGTGCCTGCGGCGGCATATCGAAGGCATAGCTGGGATAATGCTTTTTCGGGATCACCACGGTGAAACCGTCGGTGTTCGGGAAAATCGACAGAAAAGCCAGATGATGCTCGTCTTCCCAGACCTTATGGCAGGGTGCTTTACCTTCAACTATTTGACAGAAAATACAGGTCATTCCTTTTCTCCGCAGGTAAGGTGATTTGTCAGGACGCAGTCAGTTTAGTACAGACCCAACACCTTCCACCACATCAGACCCACGGTGATAAACACCGCCTGGTTAAACAAGCTGATGATAAATCCTGTACGCCACCAGACGCCCGTTGGAACGTACCCGGCACCAAACAGGATTGGACCGCGAGCGTGGGTGTACTGGGTGAGCGAGCAGTACAAACTGCTGGTGAAGGCCAGCATTAATGCCGTGGGGGCTGCGGGAATATTCAGATGCAGACCGACACCAAGGAAAACGGCGTACAGCGCGGCAATCTGTGCATTACCGCTGGCAAAAAAGTAGTGGGTATAGAAGTAGGCGGCGTTCAACAGCAGCAGGACGATCACCCAACTGGTACCGTGCATAGTACTGCTCAGGCTATCGCCGATCAGATTGCCAAACCAGGTGGTGAAGCCCAGTTTTTTCAGCTGGTTCGCCATCATCAACAGCGCGGCAAACCAAATCAGTGTGTCCCATGCGCCTTTCTCGCTCTTCACATCTTCCCAGCTCAGAACGCCGCTTAGCAATAAAATGGACAGTCCCACGAACGAGGCAGTGGTGGCGTCGACGCCTAACGTATCGCCAAAAATCCACAGCACCAGCAGTACGCCGACGGTAGCCAGCATCAGCCATTCGCCGCGAGACATACTGCCCATTTCCGCCAGCTCTTTGCGCGCCAGGTTAGGGGCATCCGGCGTGTGTTTAATTTCCGGGCGCACGATCCAGTAGACCAGCAGTGGAACCAGCAGTAATGACACAAGGCATGGCAGCAGCGCCGCCATAAACCAGCCGCCCCAGGTCAGCGTGACGCCCGCATTGGCCGCCAGCTTCACAGCCAACAGGTTGCCGGTATAGCCGGTCATAAAGAGCGCGGCGGTGACGTCGTTGACGTTGCCAATACAGGTGATAAGAAAGGTACCGATTTTACTGCGGGACTCATCTTCCGGGTTCGAATGGAAACTGCGTGCCAGAGAGTCAGCAATCGGATAGATGACGCCGCCGCAGCGTGCTGTATTACTCGGCATTGCCGGGGAGAGGATCAGATCGGCAAAGGCCAGACCATAGGCGAGTCCCAGCGTGCGCTTGCCGAGCAGACGGATCATCTGCAGCGCAATGCGTCGTCCGAGGCCGGTTTTGATAAACCCGCGGGCAATCATAAAAGCCACGACGATAAGCCAGATAAGTGAACTGTTCAGCTCACTCAGTGCCGTGGTGATAGCGCCGCTGGCGGTTTTATCCCCGGCAGCATAGGCGAGTGCAAAAACCGTAATCCCAATAATGCCGACCGCGCCGATGGGTAAAACTTTTGCCACGATAGAGGCAATAGTCGCGACGAAAATAATTGCCGAATGCCAGGCTGGCGCACTTAACCCGGAAGGTGGAGTAAGCTGCCACAGTCCGGCAGAAATGAATATTATAAGAATTAATGGGAGCCATTTGACTCCGCTACTTTTTTTCTCAGTCACGTTTACGCACCTATGGATATGGTGAATGTATTCATCAAATAAATATATTTATTTAATAATTAACAGGTTATGTTGCGTAATGCTGCTCCAGCGACTGCAAGAAATACATCAATATATGTGTGTGAATTGTTTCCTGATATTTCAAATCAGTAAAGGCCCGACGAGAGTGTCGGGCTGGAGGGAAGGGATTAACCGCCGAACTGATCCGGGTCTGGCCCCAGACGTTTGCCCTGATCGAGTTTCGCGATTTCGCCTAATTCGTCTTTATCCAGGCGGAAGTCCCAGACGTTAAAGTTTTCTGCGATACGCGCAGGGGTGACCGATTTTGGAATCACCACCAGCCCGCTATCCAGGTGCCAGCGGATGACAATCTGCGCCGGTGATTTGCCATATTTCTCAGCGAGATCACGGATGATCTTTTGATCAAAGACGTCTTTGCCGCCCTGCGCCAGCGGGCTCCAGGATTCGGTCTGGATTTTATGCGTTGCGTTCCAGGCGTGCAGTTGGCGCTGTTGCATAAGCGGATGAAGTTCGATCTGGTTAATCACCGGAGGTATGCCGGTTTCATCCATCAACCGCTGGAGATGATTGATCTGAAAGTTGCACACGCCGATGCTCTTAATCAGACCTTCTTTTTGCAGGTCGATCATGTTTTCCCACGCTTCAACGTAGTGGTCGATCGCCGGAACCGGCCAGTGCATCAGGTATAGATCGAGGTAATCAAGCTGGAGTTTTTCCATGCTTTCGAGCAAGGCTTCCCGGGGGCGTTTTTGGTCATCATTCCACAGCTTGGTGGTGATGAATAACTCGTCCCGTGGCACGCCAGCATCGCGTATTGCTTTGCCGACACCTTCTTCGTTTTTGTACGCCGCAGCGGTATCAATTGAGCGATACCCCACTTCCAGCGCTTTATGAATGGCGGTGATGACTTCTTCGTTGCTTGCCTTCCAGACCCCCAGGCCCAGTTGTGGCATGACGTTACCATCCTGTAGCTTGATAATGGTTGGACCGGTCATAATTTCCCCCCACACTTAATCCTTCAGGCTGCCTCTTTGTTGGCTGCTTGCGTTTACCCCGGTCACGTACTTATGTACGCTCCCGGGGATTCACTTAATTGCCGCCTCGATGCATCATGAATGATTGGGTGTAAATTGAGTTCACCGGAGCAGCCCCCGGTGAGGTTTATGTGACTTAAGCCTGGTATAAATACCCAAAAACGAAAGGCGGAGGTTAAAAAACCTTAGCGGGCAGCTTCGTAAATCCGACGGCTGACTTCAAGCGTAATGTCCTGATGTTCGCCCAGTTGCGTACCACCGTGTGCTTCCAGTTTTTCCAGCAATGCCGGGATGGAGCTACCGTCCAGGCCATAGTCAGACAGGCGAGTGGGTACGCCCATTTGTTCGAAGAAAGCGCGGGTAGCGGCAATGGCGGCGTCGATGCGCTGGTCGTCGGAACCTTCGGTGATATTCCAGATACGCTCTGCGTATTGCAGCAGTTTGGCACGCTTGGTATCACGTTTTTCATTCCACAGCGCTGGCAGAACGATGGCCAGCGTTTGAGCATGATCCAGACCGTGCATTGCGGTCAGTTCATGGCCCAGCATATGCGTTGCCCAGTCCTGCGGTACGCCTGCGCCAATCAGGCCGTTCAGCGCCTGGGTTGCCGCCCACATAACGTTCGCACGCACGTTGTAGTTTTCCGGCTCCTGCAAGGCTTTCGGACCTTCTTCTACCAGCGTGAGCAGAATGCCTTCGGCAAAGCGATCCTGAATTTTCCCGTCTACCGGATAAGTCACATACTGTTCCACGGTATGAACAAAAGCATCCACAACGCCGTTTGCAACCTGACGCGGCGGCAGGGTGTAGGTGTAAACCGGATCCAGTACGGCAAACACTGGCTGCACGAACGGGGTCATAAAGGCCAGTTTATCGCCGGTGGTTTTACGCGAAATTACCGCGCCGGAGTTAGATTCAGAGCCGGTTGCAGGCAGGGTTAATACGGAGCCCATCGGGATGGCGCTTGTTACGTCGTTGCCGTGGGTTTCCAGAATGCGCCATGGATCGATGCCATCAGCGTACTGTGCCGCTGCCGCGATGAATTTGGTGCCGTCCAGCACTGAACCGCCACCTACCGCCAGCAGAAACGTCACTTTCTCATCACGCACGATTTTTACTGCGTTCATCAGCGTTTCATAAGACGGGTTTGGCTCGATACCGCCAAACTCCAGCACATCCAGGCCTTTCAGCGCGTCCTGAACCTGTGCCAGGACGCCAGTTTTTTTCACGCTGCCGCCGCCATAGGTAACCAGTACGCGAGCGTCCTGAGGAATTTGATCGCGCAGCTCAGCAATCGCGCCTTTACCAAACAAAATACGTGTTGGGGTATGGAGATTAAAGTTGTTCATTGCTCGTTCCCTTTGGTGGGTAATAAAAGAGGGCAGGTGAGTGTCTGCCGGATGATGAACATTGTGGTCGCCCGCCGCGCTGCTCTCAATGCTCATTTCTGCCGATGTCTTGCCCATTTCTACAGACTGCTGGAGAAAACGGATAAATCTGCGCATTATGTCAGGGTCGAAAACCGATGATGAAATGGTGCCCCATGAACCGTGATGAGATCTGTCTTCTGCTGACAGATAAAATTAAGCAGCTGAAAAACAATGAAAATAGACTTAATGAACTGCTGCCAGATGTCCGCCTGCTACACGGTACGGAGCCGGCGGCGCGTACACCGGTCATGTATCAGCCAGGCATCATATTTCTCTTTTCGGGACATAAAATTGGTTACATCAATGAGCGCGTATTTCGCTATGACGCCAACGAATACCTGCTGCTAACCGTACCTTTACCCTTTGAATGTGAAACCTATGCGACGCCGGAGGTTCCTCTGGCCGGTATTTATCTGAATGTCGATATCCTGCAATTGCAGGGGCTGCTGATGGACATTGGGGAAGACGAGCTGTTCCAGCCCGCCATGGCGGCCAGCGGGATTAACTCTGCAACGCTCTCTGACGAAATTCTCTGCGCTGCTGAGCGCCTGCTGGATGTGATGGAGCGACCGCTGGATGCGCGTATTCTGGGGAAACAGATTATTCGCGAGATCCTCTACCATGTGCTGACCGGACCGCGCGGCGGCGCGTTACTTGCTCTGGTCAGTCGCCAGACGCATTTCAGTTTGATAAGCCGGGTGCTGAAGCGGATTGAAACCAAGTACACCGAAAACCTCAATGTAGAACAGCTGGCGGCAGAGGCGAACATGAGCGTGTCGGCGTTTCATCATAATTTTAAAGCGGTGACCAGCACGTCGCCGCTGCAATATCTTAAGAGCTATCGCCTGCATAAAGCACGGATGATGATGGTTCACGATGGGATGAAGGCCAGTGCGGCTGCCATGCGCGTCGGCTATGAGAGCGCATCGCAATTCAGTCGGGAGTTCAAACGTTTCTTTGGCGTAACGCCGGGGGAAGATGCGGCAAGAATTCGTATGATGCAGGGGAGTTGATTTCTTGTAGGCCTTAAAACCGCGCGCCATCAGGCATAATGCCGGGAATTACCCCGGCTACGGATAATACTCAGGCGCTACAGTATTTTTTTTTAATCACCACGAACAATGTTCCCAACAATCCTGCGGTTAACAGGGCAATCGGCAGGATCATTAGAAAGGTCATCACCTGATCTTCATGGCGTTTAACGAACGGGATCATGCTCAGCGCATAGCCGAAACTGGTGACGACGGTGACCCACAGCAGGCCACTCAGCCAGTTAAAAAACTGGAACCGACGGTTAGGAAGCCCTGAAATGCCAGCCATCGTTGGCAGCAAGGTGCGAACGAACGCCAGGAAACGCCCTGCCAGCAGCGCCATCAGGCCGTGTTGATCAAACATGCAGGTGGCGCGCTGATGGTATTTTTCCGGTAATTGCGCCAGCCAGCCTTTCACCGTGCGCGTGTTGCCTAGCCAGCGTCCCTGAATATAACTCAGCCAGCAGCCCAGACTGGCTGCGGCCGTCAGAATAGCTATGGTAGGTAAAAAACTCATCACGTCCTGAGCGATCAGCGCTCCTGCCAGTAATAACAGGCTGTCTCCGGGTAAAAAGGAGGCGGGCAGCAGGCCATTTTCTAAAAACAGCGTGGCGAACATGACGAAGTACACCACGCTCACCACGTGCGGATCCGCCAGTGCGGCAAAATCGTGTTGCCAGAGCGCGGAGACAATATCTTGAATGACTACCATGGACTTTCCTGTGGAACAGCGTTTATGTGTGGATTGTACTCCTGAATTGCCCGGGATGCCTTGATCCCGGACGCAACAATTGCAGACTTTTCCACCAGAAGTGTCTGCATATATGTCCATCTGTGGCAATTTTACTCGATTCGGGCAAATCCTGCGGCCAAATCGGCAATCAGATCGTCAACATTCTCTAAACCGATATGTAAACGGATGAGCGTTCCGCTGAAATCCACCTCGCCTTGCGGACGGATTGCCGCAATGTGTTCCGGCTGGTTGGCGAGAATCAGCGACTCAAAACCGCCCCAGGAGTAGGCCATACTGAACAGGCTGAAGTGATCCAGATACGCAGCAAGCTCCTCATTATTGAGCTTCTTATTCAATACAAAGGAGAACAGGCCGCTGCTGCCGGCGAAATCACGCTTCCAGAATTCATGGCCTTTACTGCCGGGCAGTGCCGGGTGGTTCACGCGGGCGACCTGCGGATGGCTGGCCAGCCACTCGGCGACCTTTAAGCTGCTTTCATGGTGCTGACGCAGGCGAACGCTCAGCGTACGCAGTCCACGGCTGGTCATATAGGCGGTATCGGCGTCCAGCATTTGCCCCATCAGATAGGCATTTTCGCGCAGTTGATCCCAGCAGCGGGCATTAGATACCGCCGTGCCGACCATGCCGTCAGAATGACCAATCAGATATTTGGTGCCTGCCTGAATAGAGATATCAATGCCAAAATCCAACGCTTTGAACAGCACCCCGGCAGCCCAGGTGTTATCAATCATGATGATTGCATCCGGCGCGACGCTTCTGACGGCGGCAACAATAGCTGGAACATCATGCACTTCCATAGTGACAGAGCCGGGAGATTCCAGAAATACGACTTTCGTGTTCGGCTGTATGTGCTTAACGATATCGGCGCCAACCAGCGGATCGAACCAGCCGGTGGACACGCCGAGCTTGCCGAGAATTTTGGTACAGAAATCCTGACTGGGTTCATAGGCTGTGTTGGTCATCAGCACATGATCCCCTTGCTCCACAAAGGCAAGGATGGTGTTGGCAACGGCCGCCGCACCGCAGGGGAACAGCGCGCAACCCGCACCACCTTCCAGTTCGCACATCGCTTCCTGAAGAGAGAAATGCGTCAGGGTTCCGCGACGCCCATAGAAAAGCGCACCGTTCGCCCGGTTGTGCGTGGCCTGTTTTTTGGCCTCTACGGTGTCAAAAACCAGCGAAGAAGCGCGCTGGATCACGCTATTTACCGAGCCCAGCGTGTACTTTTTACTGCGTCCTGCGTGAACTAGTTTGGTTTCAAGTTGCTTATCTGCCATGTTGTCTTACCTGTTTTTATACGTCTGGATGTCTAAACTACCATGAATCAAAGATGACGCATCCTGCAGAACGGTCATACAGTAGAAAATAATCTCAAAATGCTTCTGGTGACTTTTTTACTGCGTAAGCGCAAGGAAAAGAAACCAAAGGTGCGGCAATATGTAAATAGTAATGAGAACGACTATCAATTCGACGTCGTTTTGATATGATTACGCTCAGATTTTGTGATTTGCGTCCTGGAGATACAGAGTGGGTAATAATTTGATGCAGACGGATCTTTCCGTCTGGGGTATGTATCAGCACGCCGATATCGTGGTTAAGTGCGTGATGATTGGGCTGATTTTGGCGTCAGTGGTCACCTGGGCTATCTTCTTTAGTAAGAGCCTTGAGTTCTTTACTCAGAAACGCCGCCTTAAGCGTGAACAGCAACTGCTGGCGGAAGCCCGCTCTTTAGATCAGGCAAGTGAAATTGCCGCAGGATTCGATGGCAAAAGCCTGGGCGCACAGTTGATTAACGAAGCGCAGAACGAGCTGGAACTGTCAGAAGGCAGCGACGATAACGAAGGCATTAAAGAGCGTACCGGCTTCCGTCTGGAGCGTCGTGTGGCGGCGGTAGGTCGTCATATGGGCCGCGGTAACGGATACCTGGCCACCATCGGGGCTATCTCTCCATTCGTCGGTCTGTTTGGTACCGTATGGGGCATCATGAATAGCTTCATCGGGATTGCACAAACCCAAACGACCAACCTCGCCGTTGTTGCGCCGGGTATCGCAGAAGCGCTGTTAGCGACCGCAATCGGTCTGGTCGCAGCAATTCCAGCTGTTGTTATCTACAACATTTTCGCACGTCAGATTGGCAGCTATAAAGCGATGCTGGGCGACGTCGCGGCACAGGTGCTGTTGCTGCAAAGTCGCGATCTGGACCTGAATGCAAGCGCATCCGCGCATCCGGTACGTGCAGCGCAGAAATTACGTGTAGGATAATGTTCCATGGCAATGAGCTTTAATGAAAACCTGGACGATAACGGTGAAATGCATGAAATCAACGTGACGCCGTTTATCGACGTTATGTTGGTTTTATTGATCATCTTTATGGTTGCCGCGCCGTTGGCAACCGTAGATGTGAAGGTGAATCTCCCTGCCTCCACCAGCACGCCGCAGCCGCGTCCGGAAAAACCGGTTTACCTGTCAGTTAAAGCCGATAAGAGTATGTTTATTGGCAACAATCAGGTGACGGATGAAACCATGATTAACGAGCTAAATGCGTTAACTGACGGGAAGAAAGACACCACGATTTTCTTCCGGGCAGATAAAACCGTTGATTATGAGACCATGATGAAGGTGATGGATACGCTGCATCAGGCGGGCTTCCTGAAGATTGGTCTGGTTGGCGAAGAGACTGTGAAAGCGAAGTAATCCTCATCATTGCCGGGTAATGGTTGCCGCCTTACCCGGCGTGTCTCTCCTGATTCAACTCCCTTGCACACTTGTTCTTATCTGTTCTCATCTAACGCGACCGTGGTTATCCTGGTGGGTTCGTAGTTCCCTTCAGACAGCTTTCGCGTCAGGCGTAAGGTGGCCGTTTCCCGCGCGAGTATATGCTGGTAGGTGCTTTCCAGTCGGGCCATGATTTTGTCCCGCAGTTCTGGTTGCTGCTCCATAATGGCTTCGATCGCGGCACCGTAGATCTCTTCTTTAGCCTGTAGCGAGTAAATTTCACGGCGATTTTGCCATTTCATCCGCACCAGTGCAGCGGGAATAGAGACTATCTCCTGAGCAACGCTTTCCAGTGTCGCGTTTTTATTGGCAATCAACACGGCTAAATTTTGCTTTAAGACAAACTCATCGCTTTTATGGTTATCTAAAGCCAAATAAACATTATTATCCTCAACATCTTTCATTTTATTTCTCTTCCAGAGAATAAAAAATAGGGTCGCTGGTTTCACGGGTAATTAAATTAAGCCAAATTTTGTTGCCCTGTTCATTTATGATGGCTGTTTTTTGAGTCAAAATTTTACTTAATTCTTGTGCATTAATGTCGCCTTCTGCCTGTAGTGAATTGAGCAGGCGAGAGAATGACTCAATTTTTGCTGCACGAAATAGACGCTCTTTTAAATGACGGTCGCACTCTTCAAATAGCATATTTCGTGACTGGCCGGTAGCCGCAGAGCTAATAAAAATATCGGATTCGTAATCGCTTAATGTTATCTGCCCCTGAGTCAAATTTTCACTATTATCTGTGGAGGTGGTATTGTCAGGTGAGCTGGATAAGTGAAAACGCGAGGGAACAAGATGCTCGGGAAGCATGTTGAAATATCCTTTGATGCCAATGATATGTTGTTTTAAATAAACCATGCCGCGTTGACAATAGCATGGCGTAATTTTAAAATCAAAAAAAATGGAGCCAGTATATGAACAGTATATTTTATTCTGTTATTACCCTGCTATTGCTGACCTGCGGGGTACTTTTGTTGATGCGCAGTGCAAATAAAAACCGTAATGCAGAAAATGGATACGCTGAAAACCAGCCGGAAATACTGAGTAAAGAAGAGGGTGAAGATCATTTCTCGGTACTGATGAATTCGATTACTCCGGTTTGGTATTGGCGTGTCAATCACGAATATATCGATTTTATCCACTCGACGATCAAACGGATGACAATGGTGGAGCTGAATGAGACGCCAGGGCTATTTGATGCACAGCGGCGTTGCAGCGATCTCAACTCTGCGGTGTATAAATATTACGACAATATTAAAAAACGCTGTCTGAGTGGCGAGAAAGTCCCGCATGCCGATCTGGACGTGCTTAACTTACGTCAGTGCTTCAGGGAGTTCAGCCTGGAAGCATATCCTGCACTTGTCGCGCTGGTGTGGCCGGAATATCAGCGCCCAGAAATCAAAGCAGAAGAGGTGTGAGGAGCTGGCTGGCCCGTATTACGTGCCGGGAAGAACAACGTTGCTACCCGGCACTGGATTACCTACGGCTATTTGTCAGATGAGGCCTGCCACAGGTTCAGCTTACCGTCCGCGACGTGCTTATCGATCTGCGCCAGTTCTTCGGCGCTGAACGTCAGATTCGCCAGCGCCTGAACGTTTTCTTCCAGTTGCTCCGGTCGACTGGCGCCAATCAATACCGACGTTACCCTGTTGTCTTTTAGCAGCCAGCTTAAGGCCATTTGTGCCATCGACTGTCCACGCTGTTGCGCCATCTCATTAAGCAAGCGCAGGCTGGTAAGGTTTTCTTCCGTCAGCATGTTTTCCGTTAACCCACGAACTTTTTTCCCTTCACGCTGCATGCGTGAACCTTCCGGAATACCGTTAAGGTATTTCCCCGTCAGCAGTCCCTGAGCCAGCGGCGTAAATGCGATGCAGCCCATACCGTTGGATTCCAGCGTATCCAGCAGGCCGCTGCTGTCTACCCAGCGGTTAAGCAGGTTGTAAGACGGCTGATGGATCAGCAATGGAATTTTCCATTCCCGCATCAGCTCGGCCATTTTCTGCGTACGTTCCGGAGAATAGGATGAGATGCCGACATACAGCGCTTTACCGCTTTGCACGGCGTGGGCCAGCGCCGAGGCGGTCTCTTCCATTGGCGTATTTTCGTCAACGCGGTGAGAGTAGAAGATATCGACATAGTCGAGACCCATGCGTTTCAGACTCTGGTCGAGGCTGGCGAGCAGGTATTTGCGCGAACCGCCAGAACCGTATGGCCCAGGCCACATGTCATAGCCTGCCTTGGTGGAGATAATCAGTTCATCGCGATAGTGTGCAAAATCCTCGCGCAGTAATCGGCCAAAATTCTCTTCTGCGCTGCCTGGTGGCGGCCCATAGTTATTGGCTAAATCAAAATGCGTGATGCCTAAATCAAATGCTTTACGCAACAGGGCGCGCTGTGAATCCAGCGCCTGAACGTGCCCAAAACTGTGCCATAAACCCAGCGATAGCGCGGGTAAACGCAAACCGCTGCGCCCACAGTAGCGATAGAGCATCTGCTCGTAACGTTCAGGATTGGCAAACCAGGCCATGAGATCTCCTTAGTGCAGGTGAATTTCGAAACAACGTTTCTATTCTAGCGGGTTCACGGTGAATATCCCGTTCACCAGGTCACACTGAGATGAAAAACTGGGCAAAAACAGGTCACTGTGCTTTGCTTAAAAAAACATCAATCAGGAGTGCGACGATGCCGCGTTTGACTGCCAAAGATTTTCCGCAAGAACTGCTCGACTACTATGACTATTACGCGCATGGCAAAATAACGAAACGCGAGTTTCTCAATCTGGCAGCGAAATATGCAGTGGGTGGCATGACGGCGTTGGCTTTATTCAATTTATTGAAACCCAATTATGCCCACGCAACGCAGGTAGAATTTACCGATCCCGATATTCTGGCGGAATATATTACCTATCCTTCGCCTGAAGGGCATGGTGATGTGCGGGGGTATTTAGTTAAACCTGCGAAGGTGACAGGGAAAGTTCCGGCGGTGGTGGTAGTGCATGAGAATCGTGGGCTGAATCCGTATATTGAAGATGTGGCGAGACGGGTGGCGAAGGCGGGCTTTATGGCACTTGCGCCGGATGGATTAAGTTCGGTAGGGGGATATCCTGGCAATGATGATAAAGGTCGGGAATTGCAGCAGCAGGTTGACCCCGTAAAGTTGATGAACGACTTTTTTGCCGCCATTGAATTTATGCAACATTATTCAGGGACGACGGGAAAGGTAGGTATCACCGGATTTTGCTACGGTGGTGGTGTGTCGAATGCCGCTGCTGTGGCTTTCCCTGAACTGGCCTGCGCGGTGCCTTTTTATGGGCGGCAGGTTCCTGCATCAGATGTCCCTAAAATAAACGCGCCTTTATTACTGCACTATGCGCAATTAGACACACGTATTAATGAGGGATGGCCTGCTTATGAAGCGGCGCTTAAGGCCAATAAGAAAGTCTATGAAGCCTATATCTATCCCGGCGTTAATCATGGCTTTCACAACGATTCGACCCCCCGTTATGATAAAGCTGCCGCTGATTTAGCCTGGGAACGTACTCTTGCATGGTTTAACAAATATTTGCGATAGAAAACAATAGATTATTTAATGCTTATAACTAATTACCTGAATAATAATGCTACCTAATTTCATTAGCATTCATATTGATATAGTGTGGAGAGAGAGTGGATGTACTTAAGAAAGTAAAAAAATAAAGAACGCATTATATCTTCTCTACTGCCTGCCGATAACAAGGATAAGTATCGCCTGATGGCGAATTCCTCATCAACGGCAAGGAAATTATTATGCGTTTGCTGAAAAACTTCACTATTCGTATTGTCATGTTGGCAATACTGGGACTTTTTTGCCTGCTCTGGTCGGGCGTGGGTTTATTCAGTCTTCATTCGTTATCAAAAATATCTGAAGGCAATGATATTGACCGTCATCTTGTCCATCAGATGACGGTTCTCAGTCAGGGCAACGATCAGTACTTTCGCTTCGTAACGCGCTTAAGTCGCGCCATGGATGTCAAAATGAGTGGCGGAACGCCTGATTTTGCGCCAGCGCAACAGTCCCTGGAGAATATGAGCAAAAAACTCCAGGAGATGAAAACATTATCTCCGGGCCCTATGGACCCTGACGTCGCTAACGCAGTACTGACGAAGTGGCAGGCGCTGCTGGACAACGGCGTGATCCCGCAAATGCAGCTGGCGCAGCAGGGAACGCTTACGGCCTTTGCTGAGCATGCCAGCACTATTACACCCGCGTTGAGCCGTGAATTTGGCGCCAGTGCCGAGCGTTTTAACGCCACGGCAGGCGAGCGACTCGATACCACCCGCGTGATGGTCGATGGCAAAACCTCTATCATCCGGACGCTAATTATCACCGCCGTGATCCTTGGGATTGCCCTCCTTTTCTTTACCGACCGCTACCTTGTTTCCATGATGGTGAAACCGCTGGGACGTATTCGCCAACAGTTCCAGCAGATTGCGCAGGGCGATCTCAGCCATCCCATCGAAGATTTTGGTCGTAACTGTGTGGGTCAACTGGTGCCGTTATTGTGCGCGATGCAGGATAGCCTGCGTGAAGCCGTCAGTACCATCCGTTCAGGTAGTGACAACATCTGGCGAGGGGCGACGGAAATTTCCACCGGGAATAACGATCTCTCCTCACGTACTGAAGAGCAGGCTGCGGCTCTGGAAGAGACCGCTGCCAGCATGGAGCAACTGACCGCAACGGTAAAACTGAACGCAGAAAATGCGCGTGAAGCCAGCCTGCTTGCCGATACGGCCACAGAAACGGCAGGCAAAGGGAGCACGCTGGTTTCAGAAGTGGTAGAGACGATGGACGGCATTGCCGCCAGCTCTAAACAGATCGCGGAAATCACGTCAGTTATTAATAGCATTGCTTTCCAGACCAACATTCTGGCGCTGAACGCGGCGGTTGAAGCAGCCAGGGCAGGCGAGCAGGGGCGCGGTTTTGCCGTCGTCGCCGGTGAAGTACGTAACCTTGCCAGTCGCAGCGCCGGGGCGGCGAAAGAGATTGAGACGCTGATTGGCGAGTCATCGCGTCGTGTTGATCAGGGTGCTCGTCTGGTTAAAGAAACAGGATTAACCATGGAGGCGATTCTGCGCGGCGCCACCGAAGTGACTGTCATCATGAAGCAAATTGCCTCTGCCTCGGAAGAACAGAATAAGGGTATCTCGCAGGTGAGCGTGGCGATCACGCAGATGGACAGCGTAACGCAACAGAATGCTGCGCTGGTAGAACAAGTTTCCGCCGCGGCAGTGGCGCTGGAACGACAAACAGAGGAGCTGCAACGCTCGGTGCAACAGTTCCGCCTTTCCGCTAATGATGTGCAATACGCAGCCAACCAAACCACTTCCTCTTCAGCAGACAGCAAAACGTCTGCGGCCGCTAAAACGGATGAGTGGGTGTCCTTTTAAGCCGTTATAAAAAGTTCGTGATACCTCTGGTCTTTGCTTAAAAAATCGCTATATAATTTATTATATAGCGATTGGAGGTTATGCATGGACAACCATTTTGGTAAAGGTCTGATGGCCGGATTAAACGCCTCAAGTGCGGACAGTGCACGCTCAGTGGCGAATTTTTGTGCGGATTATAAGCGTGGTTTTGTGCTGGGATTTTCACATCGAATGTTTGAAAAAACGGGTGATCGACAGCTCAGCGCGTGGGAAGCGGGGATCCTGACGCGCCGTTATGGGCTGGATAAAGAGATGGTGATGGATTTCTTTAAAGAGAACCAGTCCAGTACAACAATTCGGTTTTTCATGGCTGGCTATCGACTCGAAGCTTGATCCGAAAGGGGTATTATCTTGCTTTAATTAATTACACTATTGACCTACGCCTTCGTTTTGTTGCTCCGCCGAAGTATTATAATGCACATAACCATATAAAAAGTGTGGTAATGGCGCGCCGATCGCAATATGCAACATGCGAATGGTGCAAAATAAAAGCCAGGTCTTCGCAACGGAATAACTATAAAATGACTGGAGATAACTCTCTCATCAATTCGAGCGGCATTAATCGCCGTGATTTCATGAAGCTTTGTGCAGCACTGGCCGCTACCATGGGGCTCAGTAGCAAAGCCGCCGCAGAAATGGCCGAATCAGTTTCTCGTCCTCAGCGCCCACCGGTTATCTGGATTGGTGCTCAGGAGTGTACGGGTTGTACTGAATCGCTGCTTCGCGCGACACACCCTACAGTGGAAAACCTCGTTCTGGAGACAATCTCTCTGGAATACCATGAGGTGCTCTCTGCCGCCTTCGGCCATCAGGTCGAAGAGAACAAACATAACGCTCTGGAGAAGTACAAAGGGCAATATGTTCTGGTAGTAGATGGTTCTATCCCACTGAAAGATAATGGTATTTACTGTATGGTTGCCGGCGAGCCGATCGTGGATCACATCCGCCGGGCCGCAGAAGGCGCAGCCGCTATCATTGCCATCGGCTCTTGCGCCGCGTGGGGTGGTGTTGCTGCCGCTGGCGTTAACCCAACGGGTGCCGTCGGCCTGCAAGAAGTTCTGCCAGGCAAAACCATCATCAACATCCCCGGCTGTCCGCCGAACCCGCATAACTTCCTCGCAACGGTCGCGCATATCATCACTTATGGTAAGCCGCCGAAGCTGGATACCAAAAACCGTCCGACATTCGCCTATGGCCGTTTGATTCACGAACACTGCGAACGTCGCCCGCACTTCGATGCTGGTCGTTTTGCTAAAGAGTTTGGTGATGAAGGCCACCGCGAAGGTTGGTGCCTCTACCATCTGGGCTGTAAAGGACCAGAAACCTACGGCAACTGCTCAACGCTGCAATTCTGCGATGTGGGCGGCGTGTGGCCGGTGGCTATCGGTCACCCTTGCTACGGCTGTAACGAAGAAGGCGTCGGCTTCCATAAAGGTATTCACCAGCTTGCTCACGTGGAAAACCAAACGCCGCGTTCCGAGAAACCTGACGTCAACATGAAAGAAGGCGGCAATGTTTCTGCCGGAGCGATTGGACTGCTGGGTGGCGTAGTAGGACTGGTTGCCGGTGTCAGCGTGATGGCGGTTCGTGAACTGGGGCGTCAGCAGAAGAAAGATAACGCTGACTCACGGGGAGAATAACCGTGAACAGACGTAACTTTATTAAAGCAGCCTCCAGCGGGGCATTGCTGTTGGGCGCAGCGCCGTCCATCAGCCATGCGGCTGCAGAAAACCGTCCGCCGATCCCAGGTTCTCTTGGGATGCTCTATGACTCGACGCTGTGCGTAGGCTGCCAGGCCTGTGTAACCAAGTGTCAGGATATCAACTTCCCGGCGCGTAACCCGGAAGGCGAGCAAACCTGGTCGAACAACGACAAACTGTCGCCGTATACCAATAACATCATTCAGGTGTGGCGTAGCGGAACAGGCGTTAACAAAGACCAGGAAGAAAATGGTTACGCATATATCAAGAAACAGTGCATGCACTGTGTTGATCCGAACTGCGTTTCCGTTTGCCCGGTCTCCGCGCTGAAGAAAGATCCGAAAACCGGCATCGTCCATTATGACAAAGATGTCTGCACGGGCTGTCGTTACTGCATGGTCGCCTGCCCGTACAACGTGCCTAAGTACGACTACAACAACCCGTTTGGTGCGCTTCACAAATGTGAACTGTGTAACCAGAAAGGCGTTGAGCGTCTGGACAAAGGTGGTTTACCGGGTTGTGTTGAAGTGTGCCCAGCTGGTGCGGTGATTTTTGGTACGCGTGAAGAGCTGATGGCTGAGGCGAAAAAACGTCTCGCGCTGAAGCCTGGTAGCGAATACCACTATCCGCGTCAGACGGTGAAAGCAGGCGATACCTATCTGCATACGGTACCGAAGTACTACCCACACCTGTACGGTGAGAAAGAAGGTGGTGGTACGCAGGTTATGGTACTGACGGGTGTTCCTTACGAGGATTTGGATCTGCCGAAGCTGGATGATCTTTCAACTGGTGCGCGTTCCGAACATGTTCAACATTCCCTGTACAAGGGCATGATATTACCCCTGGCTGCGCTGGCGGGCTTAACCGTGCTGGTTCGTCGTAACACGAAAAACGACCATCACGATGGAGGAGACGATCATGAGTCATGATCCTAAACCGCTGGGCGGAAAAATAATCAGCAAACCGGTCATTATTTTTGGGCCGCTTATCGTCCTGTGTATGCTCCTGATCGTGAAACGTCTGGTCTTCGGACTGGGCTCAGTCTCCGATCTGAACGGCGGTTTCCCATGGGGTGTATGGATCGCGTTTGACCTGTTGATTGGTACTGGCTTCGCGTGCGGCGGTTGGGCGCTGGCGTGGGCGGTGTACGTTTTCAACAGAGGACAATACCATCCGTTGGTTCGTCCGGCGCTGCTGGCGAGCCTGTTTGGCTACTCGTTGGGTGGTCTGTCGATCACCATTGACGTCGGTCGTTACTGGAACCTGCCGTATTTCTACATTCCGGGCCACTTCAACGTGAACTCGGTACTGTTCGAAACGGCGGTCTGTATGACCATCTATATCGGCATCATGGCGCTGGAATTTGCTCCGGCTCTGTTTGAACGTCTGGGGTGGAAAGTTTCCCTCAAACGTTTGAATAAAGTGATGTTCTTTATTATTGCCCTCGGCGCGCTGCTGCCAACCATGCACCAGTCTTCAATGGGTTCATTGATGATTTCTGCGGGTTATAAGGTGCATCCGCTATGGCAAGCTTATGAAATGCTGCCGCTTTTCTCGGTATTAACCGCCTTTATTATGGGCTTCTCGATCGTCATCTTTGAAGGCTCGTTGGTACAAGCCGGTCTGAAAGGTAACGGTCCGGACGAGAAAAGTTTGTTCATCAAGCTGACGAATACCATCAGCGTGCTGCTGGCGATTTTCGTCGTCCTGCGCTTTGGCGAACTGATCTATCGCGACAAGCTGTCCTATGCGTTCTCGGGCGATCTTTACTCCCTGATGTTCTGGCTTGAAGTCGTGCTGATGGTCTTCCCGCTGGTGGTGCTGCGCGTCACTAAGCTGCGTAATGACTCGCGCATGCTGTATCTGTCTGCGCTGAGCGCATTGCTGGGTTGTGCAACATGGCGTCTGTCCTATTCGCTGGTGGCGTTCAATCCTGGTGGTGGCTACCACTACTTCCCGACCTGGGAAGAGCTGTTGATTTCTATTGGTTTTGTGGCTATTGAGATTTGTGCATACATCGTACTCATTCGTCTACTGCCGATACTTCCTCCTTTAAAACAAAACGATCAAAATCGTCATGAGGCGAGCAAAGCATGAGCCAGAGAATTACTATTGATCCGGTAACCCGTATTGAGGGTCATTTACGCATCGACTGCGAAATCGAAAATGGCGTGGTATCTAAAGCATGGGCTTCCGGTACCATGTGGCGCGGCATGGAAGAGATCGTAAAAAACCGCGATCCGCGCGATGCCTGGATGATTGTGCAGCGTATCTGTGGCGTTTGTACGACCACTCACGCTATCTCTTCCGTTCGTGCAGCAGAAAGTGCGCTGAATATTGATGTTCCGGTGAACGCACAGTATATCCGTAACATCATTCTGGCCGCGCACACCACGCATGACCACATTGTTCACTTCTATCAGCTGTCTGCGCTGGACTGGGTGGATATCACTTCTGCACTGAAAGCCGACCCAGCGAAAGCGTCTGCCATGCTGAACGGCGTGTCCTCCTGGCACCTGAACAGCGCAGAAGAGTTCACCAAGGTTCAGAACAAGATCAAAGATCTTGTTGCCAGCGGTCAGTTAGGCATTTTTGCTAACGGTTGCTGGGGTCACCCGGCAATGCAACTGCCGCCGGAAGTGAACCTGATTGCGGTCGCACACTACCTGCAAGCGCTGGAATGCCAGCGTGATGCCAACCGCGTTGTGGCACTGTTGGGCGGTAAAACGCCGCACATCCAGAACCTGGCGGTAGGTGGGGTTGCTAACCCAATTAACCTTGACGGCCTCGGTGTGCTGAACCTTGAACGCCTGATGTACATCAAGTCCTTCATCGATAAGCTGAGCGACTTCGTTGAGCAGGTGTACAAGGTTGATACCGCGGTTATTGCTGCGTTCTATCCTGAGTGGCTGGAACGTGGTCAGGGTGCGGTTAACTATCTGAGTGCGCCGGAATTCCCGACAGACGGTAAAAACGGCAGCTTCCTGTTCCCGGGCGGTTATATCACCGATGCTGATCTGTCGACCTATCGCCCGATCACCTCTCACTCCGATGAGTACCTGATCAAAGGGATTCAGGAGAGTGCGAAACACGCGTGGTACAAAGATGAAGCGCCGCAGGCTCCGTGGGAAGGCACAACAGTTCCTGATTACACCGGTTGGTCAGATGACGGCAAATACTCTTGGGTTAAAGCGCCTACTTTCTACGGTAAAACGGTTGAAGTGGGTCCGCTGGCCAACATGCTGTGTAAACTGGCGGCCAAACGCGAGTCTACCCATGCCAAGCTGAATGAAATCATCGCGATTTACACCAAGCTGACCGGTAAAACTATCGAAGTGTCGCAGTTGCACTCTACGCTGGGCCGTATTATTGGCCGTACCGTTCACTGCTGTGAACTGCAGAACGTTCTGCAGGATCAGTACAATGCGCTGATTGTGAACATCGGTAAAGGCGACCACACCACCTTCGTGAAACCAGATATTCCGGCAACAGGCGAATTCAAAGGTGTTGGTTTCCTCGAAGCGCCACGCGGTATGCTGTCTCACTGGATGGTGATTAAAGACGGCATTATCAGCAACTACCAGGCGGTTGTACCGTCAACCTGGAACTCTGGCCCACGTAACTTTAATGATGAAGTGGGACCGTATGAGCGCTCGCTGGTAGGTACGCCGATTGCCGATCCAAACAAACCGCTGGAAGTGGTTCGTACCATTCACTCCTTCGACCCTTGTATGTCATGTGCGGTGCATGTGGTGGACGTTGACGGGAACGAAGTGGTCTCAGTTAAGGTTCTGTAATGCGGATATTAGTCTTAGGGGTCGGCAATATTTTGCTGACCGACGAAGCCATCGGGGTACGTATCGTTGAGGCATTAGAGCAACGGTACATCCTGCCAGACTTTGTTGATGTTCTGGACGGTGGTACGGCTGGGATGGAGCTTCTCGGCGATATGGCGAACAGAGATCATCTGATCATTGCTGACGCCATTGTGTCGAAGAAAAACACGCCAGGAACGATGATGGTCCTGCGGGATGAAGAGATCCCAGCGCTGTTTACCAACAAAATCTCACCGCACCAGCTTGGCCTGGCCGACGTATTGTCGGCCCTGCGTTTTACCGGCGAGTTTCCGAAAAAGCTGACCTTAGTCGGCGTTATTCCGGAATCGTTGGAACCGCATATCGGGCTAACGCCAACGGTTGAAGCGATGATTGAACCTGCGCTGGAGCAGGTTCTTGCCGCGCTTCGCGAATCAGGCGTTGAAGCGATCCCTCGGGAGGCGGCTCATGTCTGAGGAGTTTGTCGGTTTTCAGACGGCCCCGAAGACGCAGATTCAGGCAGCGTTTGAAGAGGTTGCCCGGCGTTCGATGCACGATCTCTCTTTCTTGCATCCGAACATGCCGGTATATGTCTCTGATTTTACGCTGTTTGAAGGACAGTGGACGGGGTGTGTTATCACACCCTGGATGCTCAGCGCACTGATTTTCCCCGGACCGGACCAGATCTGGCCGGTGCGTAAAGTCAGCGAAAAAATCGGGCTGCGTCTGCCGTATGGCGAGATGACCTTTACCGTTGGTGAACTGGAGGGCGTATCGCAATACCTTTCCTGTTCACTGATGTCGCCGCTTTCGCACAGTATGTCGGCGCAAGAAGGTGTGCGTCTGACTGACGATTGCGCGCGCATGCTGTTATCGCTGCCGGTGAGCGATCCGAATGCGCCGCAGCTAAATCGCCGCGCGCTGCTGCTGGGTCGTCGGAACTGCGAAAATGCATGAGCTGTCCCTTTGTCAGAGCGCGGTTGAGATTGTTCAACAGCAGGCAGAGCAGCACGGTGTCAAACGTGTAACCGGCGTTTGGCTGGAAATCGGAGCGCTCTCGTGCGTTGAAGAGAGCGCCGTCCGTTTCAGTTTCGACATCGTCTGTCAGGGTACGCTGGCGCAAGGGTGTGAGCTGCATATTGATTACAAACCAGCCCAGGCATGGTGCTGGGATTGCAGTCAGGTTGTGGAAATCACCCAGCATGATGCGCAGTGTCCACTATGTCAGGGCGATCGTCTGCGGGTTGATGCAGGCGATTCACTGAAAGTGAAAAGTATTGAAGTCGAATAACCCATAGGTTGCTATGGGGCGGAGTCAGATATGTGTATTGGAGTCCCTGGTCAGGTTCTGGCCGTTGGTGAAGATATTCACCAGCTTGCGCAGGTTGAAGTGTGCGGCATCAAACGTGATGTCAATATTGCCCTGATTTGTGAAGGTGATACCGCTGAGCTGGTCGGGCAATGGGTGCTGGTGCACGTAGGGTTCGCCATGAGCATCATTGATGAAGATGAAGCTAAAGCCACGTTAGACGCACTTCGCCGCATGGAGTACGACGTCACCAGCGCGTGACAATCGGTTAGTGCCTGATGGCGTTACGCTTATCAGGCCTACGCCTTCTATGTAGGCCGGATAAGGCATTTATGCCGCCATCCGGCATCTTGCGTTAACCCTGGCGCTTATCTTCGGTATTGGTGTCGAAGTCGCTGGCGTCATGACGTTCATGAAGCTGCTCGTTCAGCGGCCCGTTAGTGCGGTTTACAATACGACCTCGCTTAACTGCCGGACGCGCGGCAACCTCTTTTGCCCAGCGCTGTACGTGCTTGTAACTTCCTGCATCGAGGAACTCTGCCGCGTCGTACACGTTACCCAGCACCACATTGCCAAACCATGGCCAGACCGCCATATCGGCAATGGTGTATTCATCTCCTGCCACAAACTGATTCTGTGCTAACTGCTTATCTAGTACGTCGAGTAAGCGTTTGGCTTCCATGGTGAAGCGGTTAATAGCGTACTCAATTTTAACCGGCGCATAGTTATAAAAGTGACCAAAACCACCGCCGAGGAACGGCGCCGCACCCTGTAACCAGAACAACCAGTTCAGCGTTTCAGTACGTTTTGCCAAATCCTGCGGCAGGAAATAACCGTATTTTTCCGCCAGATAGAGCAGGATTGCGCCAGATTCGAATACGCGAACCGGTGGGTTTTGCGAGTGGTCACGCAGTGCCGGGATCTTCGAGTTCGGATTCACCTCAACAAAGCCGCTGGAAAACTGATCTCCATCGCCAATGCGAATAATCCAGGCATCGTATTCTGCGCCTTTCACGCCCTGCGCCAGCAGCTCCTCCAGCATAATCGTCACTTTCTGCCCGTTTGGCGTACCCAGCGAATAGAGCTGCAGCGGATGCTTGCCAACCGGCAGCGTTTTTTCGTGGGTGGCACCGGAAACAGGACGGTTGATATTGGCGAAAGCGCCGCCGTTCGATTTTTCCCACGTCCAGACTTTCGCGGGCTGATAGGTATTGTCTGACATATTGACCTGCCTTCTGAGTGGTTGTGTTGATGCAGTGTAGCAGTTAGGTAGAACTCAATTTAACAGATTGGGACTTTATGTCGCTTTGTGCTGAAAGGGGAAGATAAATCTAACCCGTTCATTGTACCTGGCCCGTACTCCATGAAGAGGAAATCAATGTTGGACGGAAATTGCTACCGTATTCACCATCAAAAATTGGCGGTGAATAAGCAGTAATAATGAAAAATGGTGTTCCAGGAGTAAGCGGTTATCAGGGCCCTGCGGGTGGGTGGGGTGCGGTAAAAGCCGTCACTGCTTCGGTGTTTTCGCAAAAGGCTGTCGCGCGCGACATTATCGCGATGTTCAAAATGAACCAGGTGAAAGGGTTCGATTGTCCGGGCTGTGCGTGGCCGGACCCCGGGCATCGTGCGCCAATGGAGCTGTGCGAAAATGGCGTTAAGGCGGTTTCCTGGGAGACAACCAGTAAGAAAGCGTCACCGGAATTTTTCAGTCGTCACCCGGTTTCCACACTCTGGCACTACAGCGATTATGAACTGGAAAACATTGGTCGTTTGACGCATCCAATGAAATACGATGCAGTGTCAGACACCTGGCAGGCGGTGGATTGGGATATCGCCTTTCGGGAGATCGGCGAGCGTCTGCGCAGCTATGACTCAGCACAACAGGTTGAGTTTTATACCTCCGGCAGAACGTCAAATGAGGCGGCGTTCCTGTATCAGCTGTTTGCCCGCGAATATGGTAGCAGCAACTTTCCTGATTGCTCAAACATGTGCCACGGACCGACCAGCGCAGGGCTAACGCCGGCCATTGGCCTTGGGAAAGGGACTGTTGAACTTGATGATTTTGACCACTGCGATCTGGTAATTTGTATCGGGCATAACCCTGGTACTAACCATCCACGCATGCTGACCACCTTACGCGACGTTGCCAAACGTGGAGCCAAAATTATCTCCATCAACCCGCTGAACGAAAGGGGGCTTGAGCGCTTTAGCTTCCCGCAAAGCGCGAAAGAGATGTTCACCGGTCAGGCGACGGAGCTGAGCAACGACTACTACCAGGTAAAAATGGGCGGAGACGCCTCGTTGCTCAAAGGCATAATGAAGGCGCTGATCGAAATGGACGAAGCGCGGATCCTACTGGATCAGCAGCCGACGCTCGATCATGCGTTTATCGACCAACATACCGCGGGATATGCAGCGCTGTATGACGACTTACGTCAGCATAACTGGGCTGAGCTGGAACAGGACTCGGGTCTGACGCGTAGTCAGATGGAAGATCTGGCGCACAGCTACAGTAAATCCAGCGCCACGATTGTTTGTTATGGTCTGGGTATCACCCAGCATAAAAACGGCACCGAGAACGTTCAGCAACTGGTAAATCTGTTGCTGCTGAAAGGCAATATGGGTAAGCCGGGGGCGGGGATCTGCCCGTTACGCGGCCATTCTAATGTGCAGGGCGATCGTTCTGTAGGGATCAACGAAGCGGCGTCCGAAGACTTCCTGCAACGCCTTGAGAAGCATTTTTCTATCCGTGTTCCGCGCAAACATGGACGCTCCAGCGTGGAAAGCATTCGGGCCATCGAGCGGGGAGACGCAAAAGCGCTCATCTGCATGGGCGGCAATCTGGCGGTAGCGATGCCCCAGCCGCAGCGTACATTTGCGGCGATGAAAAATCTGGATCTGCAGGTCCATGTGGCGACCAAACTGAACAGATCGCATCTGCTGATGGCAAAGCATAACTACCTGCTACCTGCATTAGGCCGAACGGAGCGCGACATGCAGGCGACGGGGATCCAGTCAGTGACCGTTGAAGATTCTATGTCGATGGTTCACGCTTCCTGTGGCGCGCTGAAGCCGGCTTCCCGCTGGCT
>NZ_SZWU01000069.1:0-18653 GCF_005280935.1 Citrobacter sp. wls757 | reverse complement strand
GGCGGGCATGGCGCGTGCCACGCTGCCGCATTCTCCGATCAACTGGGAAGCATTTACCGGGGACTACGCGTTGATCCGTGACGCCATTGAAGCCGTGATCCCGGCGTTCCACGATTACAACGCACGTATTGCCGAGCCGGGTGGATTTCGTATGTATACACCTGCTTCGCGCCGTGAATGGCGAACGGAGAATGGCAAAGCCAACTTTATCGTCAGCCATCAGCGGGCGGTAGAGCGGGAACATCAGCCTGCTGATGCACTGGTTCTGGCAACGCTGCGTAGCCACGATCAGTACAACACCACGATATATGGTATGAACGATCGCTATCGTGGCATTACTGGCCGTCGGGATGTGGTGTTTTTAAGCGCCGAAGAAGTGACGAGCCGCGGTCTGAGCCAGGGTGATGTGGTCAACGTTCAGGCGCTGGACGACAACGGTCAGCCCTGCGCGGATCGCATCATGTACGGCTTAACGGTGGTGATTTACAACATGGCGGCTGGCTCAATTGGCGCTTATCTGCCTGAAGCGAATGTCCTGCTTTCGCTGGATGCAGTAGATACACAAAGTTTGACTCCAGCGTATAAAAGCGTACCGGTCACCCTGACCAAAGCGTAATTCCTGCTGTGAATTTTTCGCCTCTGAGCGCCAGCCGCTGCGTTGAGGTGTATGATGATGTCGACCTCTGTCCGGTTAGTGTCGCAGAGCAGGCAATCAGAGCGAAAAATTCACGCCAACCTGCTCAGGCTGTATTGTTTTGAGGTAAGGTTCATGAGCAAAGGAACGACCAGTCAGGATGCCCCATTCGGGACATTATTGGGCTATGCCCCAGGTGGCGTAGCAATCTACTCTTCAGATTACAGCTCCCTCGACCCACGGGACTACGACGATGATGCAGCATTTCGCAGCTATATCGACGATGAATACATGGGCCACAAATGGCAGTGTGTAGAGTTCGCACGCCGCTTTCTCTTCCTTAACTATGGCATGGTCTTCACCGATGTGGGCATGGCCTGGGAGATCTTCTCCTTACGCTTCCTGCGCGAAGTAGTGAATGACAACATCCTACCGTTACAGGCATTTCCGAATGGTTCGCCCCGCGCGCCGGTAGCAGGCGCACTGCTTATCTGGCAAAAAGGCGGCGAATTTAAAGATACCGGGCATGTGGCGGTCGTCACCCAGTTGCTGGAAAACAAAATCCGTATTGCCGAACAGAACGTGCTCCATACGCCGCTGCCTCCCGGACAGCAGTGGACCCGCGAACTGGAGATGGTGGTTGAGAACGGTTGTTACACCCTGCGTGATACCTTTGACGACACGACCATTCTTGGTTGGATGATCCAGACCGATGATACCCGATTCAGCCTACCGCAGCCGGAGATCGCCAATGACTCGCTGAAAATTGGCGGCGCGCGACTGGAAGATAACGGGCAATTTGACGGTAAATGGCTGAATGAGCAGGATCCGCTGCAAAAAGCCTACGTGCTGGCGAACGGCCATGTGATTAATCAGGACCCGCATCAGTACTTCACCATTACCGAGAGCGCCGAGCAGGAGCTGATTAAAGCCACCAACGAGCTGCACCTGATGTATCTGCACGCGACTGACAAGGTGCTGAAAGACGACAACCTGCTGGCGTTGTTTGATATCCCGAAAATCCTCTGGCCGCGCCTACGCCTTTCCTGGCAGCGTCGTCGGCATCATATGATTACGGGTCGTATGGATTTCTGTATGGATGAACGTGGACTGAAAGTGTATGAGTACAACGCCGATTCCGCATCGTGCCATACCGAAGCCGGTTTGATCCTCGAAAGATGGGCCGAACGGGGCTACACAGGGCAGGGACACAACCCGGCTGAAGGGTTGATCAACGAACTGGCGGGGGCCTGGAAGCACAGCCGCGCACGTCCGTTTGTCCACATCATGCAGGATAAGGATATCGAGGAGAACTATCACGCGCAGTTTATGCAGCAGGCGCTACGTCAGGCCGGGTTTGACAGCAAAATTCTGCGAGGTCTGGATGAACTGTGCTGGGATGATGCCGGTCAGCTGATTGACGGTGATGGCCGTCTGGTGAACTGCGTCTGGAAGACCTGGGCGTGGGAAACCGCAATTGAGCAGGTGCGCGAGGTCAGCGAAACGGAGTACGCCGCGGTGCCAATTCGTACCGGGCATACGAATCAGGAAGTGCGTTTAATCGACGTGCTGCTGCGCCCGGAAGTGTTGGTCTTCGAACCTCTGTGGACGGTTATCCCTGGCAACAAAGCGATTCTGCCGATCCTCTGGCAACTGTTCCCGCACCACCGTTATCTGCTTGATACGGATTTCACTGTTAATGAAGAGCTGGCGCAAACCGGTTATGCGGTGAAACCTATTGCAGGACGTTGTGGCAGCAACATCGATCTTGTGAGTCATCAGGAAGAGCTACTGGATAAAACCAGCGGTAAGTTTGCCGAGCAGAAGAACATTTATCAGCAGCTTTGGTGTCTGCCAAAAGTTGCCGGTAAATATATCCAGGTTTGTACCTTTACCGTAGGTGGTAACTATGGCGGTACCTGCCTGCGTGGTGACGAGTCGCTGGTGATTAAAAAAGAGAGCGATATTGAACCGCTGATTGTGGTGAAGGAAGACTAATCTTTCTGCTCGCTCACGAGTGAGATATGAAAAGCCGGAGTATCTCTCCGGTTTTTTTTATTTATGATTAGATTGATAGTGCTTATATTTAAATGAGTGTCTATATTTATATAAATGACAGCAAGTATTCTCATGGTAAATATTTATTTAATGATTGATGCATTCGTTAAATGAATGCATCAATCATTAAATAAATATTTTTGTTTATATTAGATAAATATTTTCTTGATTGTCATTTTAAATATAAAAACATAATGTGTTATTCGATTAATTAATGACATTGATCATGTTTTTACCTATGGAATATATCGGATTGCATTAGCGTGATAATTATAATAGTTAATTGTCATCAACAGCCATTGTTAACTGCCTGCAGAAATGACGTTGTAAGAAACATGTTGAGCGATTGGAACGTGCTCCATTAGGAAACGCAAAATACCGGCAGGAGTAGCCGGTCTGAGAGGGACGTATGGGTGACAGTTTTCAGAATGAAGTGCCGACGGCACGCGTTAATATTAAGTTAGATTTACACACCGGAGGCGTTCAAAAGAAAGTTGAATTGCCTTTAAAACTACTGACTGTCGGTGATTTCAGTAATGGCAGAGAGCAGCGACCATTATCTGAGCGTGAAAAGATAGATATTAATAAAAATAATTTTAACGATGTGCTGGCCAAGTTTTCACCAGTGGTTAATTTAAGTGTTAAAAATACGTTAGCTGATGATGACAGAAAGGACGATATTAACCTTACCTTTAAGAATATCCGCGATTTTGAACCTGAGCAGGTCGCACGAAATATCCCACAATTACGTGTTCTGTTGGCTATGCGTAACTTACTACGTGACCTGAAATCTAACTTACTCGATAACGCTGCTTTTCGTCGCGAGCTGGAAACAATCCTTAAGGATCCAGCCCTGAGTCAGGAATTGCGTAATGAGCTGGCAACTATGATGCCAGAAGAGATTTAACGCTCTACAGGGTTTCCTCCGCTAAATCGGCAGGAATAGTAAAGGAACATAAAAGGAATATGTTGATGTCTGTTCAGGAACATACCTCTTCAGCCGCGACCACCACGACCAGTGAACGCAGTGTTTATCAGTCCCTCTTTGACAAAATTAATCTTTCCCCCGTCGCGTCATTAAAAAATGTAGATGCGTGGCAGAGTGATGAAGCGCTTTCTGATGCCGCTCCGGCGGAGCGTGTGACCGCTGCTATTCAGGTTCTGGTCTCATGTCTGGCGGATGCCGCACAACCCTTAGAACGCCTGGATAAAACGCTACTCGATGAGCAGATTGCTCGTCTGGATAAGCAGATTAGCGATCAGGTTAATGAAGTTATGCATCATGCTGAATTTCAAAAACAAGAATCGCTCTGGCGTGGTTTGCATTCAATGATCTCTGGTATTGATTTTCGCCGAAATGTCCGTGTCGAAATGATGGATGTCAGTAAGGATGCGCTGCGTGATGATTTTGATGACGCGCCGGAACTTATCCAGAGTGGGTTATATCGTCATGTTTATATTGAAGAATATGACCAGCCAGGTGGCGAACCTATTGCGGCAATGATTTCAGCGTACGAATTTGATAACAGCCCGCAGGATATCGCGCTACTGCGCAATATTTCTGGCGTATCGGCAGCCTGCCATATGCCATTTATTGGTTCAGTTGGGCCGAAATTCTTCCTGAAAGAAAATATGGAAGAGGTCGCGGCCATAAAAGATATCAATGATTATTTCGAACGTGCTGAATACATCAAATGGAAAGCATTTCGTGATAGTGATGATTCACGCTATATCGGATTAACTATGCCGCGTGTACTCGGGCGTTTGCCGTACGGCCCTGATACCATTCCTGTGCGCAGTTTTAACTATGTCGAGGAAGTTAAGGGCCCGGATCACGAAAAATATCTGTGGACCAGCGCATCTTTCTCTTTCGCTGTGAATATGGTGAAAAGTTTTATCAAGAATGGTTGGTGCGTCCAGATCCGTGGACCACAGGCGGGTGGCGCGGTTAAAGATTTACCTATCCATTTGTACGATCTGGGGACGGGTAATCAGGTGAAAATCCCGTCTGAAGTGATGATCCCGGAAACTCGTGAATTTGAATTCGCCAACCTCGGTTTTATTCCGCTTTCTTATTATAAGAATCGTGATTACGCCTGCTTCTTCTCTGCTAACTCGGCTCAAAAACCTGCGCAGTTTGATACCCCGGAAGCAACAGCTAATAGTCGAATTAACTCACGTTTGCCGTATATCTTCCTGCTTTCTCGTATTGCTCATTACCTGAAAATCTTGCAGCGAGAAAACATTGGTACGACCAAAGATCGCCGCCTGCTTGAGCTTGAACTAAACAACTGGTTACGCAGTCTGGTAACCGAAATGACCGATCCTGGCGATGATTTGCAGGCTTCACATCCGCTTCGTGATGGGCGTGTCGTGGTGGAGGACATTGAGGATAACCCGGGTTTCTTCCGCGTGCGCCTGTACGCCATCCCGCATTTCCAGGTTGAAGGTATGGATGTCAGCTTGTCGTTAGTTTCACAGATGCCTAAGTCGAAATCTTAACGGCGTAATGCACAGGAGGTGCGATGAAGATCTATCGTCCGTTATGGAGCGAGGGGGCTTTTCTGGCTCCCCAACAGTTTCAGCAACAGACACGTTGGGATGCTTACGTTGCTGACGTTGTTGCTCACATGTCACTTTCATCACCGTGGGGCGTCATCAGCGCGGAGTTTGATGAAAGTGCGCTAACGGTTTCCCGTTTGAATCCCGTTAATCTGGTTGTGCGCTTTCCTGACGGTACGTTAGTGGATACAGGTATTTCAGATAACCTGCCTCCAGCGTGTGATTTATCGCATCTTACTGGCTACAACAGCGTTGATATCGTGCTGGCATTGCCGCTGCTTTCAGCTAATGGCGGCAATCTTTCATCAGGCAACGGTGTCAGCCGTCCGTGTCGCTGGCAGCAGGAATGGCTGCCAGTTCAGGATCTCTCCGGTCAGGAACGGACTGATATGGCAGTGCTGCGGCATGCTATCACCCTCCGGTATGCCCATGACGATAACAGCGCTTACCTGACTTGTCCGGTAGCTTGCCTTATTCGTAATGCTCAGGGGCAATGGGAGCTGGGACGTGATTTTTTACCCCCCTCGCTTTCACTCTCAGCCAGCCCCTTATTAATCAACTCGCTCAGTGATTTGGTGCATCGTATCCAGGCTCGTTGTCGCCGCCTGATGTCCTTGCGCCGAGAAAGTAACGAACGAATGGCGGATTTTGCAGTAGCAGATGTTTCGTTGTTTTGGCTGCTGAATGCGCTTAATAGTTCGGAACCTGTTCTGAAAGAAATGCTGCAAAACCCAGGCCGTCATCCCGAACTTTTGTGGCGTGAGCTGGCGCGGTTAGCGGGCAGCCTGCTGACTTTCTCGTTAGAAAATGATGTCAGCGTTGTACCTCCATATCAGCATGCAAATCCGCAGCAGGTATTCCCGCCGCTGTTTGCTCTGCTGGTGGAACTGCTGGAAGCCAGCCTGCCGTCTCGTGTTGTCGCTATTGAACTGACGCAGGAGCGACAGTTCTGGTATGGGGTTCTGTCGGATGCCCGACTGCGTGAAGGTGCTGATTTTTACCTGTCCGTTCGCTCGGGTCTCCCCGCACATGTCCTCCTGGCGCAATTTCCACAGCTCTGTAAAGCGGGGAGCCGGGCGGATGTGTCAGATGTCGTCAATGTGGCACTCAGCGGTATTCCATTAAAACCGCTGACACATGTACCCGCAGCCATCCCGTTACGACTGGAAAATCAATACTTTGCTCTTGAAATTAATCATCCAGCAGCCCAGGCCATGTTGGACGCCGGTAATTGTGCTTTCTATGTGCCGGGAACGCTGGGAGAGATTCAACTTGAGCTGTTTGCAGTATTAAGGGATTGAAATAAATGAATAAGGAAATTGATCAGGTTTTCTGGCCAACATGGCTTGCTGTAAGCCAGCTACGTGACGGGGCAGAAGTCGACGACGGAGCTGTTCTTTATCGTCGGGCCAGCCAATGGGTTGAATCTGCACGTGAGGCATTGCGTGATATGGGGTACAGCGAACACAGCGTTGAACATATGCTCTACACGCAATGTGCGTTACTGGATGAAAGCGTGTTGAACCGCAACCGGCAGGATAGCGGTTATATCACCTGGCTTGCGACACCCTTACAGGCCCGTTATTTCAATACCACCAACGCAGGGGAAGAGTTCTGGGAACGCATCCGGTCTGTGCTGCGTGAGCCCGTTCCTGATACCGCCGTAATAACCTGCTTTTATCGCGCAATCACGCTCGGTTTTGTTGGGCGCTATCGTGAGCAAGGTGACGAACGTCGTGAAGATGTTCTTGAGGCGCTGGCGGCTCAGGCGAAGCCTTTTAAGTTAACGCACGATGCGCCCGTAATCATGCAGGCGTCCGGTTTCTCTGGCAGTAAGCGTCGCTGGTGGCAGGCATGGATTGTCGGCGCGGTGGCGTTGGGGGCTTTATGGTTAACATTTTCTCATGTCTTACAAGGGCTGGTTGCTCAGCTTATTGGGCAGGGCTAAAACATGGCTCAGTTGCGAGGGATCGTTAACTATGTGCTGACAGCTGTGCTGGCTTTGTTGCTGGTTTGGGGATTCAGTCCGTTAAGTACGGGTGTCCGGGGCGGCCTGACCGTCTTTATTTTATTGTTTTCCATTCCAGGGATCGTTTACGGCTGGCGTCAATATGGCCAGTTGAGATCAGCGCATTCCGAGCATGAAGTTCCGCTCCCTCCGGAGAGTTTCAGTGGGCCAGTTGTGCTCGTGTGTGGCGATAATGCCCCCTTGTTTGCCGGACGCAGCGGTTCTTGCGAGAGCTCGCAGGGCTGGTATTTATCTGTCCAGTCCCCTGAGCATTACATTGCTCTGGTTCGTCAGATAGCTGCTCAGCGTCCTGGGCTTCTTATGCGCGTCTCCGTAATGCTGGCATTAACTCCGGAACGGCATACTGATGAAGATGCGCTTAAGCACATACTGCTCAGTTGGCGGCGAGTGGTGACCCAGAGTCGGCGTTGGTTATCAGGTGTACCGCCGTTTTGGTTGTGTTGTTGGCTGAATTCTCCTCAATGTAATGAGGCTGTACGCTGGTTTATTCGAACCCCTCAGGATGCAGAAGTGCAGTCGGCTACGGGATTAGACGACTTTGCTCCTTTCTCTTCGCAAGAGAGCCCAGCCCGCCATTTTCATCTTACACATGCAGTGTGGTTAGATAATTTACTGGGCTGGCTGAAGAAGGTACAAGGCGATACTGAACACCATGCTCTGCCTGTTTTCTTTGCATTACGGGTTGTGTGTTTCACCTCATCAGCGGTCTGCGAAAATAACCTCTGGCAACGTCATATCATTGCTCAAACAACGCTTTCCCCTGCGGCGTCAGTAGCGCCCGCACTGCTGCCTTTTCCAGATTTAGCATTGCCATTTTTATCCCGCCGTCGGGCGTTGACAGCATTTCAACGGACGGTGGGCGTAAGTGGTCTGTTATGCGGCATTTTCATCGGAATGGCGATGGCATGCAGCTTTATCAATAACCAACATCTCATCAGGATCACAAACGATCACCTGATGCTATACCGCCAACTTAGCGGTAATCCTGCCGAGCCAAAGATCCTGGCCCAGGATCAACTTCGTCGTGATGCACAACTCCTTGAGCGCTGGTATCAGCGTGGCGAACCACTTTCTCTTTCAATGGGATTGTATCAAGGAATGAGATTGATCCCCCCTTTGCAGGTTGCCATAAGTGACTGGGGGTCACCCGAAAAACCGAAAGTGACTGCCCCGCAAACTGTACGTCTCGACAGTATGTCGCTGTTTGATACGGGTAAGTGGGCGCTAAAAGCGGGTTCAACAAAAGTACTCATTGGGGCTTTGGTCAATATCAAAGCCAAACCCGGGTGGCTGATAGTCATCGCCGGACATACCGATGATGTGGGTGACGATAAATCTAATCAGCTGCTCTCTCTCAAACGCGCGGAATCTGTTCGTGACTGGATGCGATATACCGGTGATGTCGCGGAGAGCTGTTTTGCCGTTCAGGGCTACGGCGAATTACGCCCCTACAAAAACAACGATACGCCGGAGGGTCGGGCTGCCAACCGCCGTGTAGAGATCAGTCTGGTACCGCAGGCTGATGCCTGTCGGCTGCCGGGCATGAAGGAACCGTCACCGCAAGGTGGTGACGCATTAGCGAAGTAAAAATGGAGAAAGAGTTATGGCAATTCCAGTCTACCTTTGGCTGAAAGATGATGGCGGCGCGGATATTAAAGGTTCTGTTGACGTAAAAGACCGTGTAGGCAGTATCGAAGTGGTGGCACAGGAACATAACCTGTACATCCCTACCGATAACAATACAGGTAAGTTGACCGGTACGCGCATCCATACCCCGTTCCTTTTCACTAAGGAAATCGATGCCTCCAGTCCATATCTGTACAAGGCTGTAACCACCGGTCAGACCCTGCGCCAGGCAGAGTTCAAATGGTATCGCATCAATGACGCGGGTCAGGAAGTGGAATACTTCAACACCACGTTACACAACGTGAAAGTGGTGAAAGTAAACCCTGTGATGTACGACATCAAAGATCCCGCAAAAGAGAAGCATAACCACCTGGAACAAATTGAACTGCGCTACGAGAAGATCGTCTGGACGTATAAGGATGGCAACATTATCCATTCTGACGCCTGGAACGAGCGTACCACCGCGTAATGCGCTAACGGATGAGGATTTCCTCATCCGTTTTTTTATGCCCTCTGCTGAGCTTCCGGGGCGGGGGTTAAGCAGAGAGTATCAACATCACTATTACCTTATGGGCATTGGATTACGGCTACGGGCGGTAGCGTGCCTGAATACAGGGAGTCAGGAAGCAAATGGAACACCATTCAGCAGTGCTATTACGACGTCTCAACCCCTATTGTGCTCAGGCGCTTGAAGCAGCGGCATCGTTATGTCAGACGCGCGCGCATGCAGAAATCACTCCAGAACACTGGTTGCTGAAGCTGTTGGAGCAGGGGGAGGGCGATATTACTGTCATTGCTCGTCGTTATGAATGGGATATCGATAATCTCTGGCAATCGCTGCTGAAGCATCTGGATGTTCAGCCGCGTTCCGTGAAAAGCCGCCCCCAGTTGTCTGATGCGCTCCTTTCTTTAATGCAACAAGCGTGGTTGTGTGCCGCAACGGATGAAAATTCGCAGATACGTGGTGTGCATCTACTGATGGCGCTGGTGGGAAAGCCTTCGCTACTGAAGTGTGATGGCCTGTGGCCGCTTCTGAGTACCGGACATACTCAACTGGAACGACTCCTGCCGCTATTAAATTCCCAGTCGGATGAACGTCCGGAAAGGCAGCAGGAAGCCTCTCTGGCACAGGTTTCTCCTGATGATGAACCGCGTCCGGGTCAGGTTGAGTCGACGTTGTCGCCAGCATTACAAGGCGTGCTCGATAAATTTACGCTGGATGTAACCGCGAAAGCGCGTGTCGGCGATATCGACCCGGTATTTGGTCGCGATAATGAAATCCGGCAAATGGTGGATGTGTTGTCCCGTCGGCGAAAAAATAATCCCATTCTGGTCGGGGAACCCGGTGTCGGCAAAACCGCTCTAGTGGAAGGACTGGCATTGCGTATTGCTGAAGGTAACGTGCCGGATAGCCTGAAATCAGTAACATTACGCACGCTGGATCTTGGGCTGTTACAGGCAGGCGCAGGGGTGAAAGGTGAGTTTGAGCAGCGGTTGAAAAATATCATTGATGCCGTTCAACAATCGCCAACGCCTGTTCTGCTCTTTATCGATGAAGCACACACCATCATTGGGGCCGGTAATCAGGCGGGAGGCGCTGATGCAGCCAATCTGCTAAAACCCGCTCTGGCCAGAGGTGAATTACGAACTATCGCGGCGACCACATGGAGTGAATATAAACAGTATTTTGAGCGTGATGCTGCGCTGGAGCGGCGTTTTCAGATGGTTAAAGTGGATGAGCCGGATGATGACACTGCCTGTTTAATGCTGCGTGGTCTGAAATCACGCTATGCAGAACACCATGGCGTTCACATCACCGACGAAGCGGTTAAAACTGCTGTTACGCTCTCTCGCCGCTATCTTACCGGGCGACAATTACCCGACAAAGCCGTCGATCTGCTGGACACCGCAGGTGCAAGAGTGCGGATGAGCCTTGATACCGTTCCGGAACCACTGACGCGTTTGAAGTCGGAGATCACCGCGCTTGAAATGGAAAAGCAGGCATTGCTTGCAGACCTCACGGTAGGAAATGGTCAGCATGGTGAAAGGCTGGCCACCATTGAACAGCGTGAAAATCTTCTGCTTGTCGAACTGGATGAACGAGAAACTCAGTATGGTCAGGAATTAGCGCTCATAGAGCAACTGCTGGCCAGTCGCCGTGATATTTCTCGTCAGGCGGAAACGGTTGAATTGCAGCAGCAGCTAAGTATGCTTCAGCAGGGCCATCCTTTGCTGTTTCCGGATGTAGACGCGCGCACCGTGGCTACGGTGATTGCCGACTGGACCGGTGTACCATTGTCATCATTAATGAAGGACTCCCAGGCAGACTTACTGACGCTTGAAACCCAGATGGGAAACCGGGTTGTCGGCCAGGATTACGCGCTGAATGCGATCGCACAGCGGTTGCGGGCATCAAAAACAGGACTTACGCCGGAAAACGGCCCACAGGGTGTGTTCCTGCTTACCGGGCCAAGTGGAACCGGAAAAACGGAGACGGCGTTGGCCCTGGCTGACATTCTGTTTGGCGGTGAAAAATCGCTGATCACGATTAATTTGTCTGAATATCAGGAACCGCACACTGTGAGCCAGCTAAAGGGCTCACCTCCGGGATACGTTGGTTATGGCCAGGGAGGGATCCTGACCGAGGCGGTGCGAAAACGCCCCTATAGCGTGGTACTGTTGGACGAAGTAGAAAAAGCGCATCGCGACGTCATGAATCTGTTTTACCAGGTATTTGACCGTGGTTTCATGCGTGACGGCGAAGGCCGTGAAATTGATTTTCGCAATACCGTTATTTTGATGACCTCCAATCTTGGCGGCGACGCTGTAATGCAGATGCTGGAAGAACAACCGGAAACCGCAGAGTCTGAGTTGCACGAACTGCTGCGCCCACTTTTGCGCGAACACTTCCAGCCAGCGCTACTGGCCCGCTTCCAGACGATTATCTACCATCCGCTCAGTGAATCTGCGCTACGTACGATTGTACAAATGAAACTGGATCAGGTTAGCCAGCGATTACTGCGTCACTACGGCATCACCACGACGATATCCGAGAGCCTTTTTGATGCCCTGACCGCCGCTTGCCTGCTACCGGATACGGGGGCAAGGAATATTGATAGTCTGCTCAACCAACAAATCTTGCCTGTGCTTAGCCAGCAGTTGTTAACGTATCTTTCCCGGCAGCAAAAACCACACTCTCTGATCCTTAGCTGGGATGAGTTCAAGGGCATCATAATGGAGTTTGAGAGTGCCAAATAATATTAAGGAAGGTGGTCTCAGAAGACTTACCTCTGGAGAGGTTGAACTGGCAAAGTCTGTATTTGGTTCCACTCTCCAGTATCATAAAGTGTGGATCCACAGGGACAGTTATTTGCCTTTTAATTTACAGGATTCGAATACGGCGATGACGCCTGACGGTGAGATTTACTTTCGCAATCAGTACCGGGATGATTTTTCTCAGACATTATCCCATTATCAACACTTATTTATCCATGAAATGAGTCATGTCTGGCAACGAGAAAAAGGCATGAATGTTATCTGTAGAGGCCTGGTGAGTTGGCTAGTCAGTTATCGATATAAACTGGATGGGCGACTTCTAAGTGAGTACCCTATGGAGCAGCAGGCTCAAATTATTGCGGATAGTTTTATTCTACAAAAGAGTGGATATAGAACGTGGCTGGATATGCGCTTCAATCATAATATAACTTTAGATGGGGATATTCATGAAAGTGTAATCCGAGAATCTTATAGGAATACTCTTCGAGGATTCCCCTGGTGATGAAAAGTAGATTGTTTTTTTGTTTCAGTCTGTTGAGTTACAGTCTGGTATTTCTCACCGGATGTCCAGGATATGGGGATGTGTTACTTCTGGATAAGGAAGCTGTGGTTAGCATGGTTGGGGAAAATGTCTGTTTCTGGGTTTATGATTCTGCGAAACATAAACCCAGTATCATTACTATCACACAACGAGGATCTGAATTCGGAAGGGAAAAATTCACTATAGATCCACCATTGATATTGATTGACGATAAATGGTGTATTACTCCAAATTTTTATATTTTCCCAGATAAGGGGCAGTTTATCGTTTCCTATAGCCTACCAAATGATAGTTTAGATGGCCGACCGCAGCGCGTTGTTAGTGGTGTGGAAGTCTCTAATGGGAATGTCCACAATTTTCATCTTACCGATATGGAGATCATACGACCATATTCTGAGATGGATAGGTAAAACACATCAAGTATGTATAAATCATAATGACTTCACTATGGGTTATTAAAGAGAATGAGTCCATATGGTCTTATATGGAGCTTGCTATAAAGATGTCATTAGATTAGCACAGTGAGGACTTCTTTGGTAAAAAGAGCTAAGAGGTTAATTAATGCAACTTTTCTGAGTTACAGTCTGGTATTTCTCACCGGGTGTACAGGATATGGTGACAGATCGTTTACTGATGAAGAAACAGTGGTTAGCATGATTGGAAAAATATCTGCTTCTGGGTGAAGGACTCGGAAGAATACAAACCAGATATCATTACGATTACTCGTAGAGGTGCTGGTTTTGGTAATGAAAAATTCATGCCAAACCCACCGCTCATTCTTCTTGATAATAAATGGTGCATAACACCCGATTTTTATACTTTTCCAGATGGTGGCCAGTTTATAGTTACGTATACGTTAGGGAGGGGTTATTCAAATGATAGGCCACGAAGTGTTGTTAGTGGAGTGGATGTCTCTAACGATTGTATTTATAACATCCATCTTACCGATCTGGAAATAGCGAGGCCTTATTCTGCGATGGATAAATTATTTTTTAATGGAAAATAAAGTGTGTTAAAC
The DNA here is from genome assembly GCF_005280935.1 of Citrobacter sp. wls757. Taxonomy (NCBI): domain Bacteria; kingdom Pseudomonadati; phylum Pseudomonadota; class Gammaproteobacteria; order Enterobacterales; family Enterobacteriaceae; genus Citrobacter; species Citrobacter sp. wls757. The sequence goes on along the minus strand of NZ_SZWU01000069.1, from coordinate 4,909 downwards.
GGAGTCAATCTTATGGATAAGTCACAGCAAACAATGGCAACTACGCTTAATCGATATTTTCTATCTATTCCTTCTTGTTCTTCTGTGTTGGATGTTGAGGATTTCAATGGTTCAGAAGGACTGAGCCGAAATTATTACTATGATATTTTGTTTACCAGTGCGGATAAAGATATTCAAGCCAATCAATTTTTGCGTCAGGTGGCAACATTGACGATGAATGGAGGCAAGCTGGGATTCATGACGACGCAAAAAATAGTCCATGGTGTGATAACTGATTTTCAACGGTTATCTGGCTCTGCCGATGAAGCAAGATATCATATTACGTTAACGCCTTATCTCTCTCTGCTGGATAAACAGTTCCGTACGCACCGCTTCTTCATAAACAAATCGGTGCCGGAAGTGGTGGGTGAAATCCTGCAGGAGCATGCCCTGCACGGCTGGGAGTATGAATTTACGCTGACGCAGAGTTATCCGAAGCGTGAACAGATAAATCAGTATCAGGAGAGCGACCTGGCGTTCATTGAACGTCTGCTGGCGGAAGTGGGGATATTTTACTTCTTCACGCTGCAGCCGGATACCCGGACGGAAGTGGTGCATTTTGCAGACCAGCAAAGCGCCTATGAGTTTGATAAACGGCTGGCGCTGGACAGCCCGTCAGGGATGAATGACAGCGGGGCGGACTCCGTCTGGGGACTGAACATTCTGCACCAGGTGGCGCCGGCGGGAGTGACAACAAAAGACTATAACCACCGCGAAGCGCAGAAGGTGCTGCAGTCGGCGAGGGCGGATATCACCGGCGGCGAAGGTGAGGAAATACGCTATGGCGAGGTGTATCACTACAAACCGCGGCATCTTGAAACCGGGGAGGCATTTTCTCCTGCGCCGGAAACAGGGAACTTCTGGGCGCGACTGGACCATGAGCGGTTTCTTGCAGAGCAGACGCTGATAACGGGTTTCAGCACGGATGTGGGGTTGCGTCCGGGACAGGTGCTGACGATAACGGACAGCAGTGTGCCGTCGACGCTGCCGGACGTGCTGCAGCAGCCGGTGGTGGTGGTCCGGGCGGGGTTCAGCGGCAGCAGGAAGGATGCGCTGAAAGTGTCGCTGGCGGCGGTCCCGTACAGTGAGACGCAGTGCTGGCGTCCGGCACTGAAGGCAAGGCCGAAGGTCAGCGGCACGCTGACAGCACGGGTCAGCAGCCCGAAGAGCGGGGATATCTACGCGCATCAGACGGCGGAGGGGCTGTACCGGGTGAAGTTTGATGCAGACCAGGACAGCAAACAGCAGGGTTACGAGAGCATGCTGCTGCGCCTTGCCAAACCCTACGGCGGCGACACTTACGGTATTCACTTCCCGCTGATACAGGGCACAGAAGTGGCGGTGGCGTTCCATGAAGGGGACCCGGACCGGCCCTATATCGCGCATGCGCTGCATGACTCCCGGCATCCGGATCACGTGACACAGGCAAACCATACCCGCAACGTCATCCGCACGCCCGCGAACAACAAGTTGCGCATGGAAGACAAACGGGGTGAGGAACACGTCAAGCTCAGCACCGAGTACGGCGGGAAGACGCAGCTTAATCTGGGGCATAACGTGGATGCGGGGCGTGCGCTGCGGGGAGAGGGGGCCGAGCTGCGCACAGACGACTGGGTGGCGGTACGCGGCGGTAAAGGGGTTTTTATCACTTCGGACAGGCAGAGTGAAGCTTCGGACAGGATGCTGGAGATGAAAAATGCTGCCGCGCAAATGGTTCAGGCGCTGTCTGTGAGTGATGCCCTGGCGAATGCTGCCGATATCGCACAGGCGTGGCCGGCAGACTCAGATACAGCAAAGGCACTGAATACAGCGTTAAACAATCTTACTCAGCCAGGGATTGTGCTCAATGCACCGGAGCACATAAGCATCAGTAGTCCGAAGTCGGTGCGTCTGTCCTCAGGCAGTGAAAGCGTGGGGCTGGTCGCGGGTGGTAATACAGATATCAGCGTGATGAAGAAATTTACTGCCGTGGCCGGGGAAGCCATCAGTCTGCTGGCCCTGAAGCTGGGTATACGTTTATTTGCCGCAAAGGGGAAGGTTGAAATCCAGGCCCAGGATGACGGGATAGATACCGTGGCGAAAAAGGACATCACCATCACAAGCGTGGAGGGCAAAGTGTTAGTGACGGCAGCCGACGAACTGGTGCTGAACTGCGGAGGAGCCTATATCAAACTCAGCGGCGGAAATGTGGAGATAGGGTGTCCGCAAAATATTCTGCTCAAATCTATCAGTGTGCAGAAATTAATGGCTGTTGATTATGATCTGCCAAAGCTAGAGCTACCGAAAGGATTTAATGATTTCTTTATCGCCAAAGATGAGGATTCTGGGGAGATTATGCCTTTCGTACCTTATCGAATTAAAACAGGAGAGGGAAACGTATATGAGGGGGTAACGGATGCTGAAGGCAAAACCATTACCGTATATACCGCACAGCCTGAATCTTTAGATATCGAATTACTTTGATTTTTTAATTTTAAACAGGAAGGTATTTATGGCAACAGGTGAAGAGAAAACTAAAACGTCTGCGCAAGGCTCAGGAAAAGTTGTTAAAGGTAAATACGATCCAGAAATTTATCTCCACCCTGGCAGCGCGACAGTACTTTGTGTTGATGCAACTGCTGAAAAAACAATTAAGGAGGAGCATTACTTTTTATCAGGGTTACTGGAAAAACAGCTAAAGGCACAGAAAGATCTTGATGAAGCCAATTATGCGGCAATTTTACAGGCTGATACTGTACCAGAAAGACAGCTTCAGAGTAAGGTAACAGAAGCATACGCCGCACTCAATAAAGCCAATAAAGCATTTCGCCAGGAATTAATGACTCTCACGGCCAATGTCCCTGAAGGGGAACTTTTGGATGAAAAAATGAAGGAGAGTGCTATTGGCATTATGGAGTTAATTCCCCTTAATAAAAACTCTGTCACTGGATTCAAAAAAACTTATATTCGTTCTGAAAAGATCAAAGAAGATTGGCGTAGATATAAGCTTAGCAATGTTGACAAAAAAACAGGCGAAGCCAGCTTTATTAAGTACCATGACAAAAACATTTCCGTGCAAGATGAAAATGGTAAAACTGTTAATAAAACTGTACGTCAGGCGAAAATAGACCCCCAGGAGCTAAAAAAACAGCTGAAAGAAGCCTCTGTTAAGTTCAAGTTTGATATTTGTGAAGATAGCAACATTATTGTCAGCGATTGGGCAAAAGAGATGAATAAATCGCTGTCCTGGCCGAAGGGGGGGAATGCTGATGAGTCCGTCTATCATCAGTATGTTGATATTAGCGCTCAGGCCCAGCTCATGCGATTTAGCCATGGCGCAGGGATATCCGCGGAATTTAATCCACTAAAGGGTAAGGTTGAAGGGAAATTAGAGGGGCACGCCAGTTTTGCGTTAGGTGAAGCGAAAGCAGAAAGCACTTTATATGTTCCGGACAGGCTAGGCATCAGTCTGCTGTTTCCGGCAAAAGCCGATACCCCGCAAACGCCAGGCGGTATCTGTAATATGGGGGCGCTGCGTTTTGCCCTGAAAATGGTGTTGTCCGGCAGTGTCGGAGCCAGTGTGGCAGTTGAGGTTGGCGCAACGCTCGACTGGAGCGGTGAAATGGGCAAAGGTTACGGTATTAAAGGCCGTCCAGCGGAGCTTCCTCCCCCGCCGCTACCGGGCAAACGAACAATTAATTTACATACTCCGGAAACACCTGAAGCACAGGGCCGAGGAGAAATTGGCGCTTTTGTGGGTGCCCAGTTCGGGGGCAATATCAGCGGCGCCATAGAATGGTTCGACCCGCATCCTGACGACACGCCTCCCGCTAACGTCGGGAAGACGGACGATAAAACCATCGTCAGTAAAGAACGGAAATTTGCGGCAATTGCGAAGCTGGAAATGGGGGTATCGCTACAGGCGGGGGCCGGGGGAAGCGCGGTTTTCTACGTCACCTACATCCAGGGGCGTTTTCGTATTTTTTGTAAAGCGGCATTTTGCTGGGGAGCCGGTGCAAAGGGGAGTCTGGGGTTTGAGGTTGATGGCGGCTGCTATTTAGCCTTTATGAAAAGTTTTATGTATATGCTACGCAACGTTGATTATCAAAAGTTAGCCGACATGATGGAATTAGATGCCTTTCAGGCATTGTGCGCCATCCCCTTAATTATGGCGGCCCGCGGCGTTCAGGCGGCGGTCGCTATGGCGGATCAGGCAATGGATATCATTACCCAATTAGGAGATGATCTAACCGAGGAAAATAACCGGGTTAAGCTGATGGAGAGTGTGCTGAATAACCCGGATCAGTTTAAATACTCGCCACCGGAAACCAAAGGCGCGCTGATTGCGCAGTTAATGGATATCAATTGGGCGGACCCTCTCGACCCGCGAAACCAAAACAATAACCCGCTCACGTTTAACTCCTGGAAATTAGGGCCAATGAAACGCCGTAAGCAGGCCATCTTCCTGGCGTTGAAATGGGTGCAGAGTAAAGCGGATTACGACAATGTTATGCAGCATATTACTGAAAGTCCTGGAAATGGAAAAGGTGACCGTAATAAAAATGAACAAGCAGTGATTACATTCCTCTCTGATGGTGAGAATGATTCTATATTTTTTACCCATTACGGTAAGAAGCTACCTGAGTTATATAACAATCTTCCGGAGAGGGTTTCACCAGAGGAACCGTTCAAGCCTATTCCCGATAAATTAATGGATCAGTATTTAGCGTTGATTGACCAGCAACAGACATATGACCCCATGAGTGATGATGGACAGACCAGAACGGTTTAATTAAGGATATCATAATGAATAAGCAATACTGCGCCGCGCTATTAGTAACAATAGCATTTTGTAATGGCTGTGATAACAGCACCAGTACGGAAAGCCAGC
>NZ_SZWU01000070.1:1819-19330 GCF_005280935.1 Citrobacter sp. wls757 | reverse complement strand
CGGCGGTAACCGCCGATAAAGCTCAATCATATCGCCGGCCAGATCCTGAATCACCATGGCATTCATCAGGTGGTCCTGCGAATGGACGGTGATGAGATTAACCGGTAGTTTGCCAGTTCCTTCATCAATACCGATCAGCTGGGTCTGGATTTTATGCGCTTGTTTGACGTACTCGCGTGATTCCGTCATCGCTTGTTCTGCACCGGAGAAATCACCTTTACGCGCCAGTTGCAATGCCGTCAGGGCCTGGCTGCGTGCAGCGCCAGCATTTACCAATAACTCCATGATGATCGTTTCTAACTCTTCCATACCATCACTCCAGTAGTTTCAGCGCCTTATCCAGTACCGCATCGCCTTTCATCATGCCGTAATCCATCATGTCGATAACGGCGACCTTTTTGCCTAGTGGGTCGGCGATCGCCTGTAGCTTGGCCTGTTCATACTTAACCTGTGGACCGAGCAAAACGATATCCGCTGTAGCGATATTCTCTTCAAACTCGGCCACCGGGACGGCTTTGATAGTGACGTCGACGCCTTTTTTCTGGGCGGCATCTTTCATCCTTTGCACCAGCATGCTGGTGGACATTCCGGCGGCACAGCATAAAACGATGTTTTTCATAAGCAGTCTCGATCAACATGTGTGAGTTGATAATTATCGCGAGCCAGCTATAGCAACAACTGCTTTGCAACGATTGTGTGCAAGGCATCACAAAGAAAGCCGCTTTTTCTGAAACCGGTTACAAAAAGAGGCAGAACCCTGCGATCTGGACCAGGGCCAGCGGCTTTTTGACTCGCTTATCACATGCTGGAATATATAATTACTGTCAATAAATACATGTTATAAAAAACAGTATTGACAGCGTTTTTTAAACCCGTATGTTAATACTTAACAGCGGAGAAATTGTAGTTTGCTGTTAACGTAGTAAGTGTTAGTAGAGCTTGATTGGGGTTTGCGATAAAGGCCACGAAGTATTTTTTTTATGGGATAGTCGATGCTGAAAACGCTATTTTTTCACTTCGACAATGCTTTCAGGCCACGTAGTTGATATATCTAATCGCAAAAAGTCAGTAAAACGCGACGATGTAACGCCATGATTTATAGTAAATGTTTGTGGTTTCTGCTTTTCTGGTTATCACAAGGGAAATAAGGCAACGCATCAAAGAGTATATGTCGCGAGGGGAAGTGTACTTGTTTAGGTCACCAGTCTTGAGTTCTATTATCAAGCGGGTGGAATGTGTTTAACGGTAAATAGAGGAAAGCTTTAGTTAGTATCAATATCCAATATTATCTGTAGTAAACGTGTACATTTTAAAGTAGTACCATCAGCAGTATTAAATCGTTAAGTTTATTAATGTTAAATTTGAAGTGTGTAGTAACGTAAAGCCCTGACTGCAATAGTCGGGGCTTTTGTTCATTGTAGATCAAGCTGTTATCCAGGATGCTTAGCCGCGATGGTTCAACATTGCATCACTCAGTGGGTATTAAAAAAATTAATGCTTGCTTAATGATTAGAAGTAGGTCTACTATAGCGGCATCGGTTTGGAACACAGACCTTATGCAAGCAGTTTTAGTAAAGCAGTTCTCAGTTCAAGCGTTATCCTCAGATACTCTTCTTCATGAGCCTCCTCCCTAAGTGCCCCATAAGTTAATTTCTGCAAAACAGGCCATCTTCGCTGCATAAGCGGCTCAAAAACATGAAAGGAAGTATCTATGTCTAACAAAATGACTGGTTTAGTAAAATGGTTTAACTCTGATAAAGGCTTCGGCTTTATCACTCCTCAGGACGGTAGCAAGGATGTGTTTGTGCATTTCTCCGCTATCCAGAGTAACGATTTTAAAACGTTAGATGAAGGTCAAAAGGTGGAGTTCTCCGTGGAGAATGGCGCTAAAGGCCCGTCTGCTGTTAACGTTGTCGCGCTGTAATCGCCGATAATTTCACGAGCGCTTACGATAGCGATGAAGGCCAGAGCCCGAGCAGTTAAGTGTCAGTGAAGAAAAAACCCGCGAAAGCGGGTTTTTTTGTTTATGCGATTGCTCCTGACCTACGGTACCTGTGAAGCGCGCCCCAGATAGCTGTCCCAGTCTTTCCACACGGGCTGTAAACCCTGGGCCATGAGTGCTTCAGCAACGGCTTCTGGGCGACGATCGTCGTGCGGGGAGAACTGTTCCAGTTCGGGGTGGTTATCGGCATAACCACCGGGCTGGGTTTTTGAGAAGGCGCTGACGTTGTTGATCGCCAACGGGATCACATGGTCACGAAACCATGGCGATTCGCGGGTGGAGAGCGACAGCTCAATTTCTGGCGCCAGTAAACGAAACGCGCAAATGGTCTGGACCAACTGTCGCTCATCCATGATCGATGCAGGCTCAACGCCTCCGGTGCATGGGCGCAGGCGAGGGAAGGAGATAGAGTAACGGCTCTGCCAGTAATGCTGCTGCATCCATAGCAGATGTTCAGCCACCATATAGCAATCAACCCGCCAGCTGTCGGACAAACCAATCAACGCGCCAAGACCGATTTTGTCGATCCCTGCGCGGCCCAGCCTGTCCGGCGTTTCCAGGCGCCAGAAGAAATCCTGCTTTTTCCCTTTTAAATGGTGACGAGCGTAAGTTGCCTCATGATAACTCTCCTGATACACCATCACGCCATCCAGCCCCAGCGTCTTCAGCTCTGCATATTCAGCCTCTGACAACGGCTGTACCTCCATCTGTAAAGAGGCGAACTGGCGGCGAATGGCGGGCAAATGGCGACGAAAGTAATCCATCCCCACTTTTGCCTGATGTTCACCGGTGACCAGCAGCAGATGCTCAAAACCCAGCTCACGGATAGCCGCACACTCCCGTATTATCTCATCTTCGTCCAGCGTTTTACGTTTGATACGGTTGCTCATCGAAAAACCGCAGTAGGTGCAGTCGTTGGCGCAAAGGTTGGAGAGATACAACGGCACGTAAAAGCTCACCGTGTTACCAAAACGCTGACGGGTGAGCTTCTGCGCCCGCTGCGCCAGCGGCTCCAGATAATCGGCGGCGGCAGGAGAGAGCAATGCCATCAGATCGTCGCGACTAAGATGCGAAGCGTTGAGGGCGCGCTCTACGTCAGCGGCGGTTTTACCGTTGATGCGCAGGCGGATGTCATCCCAGTCCAGCTGCCGCCAGCGGTCGCTGAACGTTTTCATGCGAAGGCCTCCAGGAATCCGGTTAACGGGCTGGTGGGACTTGCCTGCGAACTTTTGCTTCCTGGTACCGCCTGGCGTGCCAGCAAGCCAGCTTCAACGGCCAGGCGGAAGGCGGTTGCCATCATCACCGGGCTGTCGGCTACCGCGATTGCCGTATTGACCAACACCGCGTCGGCTCCCATTTCCAGCGCCTGCGTGGCGTGGCTGGGAACGCCGATGCCTGCATCAACCACCACCGGCACGGTCGCCTGTTGGATAATAATCTCCAGCATCGCTTTGGTTTCCAGCCCCTGATTAGAACCGATGGGCGCGCCGAGCGGCATGACTGCAGAACAGCCTACTTCTTCCAGCCGTTTGCACAGCACCGGATCTGCGCCACAGTAAGGCAGTACCACGTAGCCCTTTTTCACCAGTACTTCTGCGGCTTTCAATGTTTCGATTGGATCGGGTAACAGCCAGCGGGCGTCCGGATGGATTTCTAATTTCAGCCAGTTTGTGCCCAGCGCTTCACGCGCTAACTGGGCAGCAAAAATCGCCTCTTCAGCGGTTTTTGCCCCCGAAGTGTTGGGCAACAGCGTCACACCAGCTTCTACCAGCGGCGCCAGAATGGCATCGTTGTGCTGACGCAAATCCACGCGCTTCATGGCCAGCGTTACCAGTTGGCTGCCGGAGGCGCGAATCGCCTCGACCATCAGCTGCGATGAAGCAAATTTTCCGGTGCCGGTGAACAGATGCGAATCAAACGTTTTGTCGGCAATACGTAACATATCAACCCCCTGCAATAACCTGAAAAAGCAGGATCTGGTCGCCTTCCTGCACGATTTGCTGCTCCCAGTGCTCGCGTGGGAGGATCTGCTGATTGAGCGCCAGCGCCGCGCCCGGTTTAAGCTGATTAAGCGCAGTGAGCAGCCCACTGACGGTTTGCCCTTCGGCGCACTGCATCGGCTCATCATTGAACTGAATCTGCATGTTGCCCTCCGCATACCGGGCAGCCGCTGGCGCGTCGTAGTGCGAAGCTGCGCCACTGGCTGGTTTTACCGTCAAACAGGCGTAGCTCTCCGCTGGGCGTCTCAATACCGCTGAGCAATTTAATCGCTTCCAACGCCTGCAAGGTGCCCATCACGCCCACAACTGGTCCGACGATACCGGCGGTACGGCAGTTGCGTTCGGGCTCTACATCGTCCGGCCACAGGCAGCGGTAACATCCTTGTTCCCACGGGGGCGTCAGCACCATCAGTTGGCCGCCAAAGCCGACGGCGCTGGCGGTGACGAGCGGGGTGTTGAGCGTTACGCAGGCGGCGTTAATTTCCTGGCGCGTGGCCATGTTATCGGTACAGTCGAGCACCACATCGGCACGCGCTACCGCATGCCGAAGCGCATCGCCTTTCAGTCGCTGCTGGAGTGACACCAGCTCGATATCTGGGTTGAGCCGCGTCAGGCGCTGCTGGGCAACCTGCGATTTTGAACGTGCGATATCATCAGTGGTAAACAGGATCTGGCGCTGCAGGTTGCTCAGATGAATGTCGTCATCGTCTACCAGCGTCAGTTTTCCGATGCCTGCTCCCGCCAGATACAGCGCGGCAGGCGAACCTAACCCGCCTAAACCGACAATCAGCACATGGCTATCGAGTAGCTTTTGCTGGCCTTCAATGGCGATATCGCCGAGCAGGATCTGTCGGCTGTAACGCATAAAGTCGCGGTCATTCATCGCCCACTCCCGCGATATCCAGTAGTTGGGCCGTGGCGACCTGCCAGTCAGCCGCCTGGGTAATGGCGCTGACCACGGCAATGCTGCCGACGCCGGTCGCCAGTACTGCCGGGGCGCGCTCAAGGCTGATACCGCCAATGGCGACGGTCGGGTAATCCGCTAATCGTTCAATATGGTTTGCCAGTTGCGTGAGTCCCTGCGGGGCGGAAGGCATCTGTTTGGTTTGCGTGGGAAAAACATGACCCAGCGCGATATAAGAAGGCTTAGCGGCGAGCGCGATGTCGATTTCCATATCATCGTGAGTGGAGACCCCCAGGCGCAGCCCCGCCGCCTGAATCGCCTTCAGGTCAGTGGTTTCAAGATCTTCCTGGCCCAGATGTACGCCGTAAGCGCGGTGCTTAATTGCCAGACGCCAGTAGTCGTTGATAAACAGGCGGGCGTCATAGCGACGCCCCAGTTCAATGGCGGCCATAACGTCGGCTTCGACCTCTTCATCACGCTTATCTTTAATGCGCAGTTGGATCGTGCATACGCCCGCCTGCAGCAAGCGTTCAATCCATTGCACGCTGTCCACCACCGGGTAAAGCCCGAGGCGAAACGGCACGGTCGGGAAATCAGGCTGGTACATTACGCCTCCTCTTTTTTGAGGTAGATTTCGCCGCCTTTGGCGCGGAAGTTCTCCGACATATCTGCCATGCCGACTTCAATCGTTTGTGCAGCAGCGTAGTCGCGAACCTCCTGGCTGATTTTCATCGAGCAGAACTTCGGCCCGCACATGGAGCAGAAGTGGGCGACCTTACCGGATTCCTGTGGCAGGGTTTCATCGTGGTAGGCACGGGCGGTGAACGGGTCGAGCGCGAGGTTAAACTGGTCTTCCCAGCGGAATTCGAAGCGCGCTTTCGACATGGCGTTATCGCGGATCTGCGCGCCCGGATGACCTTTTGCTAAGTCAGCTGCATGGGCGGCAATCTTGTAGGTAATCAACCCTTGTTTAACATCTTCTTTGTTCGGCAGGCCGAGGTGCTCTTTTGGCGTGACGTAGCACAGCATCGCGCAGCCAAACCAACCGATCATCGCCGCACCGATCCCGGAAGTGAAGTGGTCGTAGCCCGGCGCGATATCGGTGGTCAACGGTCCTAAAGTGTAGAACGGTGCTTCATGGCAGTGCTCCAGCTCTTCGGTCATGTTGCGCTGGATCATATGCATGGGTACATGACCTGGACCTTCTATCATCACCTGCACGTCGTATTCCCAGGCGATTTTGGTCAGCTCGCCCAGCGTATGCAGTTCGGAGAACTGCGCTTCGTCGTTCGCATCCTGAATTGAACCCGGGCGCAGGCCGTCACCCAGCGACAAAGAGACGTCGTAGGCGGCGCAGATTTCGCAAATCTCGCGGAAATGTTCGTACAGGAAGTTCTCTTTGTGATGAGAAAGGCACCATTTCGCCATAATTGAACCGCCGCGTGAGACAATGCCGGTCAGGCGTTTGGCAGTCATCGGCACGTAGCGCAGCAGCACGCCCGCGTGAATGGTGAAGTAGTCGACGCCCTGTTCGGCCTGCTCCAGCAGCGTGTCGCGGAAGGCTTCCCAGGTGAGATCTTCGGCGATCCCGTTGACCTTCTCCAGCGCCTGGTAGATCGGCACAGTACCGATCGGTACCGGACTGTTACGCAGGATCCACTCGCGGGTTTCGTGGATATAGCGACCGGTGGAGAGATCCATCACCGTGTCCGCGCCCCAGCGCGTCGACCACACCAGCTTCTCTACCTCCTCTTCAATGGAGGAGGTGACGGCAGAGTTACCGATGTTGGCGTTAACCTTCACCAGGAAGTTGCGACCGATAATCATCGGCTCGGATTCCGGGTGGTTGATGTTGGCAGGAATAATCGCACGGCCCGCGGCCACTTCATCACGCACGAATTCCGGCGTGATGTTTTCCGGCAGGCGTGCACCAAAGTTCATCCCCGGATGCTGGTGACGCAGCACTTCACTGCGAATGCGCTCGCGGCCCATGTTTTCACGGATGGCGATGAACTCCATCTCCGGGGTCACTATTCCCTGGCGGGCGTAGTGCAGTTGAGTGACTCGCTTACCCGCTTTGGCGCGCTTTGGCGTCAGCAGGCCGGTGAAACGCAGCTCGTCCAGGCCATCGTCGGCCAGACGTTCTTTGGTATAAGCGGAACTCCGGTCGTCTAATTCTTCGCTATCGTTACGCGCCGCAATCCACGGCTGGCGCAGCTTTGCCAGACCCTGCTGGACGTTAATCGCCACGTCAGGATCGCCATACGGTCCGGAGGTGTCGTATACCGGAACGGCTTCGTTCTCTTCGAACTGCGGGTTGTCTTTGCTACCGCCAGTCAGCGTTGGGCTGAGCTGAATTTCGCGCATCGGAATGCGAATATCCGGCTGCGAACCGGTAATATAAATGCGTTTTGAGTTAGGGAAGGCGGTCCCTTCCAGGGTATCGATAAAGTGTTGGGCTTGAGCGCGCTGTTCGCGGCGTGATGGTTTAGTAGTGGCAGACATAGCTCATTCCAAATAAAAGTAAGGATATGGCTTGTCAGACGACGGATGAAGCAAGAGAGAAGCTCGCCCGGGGGCGATGCTATTGTAGATTGACTCTTGTTCCCTTCGCAGGTTTTAACCTGATCAGGTTCCGCGGATCCCGAATTAACGGTCTCAGCCTTTTCCACTCATGCTGCTGTGGAAAATAAGCACTCCGACAAGAAGTAACCTCAGTAAAGAGGTAATGAATGTAAACTACGCGTTAATGCCGTAAATCTCAAGCATGACGTTTGAGAGTGCTACTCTCGTGCATTGCGTCAAATACCAGCATGATCAGCTTATCTTCCAGCACGAATCGGGCTTCCAGTGCCTCGCCGAGATCCGATAAAACCTGTTGAAATTCAAGGAAGTTATCATGATCAATCGCAGTTTCCAGGCTGGAGTCATAGTAGTCCATGATCAGCTGCGTATTGGCTTCCAGCAGCGGCCAAATTTTTGTGGCTTTTAAAAGCTGCCCGTTCCCTTCCAATTTATGGAGAATACGTTCATAAATACTGAAGTGTCCGGTGGAGAGGTAATCGACCAGGCTCTGACAAAAATCATCCAGCGCCTTTTCATTGAGTCGCATGTACGATTCTTTGCCAGGCTTAATGCCAACCAGATTGTAGTAAGCCACGAGCAGGTGCTTACGTACATGTAGCCAGCGATCAACCAGTTTATTACTTCCTCCGACGTGCTCCGTCAGGCTTTCCAGCTGGTTTAGCATGATTGACTCCGCAAGATGGTGTTTAGGAACTGCTCACCCGTAAATGTAAAAATAATGTAAACAACATGCCTGTGAAGCAAAGGTTGCGCAAGAGATATGGATCGTATAATTGAAAAATTAGATAGCGGCTGGTGGATCGTCAGTCATGAGCAAAAGTTATGGTTACCTCATGGCGAGCTACCTTATGGCGACGCAGCCCGTTTTGATCTGATTGGTCAGCGCGCGCTGCCAATAGGCGAGTGGGAAGGGGAGACTGTCTGGCTGGTGCAGCAGCAGCGTCGACACGATATGGGGTCGGTGCGCCAGGTCATTGACCAGGACGTTGGCCTGTTTCAACTGGCCGGACGCGGCGTACAGCTGGCGGAGTTCTATCGCTCGCATAAATTCTGCGGCTACTGCGGCCATCCCATGCACCCGAGTAAAACGGAGTGGGCGATGCTCTGTAGCCACTGCCGTGAACGTTATTACCCGCAAATTGCCCCGTGCATAATCGTCGCTATTCGCCGAGATGATTCCATCCTGCTTGCCCAACATGTTCGCCATCGTAACGGCGTGCATACCGTACTGGCGGGTTTTGTCGAAGTAGGTGAGACCTTAGAACAGGCGGTGGCGCGTGAAGTCATGGAAGAAAGCGGCATCAAGGTGAAAAACCTGCGCTATGTCACTTCTCAGCCATGGCCGTTCCCGCAGTCTTTGATGACCGCATTTATGGCGGAGTATGATAGCGGCGAAATCGTCATCGACCCGAAAGAGCTGCTGGAAGCGAACTGGTATCGCTATGACGACTTACCGCTCTTACCCCCGCCGGGTACTGTCGCGCGTCGATTGATTGAAGACACTGTGGCAATGTGTCGGGCTGAGTACGAGTAAAGAGCGAGTGGTGATACACTGATGGACTGACGCAATAAGGAACTGCAAAAATGACCGAACTGAAGAACGATCGTTATCTGCGTGCGCTGCTGCGCCAGCCCGTTGATGTCACTCCGGTATGGATGATGCGCCAGGCAGGCCGCTATTTACCGGAATACAAAGCTACCCGTGCCGAAGCGGGCGATTTTATGGCGCTGTGCAAAAATGCCGAGCTGGCCTGCGAAGTCACGCTGCAGCCGCTGCGTCGCTATAAACTTGATGCCGCGATCCTCTTCTCGGATATCCTGACGATCCCGGATGCGATGGGACTCGGGCTGTATTTTGAAGCAGGAGAAGGTCCACGCTTTACCTCTCCGATTACCAGCAAGGCTGACGTCGACAAACTGCCGATCCCGGACCCGGAAGATGGGCTGGGGTACGTGATGAACGCGGTGCGTACTATCCGCCGTGAACTGAAAGGCGAAGTGCCGCTGATCGGCTTCTCCGGTAGTCCGTGGACGCTGGCGACCTACATGGTTGAAGGCGGCAGCAGCAAAGCCTTCACCGTGATTAAAAAGATGATGTACGCCGACCCTAAAGCGCTGCATCTGCTGCTTGATAAGCTGGCGAAGAGCGTCACGTTGTACCTGAACGCGCAGATCAAAGCGGGTGCGCAGTCGGTGATGATTTTCGACACCTGGGGTGGCGTGCTGACCGGTCGCGACTATCAGCAGTTTTCTTTGTACTACATGCACAAAATCGTTGATGGCCTGCTGCGCGAGAACGAAGGTCGTCGCGTACCGGTGACCCTGTTTACCAAAGGCGGTGGTCAGTGGCTGGAAGCGATGGCGGAGACCGGCTGTGATGCGTTAGGTCTCGACTGGACCACTGACATTGCCGATGCGCGTCGTCGTGTAGGTCATAAAGTGGCGCTCCAGGGCAATATGGATCCGTCCATGCTGTATGCGCCGCCAGCCCGCATCGAAGAAGAGGTGGCGATAATTCTGGCCGGATTCGGTCAGGGTGAAGGGCATGTCTTTAACCTGGGCCACGGCATTCATCAGGACGTCCCGCCAGAACATGCGGGTGTCTTTGTGGAGGCGGTACATCGGTTGTCCGAACAGTACCACCGCTAAGGAGTCATCATGGATCTCGCGTCATTACGCGCGCAGCAGCTTGAACTGGCCTCTTCAGTGATCCGCGAAGATCGTCTGAAGAACGATCCGCCGGATCTGATCGGCGGGGCGGACGTTGGGTTTGAGCAGGGTGGCGAAGTGACGCGAGCCGCGATGGTCTTACTGAAGTATCCCACGCTTGAACTGGTCGAATACAAGGTGGCGCGTATCGCCACCACCATGCCCTACATTCCCGGTTTTCTCTCCTTTCGTGAAACTCCCGCGCTGATGGCCGCCTGGCAACTGCTCTCGCACAAGCCAGATCTGCTGTTCGTTGACGGTCATGGCATTTCTCACCCGCGTCGTCTGGGCGTGGCCAGCCATTTTGGCCTGCTGGTGGATGTCCCGACGATCGGCGTGGCGAAAAAGCGGCTGTGCGGCAAGTTTGAACCGCTCGCTGCTGAACCTGGTGCGCTAGCGCCGTTGCTGGATAAAGGCGAACAACTGGCATGGGTCTGGCGCAGCAAAGCGCGCTGTAACCCGTTGTTTATTTCCACGGGCCACCGCGTGAGTATGGACAGCGCACTGGCGTGGGTTCAACGCTGTATGAACGGCTATCGTTTGCCGGAACCCACACGCTGGGCAGATGCGGTGGCATCCGAACGCCCGGCTTTTACTCGGCTTGCAGCAAAAACGCCCCATATCGGGTAAACTGCGGCTAATTTCCGTATTTGAGAACTCATCATGTTACAAAATCCGATTCACCTGCGTCTGGAGAAGCTGGAAAGCTGGCAGCACGTCACGTTTATGGCTTGTCTGTGCGAACGCATGTACCCAAACTACGCCATGTTCTGCAAGCAAACTGAATTTGGCGATGGACAGATTTACCGCCGAATTCTGGATCTGATTTGGGAAGCGCTGACGGTTAAAGACGCGAAAATCAATTTCGACAGCCAGCTGGAAAAATTTGAAGAGGCCATTCCTTCTGCAGACGATTACGATCTGTACGGTGTTTATCCGGCGATTGATGCTTGTGTGGCATTAAGCGAACTGATGCATTCGCGTCTTAGCGGTGAAACGCTGGAGCATGCAATCGAAGTTAGTAAGGCTTCGATTACGACGGTTGCGATGCTGGAAATGACTCAGGCTGGTCGTGAAATGACCGATGAAGAGCTCAAAGAAAACCCTGCCGTTGAGCAAGAATGGGATATTCAGTGGGAAATTTTCCGACTTTTAGCCGACTGTGAAGAACGCGATATTGAGCTGATAAAAGGGCTGCGTGCAGACCTGCGCGAGGCTGGCGAGAGCAATATTGGTATAAATTTTCAGCAATGACACCACAAAACGTGATTTAACGCCTGATTTGTCGTGCCTGAAGGCTTCCCATCCGCCCCCGGTCTGGTCTACATTTGGGGGGCGAAAAAAAGTGGCTATCGGTGCGTGTATGCAGGAGAGTGCTTTTCTGGCATTTCCGTCGCACTCGATGCTTAGCAAGCGATAAACACATTGTAAGGATAACTTATGAACAAGACTCAACTGATTGATGTAATTGCAGACAAAGCAGAACTGTCTAAAACACAGGCTAAAGCTGCTCTGGAATCCACTCTGGCTGCTATTACTGAGTCTCTGAAAGAAGGCGATGCTGTACAACTGGTTGGTTTCGGTACCTTCAAAGTGAACCACCGTGCTGAGCGCACTGGCCGCAACCCGCAGACCGGTAAAGAAATCAAAATCGCCGCAGCTAACGTACCGGCATTTGTTTCTGGTAAAGCACTGAAAGACGCGGTTAAGTAATTCGCGTGGCAGTGAACAGTTTTAACGAAGGGGCGGTTTCGCCCCTTTTGTCCATCTGGCGTCATACGCTTTGGCTTTCAGGTGTTCTGTTACTGTCTGCCTGCGGTAGCCATTCTGAGCTTCCTCCTTTCACGGCCAGCGGCTATGTTGGCGATCAGGGGGCGGTACGCATTTGGCGTAAAGACTCCGGTGACGATGTTCACTTGCTCTCGGTATTTAGTCCGTGGCGTAAAGGCGAAACCACTACCAGTGAATACCGCTGGCAGGGTGATTCGCTCTCTCTGATAGAACTCAACGTTTACAGTAAACCGGCTGAACATGTCCGTATACGCTTCGATGACCGGGGCGAACTGAGCTTCATGCAGCGTGAAGTCGACGGGCAAAAGCAGCAGCTTTCCAGCGATCAAATCGCGCTTTACCGCTATCGAGCCGATCAAATTCGCCAGACCAGCGATGCGCTGCGTCAGGGGCGGGTGATATTGCGTCAGGGACGTTGGCATGCGGATAACACGGTCACAACCTGTGAAGGTGAAACGCTGAAGCCAGACCTGGAGTCGTGGGCGATAAACCATATCGAGCGCCGCCAGAGACATTCATCCGTAGAGGTGAGTGTGGCATGGCTGGAAGCGCCCGAAGGGTCGCAGCTACTGCTGGTCGCCAATGATGATTTTTGTCACTGGCAGCCTACAGCCAAAACTTTCTGAAAACCTGAATACAGGAAATCAGCAGGCCTGATCCGTATAGCGTCATCAGGCATTAAGTCTTTTACCAGTGGCCCATTCCCATATGGCCGCCGCCGCGATGGTTACCGCCACCGCCACCGCCACCGCCGCATCCGCCGTAGCCCATTCCCGCGCCACGTGGCACGCCAGCCTGCGCCATTGCGACATCACGTTTAACGCGCTGCTCGTCCAGAGACTGATTCAACGCTTCCATCTCTTTTGCAACGGCGTTAATTTTTGCCGTGTCCGGCGAGCTGGCCGTTAATAGTGCATTGTACTCATAACGTTTGGATGTCAGCTGTTGGCGCAACGCGCTGGTCTGGGAATAATAATCATCATAGATTTTCTGTGCGGCAGCCTGCTGCTCAGCGGTCATTGGCGTACCGCCCCGTTGCTGCATTCCGTCGCCATATCCCCAGTGATTCTGTGCCAGTACCGGGGTGGAGCCAAGTGCGATAAGAGAAAGTGCAATCAGTGCCAGTTTGTTGTTCCGTTTCATCGTTCGTTCTCCTGTTGGTTACTTACATTCCCTTTTGCATCTTCCGTGCCAAAGCGGCAATCCCAGTCCTGCGGGCGTTGTACCCGCCGTCTTTGCAGGGAAACGAGTAAAAATGACTCGCCAGAACGCGCCAGCGAGTCATTTTTACCCGTTACTTTCAGCTGTTTGTGTCTGAGGGCAGGGTTATCAGGGGGAAAAAATGGCATGATTTCTGCTGTATACCTGCAACGATGAAAGGAACAAGCGGGGTGAAGGGAGAGCGTATGCGTCTTTATAAGGATACGGTGGCAAAGTGGTTGAGCCGACTCTTGCTGGCGGCAATCCTGGTTTTGGTCGGCTGGTTTTCGATTATGACCATTCGGGACTATGGGCGGGAAAGTGGTGCCGCGCGGCAAACGCTACTGGAAAAAGGCAGCGTGCTCATTCGCGCTCTGGAGTCTGGTACGCGCGTAGGCATGGGGATGCGCATGCATCATGCACAACAGCAGACGCTACTGGAGGAAATGGCTGTACAGCCTGGCGTGCTATGGTTTGCTGTCGTCGATGAGCATGGTGTCATTATTACCCACAGCAATTCCGCGATGGTCGGCAAAACGCTCTATTCATCGGATGTCCTGCGACAGCTTAGTCCTGGGGAGCAAGAAAGCTGGCGGAATATTGAAATTCCAGCGAGGGATGGTGAAAAAACGCCAGCACTGGAAATTTATCGCCAGTTTCAGCCGATGTATGGTCCAGGACGCCACGGCATGGCGCGCTGTGCCAGCAATGACGGGCAGCTTATCTCCCCAGCACAAACCATATTTATCGCCTTTGATGCCAGCGATCTGACAGCGACTCAGGCAAGAGAGTGGCGTAACACACTGATAGTCCTCTCTGCGCTGGCGGCTGTGTTGCTGGCCACCGTGCTGACGTTCTTCTGGTATCAGCGCTATCAGCGCTCGTACAAAGAACTCCAGGATGCGATGAAGCGTAAAGAAAAACTGTTAGCACTTGGTCATCTTGCGGCTGGGGTGGCACATGAAATTCGTAACCCGCTTTCATCGATCAAAGGGTTAGCGAAGTATTTTGCCGAGCGAACCCCGGCAGGAGGCGAGTCGCACGAGTTGGCACAGGTGATGGCGAAAGAGGCGGATCGTTTAAATCGGGTGGTGAGCGAGTTGCTGGAGCTGGTGAAACCTGCACATCTGACGCTGCAACAGGTGGATCTCAATGAGGTTATCACCCACTCATTACACCTGGTGAGTCAGGATGCGGCAAGCCGGGAAATCCAGCTCCGCTTTTCGGCCAATTCTACGCTGCCCGCTATCCAGGCCGATCCCGACCGACTGACTCAGGTTTTGTTGAATCTGTATCTGAACGCCATTCATGCGATTGGTCGTCAGGGCACGATCACGGTTGAAGCGAATGAAAGCAGCGGCGATCGCGTTAAAATTGTGGTTACCGATACTGGGAAGGGGATTGCGGCGGAACAGCTGGAGGCCATTTTTACGCCTTACTATACGACCAAAGCTGACGGAACCGGCCTCGGGCTGGCGGTAGTGCAGAACATTATCGAACAGCACGGTGGCACCATTCAGGTGGCAAGCGTTGAGGGCAAAGGCGCGACCTTTACCCTTTGGCTGCCGACCAAAGCGAAACAACAGGATTAACAAGGATGACGCGCGGAAAAATCAATATTCTGGTGGTAGATGACGATATTAGCCACTGCACCATTTTACAGGCGCTGCTGCGCGGCTGGGGTTATGAGGTCGCGCTGGCCTATAGCGGGCGAGCGACGCTGGAACAGGTGCGCGAACGCGTATTTGATTTAGTGCTGTGTGATGTACGCATGGCGGAGATGGACGGCATCGCAACGCTGAAAGAGATTAAAGCGCTGAATCCGGCGATTCCGGTCTTGATCATGACGGCGTTCTCCAGCGTGGAGACTGCCGTTGAAGCGCTTAAAACCGGGGCGCTGGACTACTTAATCAAGCCGCTGGATTTTGACCGTCTGCAGGAGACGCTGGAAAAGGCGCTGGCGCATACGCGGGAAACGGGCGCTGAACTGCCATCGGCGTCGGCTGCGCAGTTTGGCATGATTGGCAGCAGTCCGGCGATGCAGCAGTTGCTCAACGAAATTGCGATGGTTGCTCCTTCGGATGCCACGGTGCTTATTCACGGAGACTCCGGCACGGGGAAAGAGCTGGTGGCCCGGGCGCTACATGCCAGCAGCGCCCGTCGCGATAAACCGCTGGTGACGCTCAACTGCGCGGCGCTTAATGAATCGCTGCTGGAGTCCGAACTTTTTGGTCACGAGAAAGGGGCGTTTACCGGGGCGGATAAACGGCGGGAAGGTCGCTTTGTGGAAGCCGATGGCGGCACGTTATTTCTTGATGAAATCGGTGATATTTCACCGCTGATGCAGGTGCGTCTGCTGCGGGCTATCCAGGAGCGAGAAGTGCAGCGCGTTGGTAGCAATCAGACTATTGCGGTTGATGTCCGGCTGATCGCCGCTACGCATCGCGATCTAGCAGAGGAAGTCAGTGCCGGGCGCTTTCGTCAGGATCTCTACTATCGCCTGAACGTCGTCACCATTGAAATGCCAGCGCTGTGCCAGCGCCGGGAAGATATTCCGCTGCTAGCCGAACATTTTCTCCAGCGTTTTGCCGCGCGTAACCGTAAAGCGGTGAAAGGCTTTACTCCGCAGGCGATGGATCTGCTGATCCACTACGACTGGCCGGGCAATATTCGTGAGCTGGAAAATGCGATTGAGCGCTCGGTGGTGCTGCTGACGGGGGAATATATTTCCGAACGCGAGCTGCCGATGGCGATTGCCGCGACGCCGATAAAAACGGAATTCAGTGGCGAGATCCAACCGCTGGTGGATGTCGAAAAAGAGGTGATTCTGGCGGCGCTGGAAAAAACGGGCGGTAATAAAACGGAAGCCGCCCGTCAGTTAGGCATTACGCGTAAAACGCTGCTGGCGAAAATTTCGCGTTAGCGTTGCTCGCGTTCAATGGCGCGCCAGCCGATGTCGTTACGGCTGAAGCTGCCATCCCAGCGGATGTCGGTCATCAGGGCGTAAGCGCGTTTCTGCGCTTCAGCCACGGTATGACCCAGGGCGGTGGCGCACAGCACGCGACCGCCGCTGGTCAGCACGCGATCGTCTTCGGCGAGTTTAGTGCCTGCATGGAACACTTTTCCGTCTTCTACTTCTTCCAGCGGCAGACCGTGGATTTCATCTCCGGTGTTGTAGTTACCTGGATAACCTCCGGCAGCAATGACGACACCCAGCGAGGCGCGTTCGTCCCACTCGGAGGTTTTTTCATCCAGCTTGCCGTCGCAAGCGGCCAGGCAAAGCTCCACCAGGTCCGATTTCATGCGTAGCATGATCGGCTGGGTTTCCGGGTCGCCGAAGCGGCAGTTGAACTCGATAACCTTCGGATTGCCCTGTTTGTCGATCATCAGACCCGCGTACAGGAAACCGGTGTAGGTATTCCCTTCCGCCGCCATACCTTTTACGGTTGGCCAAATAATGCGTTCCATGGTGCGCTGATGCACTTCATCAGTTACCACCGGTGCTGGTGAGTAAGCACCCATACCGCCGGTGTTCGGGCCAGTGTCGCCGTTGCCTACGCGTTTGTGGTCCTGGCTGGTGGCCATCGGCAGCACATGCTCGCCGTCGACCATTACGATAAAGCTCGCTTCTTCGCCGTCGAGGAACTCTTCGATAACGATACGGTGGCCCGCATCGCCAAAAGCGTTACCTGCCAGCATGTCATGAACGGCGGCTTCTGCTTCCTCCAGCGTCATCGCCACGATAACGCCTTTACCGGCGGCCAGGCCGTCAGCTTTGATGACGATCGGCGCGCCTTTCTCACGCAGATAGTCCAACGCTGGCTCAATCTCAGTGAAGTTCTGATATTCCGCCGTCGGGATCTGGTGACGGGCGAGGAAATCTTTGGTGAAGGCTTTGGAGCCTTCCAACTGTGCAGCGCCTTCGGTTGGCCCGAAGATCTTCAGGCCAGCTGCGCGGAACGCATCGACCACGCCAATCACCAGCGGCGCTTCCGGGCCGACGATGGTCAGGTCAATTTTCTCGTTCTGGGCAAAGCTCAGTAGAGCTGGAATATCGGTGACGCCGATAGCCACGTTCTGCAACGCGGGCTCCAGTGCGGTACCGGCGTTACCCGGTGCGACAAAAACGGTATCAACCAGCGGGGACTGTGCGGCTTTCCAGGCCAGGGCGTGCTCGCGCCCGCCGTTGCCAATCACTAATACTTTCATCGTCTGCTCCGTGGATTAATGGCGGAAGTGGCGCATGTCGGTAAAGATCATCGCGATACCGTGTTCATCGGCAGCGGCAATGACTTCGTCATCACGGATAGAACCACCGG
>NZ_SZWU01000070.1:0-1774 GCF_005280935.1 Citrobacter sp. wls757 | reverse complement strand
CACGCCAACGGCGGCGGCAGCATCAATACCATCGCGGAACGGGAAGAAGGCGTCAGAGGCCATTGCTGAGCCTTTCACTTCCAGACCTTCGTCAGCCGCTTTAATCCCGGCGATTTTTGCGGAGTACACGCGGCTCATCTGGCCTGCGCCTATGCCGATAGTCATGTTCTCTTTGGCATAAACAATGGCGTTGGATTTCACGAACTTGGCGACTTTCCAGCAGAACAGTGCATCGCGCAGCTCTTGCTCGGTCGGCTGACGTTTGGACACCACGCGCAGTTCGCCTTCGCTCACCATCCCCAGATCCCTGTCCTGAACCAGCAAACCGCCGTTAACGCGTTTGAAGTCCAGGCCCGGTACACGTTGTGCCCACAGACCGCAGGTCAGAACGCGAACGTTCTGTTTGGCGGCGGTGATTTTCAGTGCGTCTTCGGTTGCGGACGGGGCGATGATCACTTCCACGAACTGACGGGAGATAATTGCCTGCGCGGTTTCGGCATCCAGTTCGCGGTTGAAAGCGATGATGCCGCCGAACGCGGAGGTTGGGTCGGTTTTATAGGCGCGGTCGTAAGCGTCGAGAATAGAGGTACTTACCGCCACGCCGCACGGGTTAGCGTGCTTAACGATCACACAGGCTGGCTCGCTGAACTCTTTCACGCACTCCAGTGCCGCGTCGGTATCTGCGATGTTGTTGTAGGAAAGCGCTTTGCCCTGTACCTGCTGCGCGGTGGCAACGGACGCTTCTTTAACATTCTCTTCTATATAGAAGGCAGCCTGCTGGTGGCTGTTCTCGCCGTAGCGCATATCCTGCTTCTTAATGAAGTTCAGGTTCAGCGTACGCGGGAAACGACCGGCGGCCTCTTTGCTCTCACCGTGGTAAGCCGGAACCATGCTGCCGAAGTAGTTGGCAATCATGCTGTCGTAGGCGGCGGTGTGTTCGAAGGCTTTAATCGCGAGGTCAAAGCGGGTTTCCAGAGTCAGGGAGCCTTCGTTGGCATCCATCTCTTTAATAATGGCGTCGTAGTCGCTGCTCTTCACAACGATCGCTACGTCTTTATGGTTCTTGGCAGCGGAACGCACCATGGTCGGGCCGCCGATATCAATGTTCTCTACCGCATCTTCCAGCGAGCAGCCTTCGCGTGCCACTGTCTCGGCGAACGGATACAGGTTTACAACCACCATATCGATAGGGGCGATACCGTGCTGTTCCATAATTCCGTCATCCTGACCGCGACGACCAAGAATGCCGCCGTGGACTTTAGGATGCAGGGTCTTCACGCGTCCATCCATCATTTCCGGGAAGCCCGTGTAATCGGAAACTTCGGTCACTGGCAGACCTTTCTCCGCTAACAGGCGCGCAGTGCCACCTGTAGACAGCAGCTCCACACCACGTGCGGAAAGTGCCTGAGCGAATTCGATGATACCGGCCTTGTCAGAAACACTGAGCAGAGCGCGGCGGACTGGACGACGTTGTTGCATGGTAAATCCCCTGGATTTGACTATTACAGAGAGCGTTAGGTGAATTCTTGGCTAAAAACTCAGCTAACGCCCCTTACGGGGCATCTTTGTTTTGCGGGGGCATTGTAACGAAAACGTTTGCGCAACGCTCGCGAATTTTTAATTTTCGATTTTGACCTCTTCTTTTTCTGTTGAAGGAGGCTGATATAACGAGAGGATCGTAGAAACGATCGTGTGGTTTGTGGATAACTCTGTGCGTAAATAGGTATAAAGCGGGGTTTCGCTGTGGAATGCAGCAGTCAGTCATTTTTCTGTC
>NZ_SZWU01000061.1:0-5034 GCF_005280935.1 Citrobacter sp. wls757 | reverse complement strand
TAGGCCTGATAAGCGTAGCGCCATCAGGCATTACATTGCCGGATGTCGGCGTAAACGCCTTATCCGGCCTACACCCGAACAACCTTAAGCAATTGTACGTTTGATCTCGATGATCTCGAACACTTCGATCATATCGCCAACGCGAACGTCGTTGTAGTTCTTAACGCCGATACCACATTCCATACCGTTACGGACTTCGTTGACGTCATCTTTGAAGCGGCGCAGGGATTCCAGCTCGCCTTCATAGATAACCACGTTGTCGCGCAGTACGCGGATTGGGTTGTGACGTTTAATCGTGCCTTCGGTAACCATACAGCCTGCGATAGCGCCGAATTTCGGTGATTTGAACACATCACGAACTTCAGCCAGACCAATGATCTGCTGTTTCAGTTCCGGAGACAGCATGCCGCTCATCGCTGCTTTCACTTCGTCGATCAGATGATAGATGACGGAGTAGTAACGCAGATCCAGGCTTTCTGATTCGATAACTTTACGTGCAGAGGCATCAGCACGTACGTTGAAGCCAACCAGAATCGCGTTGGATGCCGCAGCCAGGGTCGCGTCGGTTTCGGTGATACCACCTACGCCAGAACCGATGATCTTCACTTTTACTTCGTCGGTAGACAGTTTCAGTAAAGAGTCGGAAATCGCTTCTACAGAACCCTGTACGTCAGCCTTCAGCACGATGTTCACTTCGTGAACTTCGCCTTCGGTCATGTTGGCGAACATGTTCTCAAGTTTAGATTTCTGCTGACGAGCCAGTTTAACTTCACGGAATTTGCCCTGACGGTACAGTGCAACTTCACGCGCTTTCTTCTCGTCACGAACAACAGTAACTTCGTCACCCGCAGCCGGAACACCGGACAGACCGAGGATTTCCACCGGAATGGACGGACCTGCTTCCAGTACTTCCTGACCCAGTTCGTTACGCATCGCACGAACGCGGCCGTATTCGAAACCACACAGAACGATATCGCCCTTGTTCAGGGTACCTTCGCGAACCAGGACGGTAGCAACCGGGCCACGACCTTTATCCAGGAAGGATTCGATAACCGCACCGCTCGCCATACCTTTACGCACAGCTTTCAGTTCCAGTACTTCGGCTTGCAGCAGGATAGCATCCAGCAGTTCGTCGATACCGGTACCCGCTTTCGCAGAAACGTGAACGAACTGGCTCTCGCCGCCCCACTCTTCCGGCATGATGCCGTACTGGGACAGTTCGTTTTTAACGCGATCTGGATCCGCTTCCGGTTTATCGATTTTGTTGACTGCAACAACTACCGGCACACCTGCCGCTTTCGCGTGCTGGATAGCTTCGATAGTCTGCGGCATCACGCCGTCGTCTGCTGCAACAACCAGAACAACGATATCCGTTGCCTGAGCACCACGAGCACGCATGGAGGTAAACGCGGCGTGACCCGGGGTGTCCAGGAAGGTGATCATACCGTTGTCAGTTTCAACGTGGTACGCACCGATGTGCTGAGTAATGCCGCCCGCTTCGCCAGAGGCCACTTTCGTTGAACGAATGTAGTCCAGCAGAGACGTTTTACCGTGGTCAACGTGACCCATGATGGTCACTACCGGTGCGCGCGGTTCAGCCGCAGCGCCGGTGTCACGGTCGCTCATTACTGCTTCTTCCAGCTCGTTTTCACGACGCAGGATAACTTTGTGGCCCATCTCTTCGGCAACCAGCTGTGCGGTTTCCTGGTCGATGACCTGGTTGATGGTCGCCATTGCGCCCAGTTTCATCATTGCTTTGATGACCTGAGAGCCTTTGACCGCCATCTTGTTCGCCAGATCGCCAACGGTGATGGTTTCGCCGATCACAACGTCACGGTTAACGGCCTGAGCTGGCTTCTGGAAGCCCTGCTGCAGAGCGGAACCTTTACGCTGCTTACCGCCTTTACCGCCGCGAACCGCTGCACGTGCTTCTTCACGGTCAGCTTTAGATTCAGCGTGTTTGTTACCTTTCTTCGCCGGACGCGCTGCTTTAGTGCTGCGAGTACGACCACGACCGCCTTCAACTTCACGATCGTTCTCGTCTTCAGCCTGGCGAGCATGCTGAGAGGTGGTGACGTGATAATCACTGGTGTCTTCGACAGGTTCAGCGTTATTCACACCATTTTTCTCGTTTTCTTCCGCCATACGGCGAGCTTCTTCCGCTACGCGGCGCGCTTCTTCTTCAAGCTTGCGACGTGCTTCTTCTTCCGCTTTACGCTTCAGTTCTGCGGCTTCATTTTCACGGCGGGCTTTTTCGGCCTGGGCGGTTTTAGTCATATCGTCGGTCTGTTGATTGCTCACTTTGTCTTTTTCCGCAGCTTCACGTTTCGCTTTATCAGCGGCTTCACGCTTAGCTTGTTCTGCGGCCTCACGTTCGGCTTTTTGTTGCGCCTCGCGTTTGGCAGCTTCTTCTGCCTCACGACGGGCTTGCTCTTCCGCTTCACGCTGCGCCTGCTCTTCCGCGGCAAGGCGTTCAGCCTCTTGCGGATCGCGTTTCACAAAGGTGCGTGTCTTGCGGACTTCGATTTGTACCGATTTGCTTTTTCCACCGGTACCTGGAATATTGAGAGTACTGCGCGTTTTACGCTGCAATGTCAACTTATCCGGCGCTGAGCCGTTTTCACGGTTCAAATGCGCCAGTAAGGTTTGTTTCTCTTGTGCGGACACAGAGTCGTCAGCAGACTTCGGGATACCGGCATCAGCAAATTGCTGTACCAGGCGATCTACGGAAGTCTGTATCTCTGCAGCCAGCGTTTTTACGGTTACATCTGTCATACTGTTCCTTCCTGCTACAGTTTATTACGCTTCGTCGCCGAACCAGCAAATATTACGGGCAGCCATAATCAGCTCACCGGCTTTTTCGTCGGTCAACCCTTCGATATCAGCCAGATCATCAATGCCCTGTTCAGCGAGATCTTCCAGCGTACAAACACCACGGGCCGCCAGTTTGAAGGCCATCTCACGATCCAATCCTTCCAGATTCAGCAGATCGTCAGCCGGTTTGTTATCACCGAGGCTTTCTTCCTGGGCCAGTGCCAGAGTGGTCAGTGCGTTTTTAGCACGCTCGCGCAGCGCTTCAACGGTCTGTTCATCCAGGCCGTCAATTTCCAGCAGTTCTTTCATTGGCACGTAGGCCAGTTCTTCCAGCGTCGCAAAACCTTCTTCCACCAGAACGGTCGCGAAATCTTCATCGATATCGAGATATTTGGTGAAGGTATCGATGGCTGCATGTGCTTCAGCCTGATGCTTCGCTTGCAGGTCATCAACGGTCATCACGTTGAGTTCCCAACCGCTCAGTTGTGAAGCCAGGCGGACGTTCTGACCATTACGTCCAATCGCCTGAGCCAGGTTACCGGCTTCAACCGCGATATCCATGGTGTGTTTGTCTTCATCCACCACGATAGAAGCGACGTCTGCTGGTGCCATTGCGTTAATCACGAACTGCGCCGGGTTATCATCCCACAGGACGATATCGATACGCTCGCCGCCCAGTTCGGTAGAAACCGCCTGAACGCGCGCACCGCGCATACCAACACAGGCGCCGACCGGATCAATACGCTTGTCGTTGGTCTTAACGGCGATTTTCGCACGCGATCCCGGATCGCGAGCAGCCGCTTTAATTTCGATAACTTCTTCGCCGATTTCCGGCACTTCAATGCGGAACAGCTCAATCAGCATTTCCGGCTTGGAACGGGTTACGAACAGCTGTGCACCGCGCGCTTCCGGGCGAACTGAGTACAGAACACCACGAATACGGTCACCAGGGCGGAAGTTTTCACGCGGCAGCATGTCTTCACGCAGGATCACAGCTTCAGCATTGCTGCCCAGATCCAGAGAAATGTTGTCGCGGTTTACTTTCTTCACCACACCGGTGACGATTTCGCCTTCGTGTTCGCGGAACTGATCAACAACCATTGCGCGTTCAGCTTCACGTACTTTCTGTACGATAACCTGCTTCGCGGTCTGGGTGGTGATACGGTCAAAGGTGACAGATTCAATCTGATCTTCAACATATTCGCCCACGTTCAGACTTTCGTCTTCGAAGCGTGCCGCTTCCAGCGTAATTTCTTTGGTCGGCTGAGTAACTTCTTCTACGATTACCCAACGACGGAAAGTATCGAAATCACCGCTTTTACGATCGATTTCTACGCGAACGTCGATCTCTTGCTCATATTTTTTCTTTGTTGCTGTAGCCAGCGCACTTTCCAGCGCTTCAAAAATTTTCTCGCGTGGCAGCGCTTTTTCGTTGGATACGGCTTCAACAACAGCCAAAATTTCTTTGTTCATCGCGGGCTTTTCACCTCAATCCAGACTGTTAAAAGTGGGGAACCAGGTTCGCCTTCTGGATATTACTCAGCGCGAACACTTCATCTTTGCCTTCGACTGTGACCGTGATCATCTCACCGTCCACCGCTTTGATAACGCCCTGCCATTTACGACGGTTTTGTACCGCCATACGAAGAACCAGCGTGACTTCTTCACCCAGGAAACGCACGTAGTGTTCAGCTGTGAACAGAGGACGGTCGAGACCCGGAGAGGAGACTTCCAGGTTATAGGCAACGGTGATTGGGTCTTCGACATCCATCACGGCGCTTACCTGATGGCTCACATCAGCACAATCATCAACATTGATGCCATCTTCACTATCAATATAGATGCGCAGTGTGGATGTGCGACCACGAATAAATTCGATGCCGACCAGTTCGTAGCCCAGGGCTTCAACTGGCGCTGTAATCATCTCTGTTAATTTTTGCTCTAATGTGGACAAGCCCACCCCCAAGACATAAAAAAAGGGCCTAAAGCCCAGTTATTCTGTAGTCAGATAACAAAAAACCCCGATAAATCGGGGCTTTAGATAACTGAACCCTATAACCGCACCTGCGGTTCGGAGAACCTTCCGAAAGAATTTTTTTCAAATCCAGCTACGAAGGCCTAAGTCTTCACAGTATATTTGAAAAAGAACTCTAAGGGAAAGTGGTTGCGGGGGCCGGATTTGAACCGACGACCTTCGGGTTATGAGCCCGACGAGCTACC
>NZ_SZWU01000062.1:26098-33318 GCF_005280935.1 Citrobacter sp. wls757 | reverse complement strand
CTGTGCGGGATGAAAACCGCCGGATGCGGCGTGCTGCCTTATCCGGCCTACAGGGGCCGGGCTGAATGTATTTTGTAGGCCTGATAAGCGCAGCGCATCAGGCAACACGTCTGCACACTGCCGGATGCGGCGTATCGCCTTATCCGGCCTACAAAAGCTAGTCCTGCTACCCGCGTACGAGGTTGAGTAACGGGTACGGTCGTCCGAGATCGTCCACCTCTGTACGTCCCGTCACGCTAAATCCCATCTTCTTATAGAATCCAACCGCCTGCTCATTCTGCTCGTTAACGTTGGTTGTTAGCGTTGAACTCATTGATAAAGCATGTTCAATCAGCAGTTTACCAACACCACTACCACGCACATCCGGATCGACAAACAAAGCATCAATATGCTGGTCGGTCAGGAGCATAAAAGCGACGGGCTCATCCTGTTCTGTCACTGCAACCCACAGAGGGGCTTCTGGTAAAAATGAACGTACCAGCTCCTCCAGCTCAATCCGATAATCCGCAGAGAGGAAATGGTGCGTGGCATCTACTGAGCGACACCAAATAGAAACTAACTTATCTCCTTCGTCCTGACGCGAACGACGAATGGTAAGGTTCATAGCATTCTCCTTTTTTTCTTTACTGCACTATTCTACAGCAAGGAGCCGTGAAACTTTCTCAACTTGAGGATGCAGGCTCGACATTCGCATGATTCCTGGGTATCTTCAGCTATCTGGATGTCTAAACGTTTAAACGTATGTTGTGAGGTTATCAGGTTATGCCAATTCGCGTGCAGGACGAGCTACCCGCCGTCAATTTTTTGCGTGAGGAAAACGTCTTCGTGATGACGACATCCCGCGCTTCCGGTCAGGAAATTCGTCCACTGAAGGTGCTCATCCTCAACCTGATGCCCAAGAAGATTGAAACGGAAAACCAGTTCCTGCGCTTACTGTCTAACTCACCGCTGCAGGTAGATGTTCAGCTATTGCGCATCGATGCCCGCGAGTCACGCAACACCCCAACGGAGCATCTGAATAACTTTTACTGTAATTTCGAGGATATCTGCGATCAGAACTTTGACGGATTGATCGTGACCGGCGCCCCGTTGGGCCTGGTTGAATTTAATGATGTGGCTTACTGGCCGCAGATTAAGCAAGTGCTTGAATGGGCCAAAGATCACGTTACCTCGACGCTATTTGTCTGTTGGGCGGTGCAGGCTGCGTTGAATATCCTGTACGGAATTCCCAAGCAAACCCGCACGGACAAACTCTCAGGCGTCTATGAGCACCATATTCTGCACCCTCATGCGCTGCTGACGCGTGGATTCGATGATGCGTTCCTGGCCCCGCATTCCCGCTATGCTGATTTCCCTGCAGCGCTTATCCGCGACTACACCGATCTCGAGATCTTTGCTGAAACCGAAGAGGGAGATGCCTACCTGTTTGCCAGCAAAGACAAACGTATCGCCTTCGTGACGGGTCATCCTGAGTATGACGACCATACACTCGGCAGCGAATATTTTCGTGATGTCGAAGCGGGCTTATCGCCGGAAGTACCCTATAACTATTTCCCGAAAGATGACCCGCAAAACAAACCGCGGGCAACCTGGCGTAGCCACGGTAATTTGTTGTTTACCAACTGGCTCAACTATTACGTCTACCAGATCACGCCATATGATCTGCGTCACATGAATCCAACGCTGGATTAATCTTCTGTAGCAGACGATCCTTAAGCGTTTCAGCATATTGAATCAGGCACCTTCGGGTGCCTTTTTTATTTCCGAAGCGCACCTCATCGTGTAATTAAATTTTATTTATATTGTTATCAATAGGTTAATTGATAATTAAATTAAAAATGGAAATTGTTTTTGATTTTGAAATTTAAATGAGTAGTCTTAGTTGTGCTGAACGAAAAGCGCACAACGATCCTTCGTTCGCATTGGGGATGTGTTTGGATCAATGACGAGGAACTACGCAATGAATCAACAGGCAACGACAACCGATGAACTGGTCTTCACCAGGCCGTTTGGCGAACAGGAACAGCAAATTCTGACCGCTGAAGCAGTGGAGTTTCTGACTGAACTGGTGACAAGATTTACGCCAAAGCGGAATAAACTTCTGGCTGCACGTATCCAGCAGCAGCAGGATATTGATGACGGTAAGTTGCCTGATTTTATTTCGGAAACAGCTTCCATTCGTGAAGGTGACTGGAAAATTCGCGGAATTCCTGATGATTTACTGGATCGCCGCGTAGAGATCACCGGACCCGTTGAGCGCAAGATGGTCATCAACGCGCTGAACGCGAACGTCAAAGTCTTTATGGCTGACTTCGAAGATTCACTGGCTCCTGAGTGGAGCAAAGTTATCGACGGGCAGATCAACCTGCGCGATGCGGTCAATGGCACCATTAGCTACACCAACGAAGCGGGTAAAATTTATCAGCTCAAACCTAATCCGGCTCTGTTGGTATGTCGCGTTCGTGGTCTGCACCTGCCGGAAAAACACGTTACCTGGCGTGGCGAATCTATCCCGGGCAGCCTGTTCGACTTTGTCCTCTATTTCTTCCACAACTACAAAACGTTGCTGGCGAAAGGCAGCGGTCCTTATTTCTATCTGCCAAAAACGCAGGCCTGGCAAGAAGCGGCATGGTGGAGCGAAGTGTTCAGCTATGCTGAGGACCGCTTTAACCTGCCGCGCGGCACCATTAAAGCGACCCTGCTGATTGAAACGCTGCCTGCCGTCTTCCAGATGGACGAAATTCTGCACGCCCTGCGTGACCACATTGTGGGTCTGAACTGCGGTCGTTGGGACTACATTTTTAGCTATATCAAAACGCTGAAGAACCACCCGGATCGCGTGCTGCCGGACCGTCAGGTGGTGACGATGGATAAGCCATTCCTCAGCGCCTATTCGCGTCTGCTGATTAAAACCTGTCATAAACGTGGCGCATTCGCGATGGGCGGCATGGCTGCATTCATTCCCAGCAAAGATGCGGAACGTAACAACCAGGTTTTGACCAAGGTAAAAGCGGACAAAGCACTGGAAGCAAATAACGGTCATGACGGCACATGGATTGCCCATCCGGGACTGGCAGATACCGCCATGGCGGTGTTCAACGACGTACTCGGTGAAAACAAAAATCAGCTGTTCGTGACCCGTGAAGAAGATGCCCCGATTACCGCAGAGCAACTGCTGGCACCTTGTGAAGGTGAGCGTACTGAAGAAGGCATGCGCGCCAATATCCGTGTCGCGGTGCAGTACATCGAAGCGTGGATCTCCGGTAACGGCTGCGTACCGATTTACGGTCTGATGGAAGACGCGGCCACCGCCGAAATCTCCCGTACCTCTATCTGGCAGTGGATCCACCACGAGAAGACGCTCAGCAACGGCAAGCCGGTTACCAAACCGCTGTTCCGTCAGATGCTGGCCGAAGAGATGCTGGTGATTCAGGACGAGCTGGGCGAACACCGCTACAGCAGCGGGCGTTTTGACGATGCCGCGCGCCTGATGGAGCAAATCACTACCTCTGATGAACTGATCGATTTCTTGACCCTGCCAGGCTACCGCCTGCTGGCGTAATTCACCACATAACAATATGGAGCATCTGCACATGAAAACCCGTACTCAACAAATCGAAGAATTACAGAAAGAATGGATTCAACCGCGCTGGGAAGGCATCACCCGTCCATATAGCGCGGAGGAAGTGGTGAAATTACGTGGCTCGGTTAACCCGGAATGCACGCTGGCGCAGCTTGGCGCGGCGAAAATGTGGCGTCTGCTGCACGGCGAATCGAAGAAAGGTTATATCAACAGCCTCGGCGCGCTGACCGGCGGTCAGGCGCTGCAGCAGGCGAAAGCCGGTATTGAAGCGGTCTACCTTTCAGGCTGGCAGGTGGCGGCAGATGCCAACCTGGCATCCAGCATGTACCCGGACCAATCGCTGTATCCGGCGAACTCCGTCCCGGCGGTGGTTGATCGGATCAACAACACATTCCGTCGCGCCGATCAGATCCAATGGTCAACCGGTATTGAGCCGAACGATCCTCGCTATGTCGATTACTTCCTGCCGATCGTTGCCGATGCGGAAGCAGGGTTTGGCGGCGTACTGAACGCGTTTGAACTGATGAAATCGATGATTGAGGCTGGTGCAGCGGCCGTTCACTTCGAAGATCAGCTCGCATCGGTGAAAAAATGTGGTCACATGGGCGGCAAAGTGCTGGTTCCGACGCAGGAAGCTATCCAGAAACTGGTGGCCGCCCGTCTGGCAGCCGACGTCATGGGGGTGCCGACGCTGGTGATTGCACGTACCGATGCCGACGCAGCCGATCTGATTACGTCTGATTGCGACCCATACGACAGCGAGTTCATCACTGGCGAACGTACCAGCGAAGGGTTCTACCGTACGCATGCGGGTATTGAGCAGGCGATCAGCCGTGGTCTGGCCTACGCACCGTATGCGGATCTGGTGTGGTGTGAAACCTCCACGCCGGACCTTGAACTGGCGAAGCGCTTTGCCGATGCGATCCATGCGAAATACCCTGGCAAACTGCTGGCTTACAACTGTTCGCCGTCGTTTAACTGGCAGAAAAACCTGGATGACAAAACCATCGCCAGCTTCCAGCAGCAATTGTCGGATATGGGTTACAAATACCAGTTCATTACCCTGGCGGGTATCCACAGCATGTGGTTCAACATGTTCGACCTCGCGCACTCCTATGCGCAGGGCGAAGGCATGCGCCACTATGTTGAGAAGGTTCAGCAGCCAGAATTTGCGGCAGCTAAAGACGGTTACACCTTCGTCTCCCATCAGCAGGAAGTGGGCACAGGTTACTTCGACAAAGTCACCACCATCATTCAGGGCGGAGCTTCCTCGGTGACCGCGCTGACCGGCTCGACCGAAGAATCGCAGTTTTGATTAATGCCCGGTGGCGCTGCGCTTACCGGGCCTACGAAGGGATGTAGGCCGGATAAGCGAACGCGCCATCCGGCATGACGTTGTGCCGGATGGGAGACATTGATGACGCGTGGCCTGGAATTACTGATTGCTCAGACTATCTTGCAAGGTTTCGACGCCCAGTACGGGCGTTTTCTGGAAGTCACCTCCGGCGCGCAGCAGCGTTTTGAACATGCCGACTGGCATGCGGTTCAGCAGGCGATGAAAAGCCGTATTCACCTTTACGATCATCACGTGGGTCTGGTGGTGGAGCAGTTGCGCTGCATTACTGACGGCAAAAGTACCGACGCGGATTTTTTACTTCGCGTGAAAGAGCATTACACCCGGCTACTGCCGGATTACCCGCGCTTCGAGATTGCGGAGAGTTTCTTTAACTCCGTTTACTGTCGGTTATTTGACCACCGCTCGCTGACTCCCGAGCGGCTGTTTATTTTCAGTTCTCAGCCAGAGCGCCGTTTTCGCACGATCCCACGTCCGCTGGCGAAAGACTTTTTTCCGGATACCGGCTGGGAGTGGCTGCTGACGCGCGTCCTTAGCGATCTGCCCCTGCGTCTGCCGTGGCAGAACAAACATCGTGATATCCACTACATCATCGAACACCTGACCGAAACCCTGGGAGCGGATGTGTTGTCGGGCTGCCATTTACAGGTGGCGAACGAACTGTTTTATCGCAACAAGGCCGCCTGGCTGGTCGGTAAGCTGATTACTCCTTCGGGGACGCTACCGTTTTTACTGCCAATCCACCGGACTGATGAAGGCGAATTGTTTGTCGATACCTGTCTGACCACGACGGCGGAGGCGAGCATTGTGTTTGGCTTCGCCCGCTCCTATTTTATGGTTTACGCCCCTTTGCCCGCGGCGCTGGTGGAGTGGCTGCGCGAGATCCTGCCCGGTAAAACCACCGCCGAACTGTACATGGCGATTGGCTGTCAGAAACACGCGAAGACCGAAAGTTACCGCGAATATCTGCTCTATCTTGCCCATTGCGATGAGCAATTTATTGAAGCGCCAGGGATCCGCGGCATGGTGATGTTGGTGTTTACGCTGCCGGGTTTTGACCGGGTGTTTAAAATCATCAAAGACAAATTTGCCCCGCAAAAAGAGATGTCTGCCGCCCACGTCCGCGCCTGCTATCAACTGGTTAAAGAACACGATCGTGTTGGGCGGATGGCTGACACCCAGGAATTCGAGAATTTTGTGCTGGAGAAACGGCAAATCGATCCGGCGCTGATGGCGCTGTTATTGCAGGAAGCCCCGGAAAAAATTACCGATCTCGGCGATCAGATTGTCATTCGCCATCTGTATATTGAACGACGGATGGTACCGCTGAATATCTGGCTGGAGCAGGTCGAAGGTCAGCAACTGCGCGATGCCATTGAAGAGTACGGCAACGCCATTCGTCAGCTGGCCGCCGCCAATATTTTCCCCGGCGATATGCTGTTTAAGAACTTCGGCGTGACCCGTCACGGGCGTGTGGTGTTCTACGATTACGATGAAATCTGCTACATGACGGAGGTGAATTTCCGCCATATCCCGCCGCCACGCTACCCGGAAGATGAGATGAGCGCTGAGCCGTGGTACAGCGTATCGCCGGGAGATGTCTTCCCGGAAGAATTTCGTCACTGGCTATGTGCCGACCCGCGTATAGGGCCGCTATTTGAAGAGATGCACGCTGACCTGTTCAGCGCTGACTACTGGCGCGGCCTACAGACGCGCATCAAAAACGGTCACGTGGAAGATGTTTACGCCTACCGGCGTCGGCAGCGGTTCAGTGTGCGTTATGAAACCGACCGTAGGCCGGATAAGGCACTTGCGCCGCCATCCGGCAATGTGCGCCGTGCCTGATGCGCTACGCTTATCAGGTCTACAAATCAGCCCTAACCCTGGATAGCAGGCCGGGTAAGGCGTAGCCGCCACCCGGCAACCCCATCCTAGCGAAATCCACCGTACGCCAGCGTCACTTCTTTCGCCGCTTTGATCGCCATGGCGCCAAACTCGGTCACGCGATCGTCGGTAATACGAGAAATGGGTCCGGAAATGGAAATCGCAGCGAACGGCTCGCGGTGCTCGTCATAAATGCACGACGCCACGCAGCGCAGACCCAGCGCATGTTCCTCATCATCAAAGGAATAGCCGCGCTTGCGCGTCTGGGCCAAATCCTCTTTCAGATGCACTGGCGACACCAGCGTGGCGTGTGTATAAGCATGCAGGCCTTTACGGTGCAGCAGGCCAGTCACTTGTTCTTCGCTCAGTTGGGATAAAAACGCCTTACCCGCACCGGAG
>NZ_SZWU01000062.1:24473-26064 GCF_005280935.1 Citrobacter sp. wls757 | reverse complement strand
GCGTGCATCGGCAGTTTGCCGCCGATAGGCGCGGACATGCGCATCAGTTGGGTGCACTGCACCTGGTCGATAATAATGGCCTGATGATCGCTTTGATCCAGCACGGCCAGGTTTACCGTCTCACCGGAATCTTCCATCAGCTTGCGCAGGATCGGATGGACAATCGCCAGCAGATTACGGCTTTGCAAAAAGCTGCTGCCGACGATGAACGCATGCGCACCTACGGCCCAGTGGCCTAATTCACCCACCTGACGGACAAAACCCTGCTGCTGCATGGTGGTCAGCAAACGGTGAGTCGTGGAGTTTGGCAGGCCAGCCTGCTGCGCCAGCTCGGTCAACGCCACGCTGCCGTTGGATTCCGCAATCCACTCCAGCAGCTTCAGACCGCGGGTCAGAGACTGAACCTGCCCGGTTGCAGGCGCAGTAGCGGCGGCGGGTTTTCTACCGCGTTTCGCGGGGACAGTGGCTACCATGGCAGACTCCTTTTCTGTATCGTGGAAATCATTTTCGTTTTATTCAATTATAATGCAAGAATTCCTGTACTGATCGGATGAGTGAAGCTGAACATGTCTCATGTTGGCCGTTGTTCTCTTTTCCGCCTCTCAGGTTTGTGCCAGTATGACCTGTTGAGTTTTTTTCGGTCTGGTTGAGCGTTG
This sequence comes from Citrobacter sp. wls757, assembly GCF_005280935.1. NCBI lineage: Bacteria > Pseudomonadati > Pseudomonadota > Gammaproteobacteria > Enterobacterales > Enterobacteriaceae > Citrobacter > Citrobacter sp. wls757. The sequence goes on along the minus strand of NZ_SZWU01000062.1, from coordinate 25,408 downwards.
TCGGGAGCGAGTGTGAGCAGCAAAGTAGAACAATTACGTCAGCAGTTAAATGAACGTATTCTGGTGCTGGACGGCGGTATGGGCACCATGATCCAGGGATATCGTCTGAGCGAAGAGGATTTCCGCGGCGAACGCTTTGCCGACTGGCCGTGCGATCTGAAAGGTAACAACGACTTGTTGGTGCTCAGCAAACCGGAGGTCATCGCCGCCATCCATAACGCCTACTTTGAGGCGGGCGCGGATATCATCGAAACCAACACCTTTAACTCGACGACTATCGCCATGGCGGATTACCAGATGGAATCCCTGTCGGCGGAAATCAACTTTGCGGCAGCCAAACTGGCGCGTGCGGCGGCTGACGAATGGACGGCGCGCACGCCGGAAAAACCGCGCTACGTCGCGGGCGTGCTCGGCCCAACGAACCGCACGGCGTCTATCTCGCCTGATGTTAACGACCCGGCTTACCGCAACATTACCTTTGATCAGCTGGTGGCCGCCTACCGTGAATCCACCAAAGCGCTGGTGGAAGGCGGCAGTGACCTGATCCTGATTGAAACCGTCTTCGATACTCTGAACGCCAAAGCCGCTATTTTCGCGGTTAAAACCGAATTTGAAGCGCTGGGCGTTGAGCTGCCGATTATGCTCTCCGGCACCATCACCGATGCTTCCGGGCGTACGCTCTCCGGCCAGACTACCGAAGCATTCTACAACTCCCTGCGCCACGCCGATGCGCTGACCTTCGGTCTGAACTGCGCGTTAGGTCCGGACGAATTGCGCCAGTACGTGCAGGAACTGTCGCGCATTGCTGAATGCTACGTCACCGCGCACCCGAACGCCGGACTGCCGAACGCCTTTGGTGAATACGATCTCGACGCCGACACCATGGCGGCGCAGATTCGCGAGTGGGCTGAGGCCGGTTTCCTGAATATCGTCGG
>NZ_SZWU01000062.1:19751-24437 GCF_005280935.1 Citrobacter sp. wls757 | reverse complement strand
TGCTGCGGCACCACGCCGGAACATATCGCCGCCATGAGCCGCGCAGTGGATGGCTTACCGCCGCGCCGCTTGCCGGAAATCCCGGTTGCCTGCCGCCTTTCCGGCCTTGAGCCGCTGAACATCGGCGACGACAGCCTGTTTGTGAACGTTGGCGAGCGTACCAACGTCACCGGTTCGGCGAAGTTTAAACGCCTGATCAAAGAAGAGAAATACAGCGAAGCGCTGGACGTCGCCCGTCAGCAGGTGGAAAGCGGCGCGCAGATCATCGATATCAACATGGATGAGGGGATGCTCGACGCCGAAGCGGCAATGGTGCGTTTTCTCAACCTGATCGCCGGTGAGCCGGATATCGCCCGCGTGCCGATTATGATCGACTCCTCGAAATGGGACGTTATCGAGAAAGGGCTGAAGTGCATTCAGGGTAAAGGCATCGTTAACTCCATCTCGATGAAAGAGGGGGTTGAGACCTTTATCCATCACGCGAAGCTGCTGCGTCGCTACGGTGCCGCGGTGGTGGTGATGGCCTTTGACGAGCAAGGGCAGGCCGACACCCGCGCACGTAAAATCGAAATCTGCCGTCGGGCGTACAAAATTCTTACCGAAGAGGTGGGCTTCCCGCCGGAAGATATCATCTTCGACCCGAACATCTTTGCTGTCGCGACCGGTATTGATGAGCACAACAACTACGCGCAGGACTTTATCGGCGCGTGTGAAGACATCAAACGCGAACTGCCGCACGCGCTGATCTCCGGCGGCGTTTCTAACGTTTCATTCTCGTTCCGTGGCAACGACCCGGTACGTGAAGCCATTCACGCGGTATTCCTCTACTACGCCATTCGCAACGGCATGGACATGGGGATCGTCAACGCCGGACAGCTGGCTATTTACGACGACTTGCCCGCCGAGCTGCGCGATGCTGTTGAAGATGTGATCCTCAACCGTCGTGACGATGGCACCGAACGACTGCTGGAGCTGGCAGAGAAATATCGCGGCAGTAAAACCGACGACACGGCGAATGCCCAGATGGCGGAGTGGCGCACCTGGGACGTGAAAAAGCGCCTCGAATACTCGCTGGTGAAAGGCATTACCGAGTTTATTGAGCTGGATACCGAGGAAGCGCGCCAGCAGGCAGCGCGTCCGATCGAAGTTATTGAAGGACCGCTGATGGACGGCATGAACGTCGTTGGCGATCTGTTCGGCGAGGGCAAAATGTTCCTGCCGCAGGTGGTGAAATCCGCCCGCGTGATGAAGCAGGCGGTGGCGTACCTCGAACCGTACATTGAGGCCAGCAAAGAGAAAGGCTCCAGCAACGGCAAAATGGTCATCGCGACCGTGAAGGGCGATGTGCACGATATCGGCAAAAACATTGTCGGCGTGGTGCTGCAATGTAACAACTACGAAATCGTCGATCTTGGCGTGATGGTGCCCGCGGAGAAAATCCTCAGAACGGCGCGTGAAGTGAATGCCGATCTGATTGGCCTTTCCGGGCTGATTACCCCATCGCTGGACGAAATGGTCAACGTGGCGAAAGAGATGGAGCGTCAGGGATTCACTATTCCGCTGCTGATTGGCGGCGCGACCACCTCAAAAGCGCACACGGCGGTGAAAATTGAGCAGAACTACAGCGGCCCGACGGTGTACGTGCAGAACGCCTCGCGTACCGTTGGCGTGGTGGCTGCGCTGCTCTCTGACACCCAGCGTGATGACTTTGTCGCCCGTACGCGTAAAGAGTACGAAACCGTGCGTATCCAGCATGCGCGTAAGAAACCGCGTACCCCGCCAGTAACGTTACAGGCTGCCCGCGACAACGATCTGGCCTTCGACTGGGAAAACTACACCCCGCCGGTGGCGCACCGTCTGGGCGTGCAGGAAGTGGAAGCCAGCATCGAAACTCTGCGCAATTACATCGACTGGACGCCGTTCTTTATGACCTGGTCGCTGGCCGGGAAGTACCCGCGCATTCTCGAAGATGAGGTAGTAGGAGAAGAGGCGAAGCGCCTGTTCAAAGACGCTAACGACATGCTGGATAAACTCAGCACCGAGAAGACCCTGAATCCGCGTGGCGTGGTGGGGTTATTCCCGGCCAACCGCGTGGGTGACGACATCGAGATTTACCGTGACGAGACGCGTACGCACGTCATCAACGTGAGTCATCATCTGCGCCAGCAGACGGAAAAAGTCGGTTTCGCCAACTACTGCCTGTCTGACTTTGTTGCGCCGAAACTGAGTGGCAAAGCGGATTATATCGGTGCTTTCGCGGTGACCGGCGGTCTTGAGGAAGATGCGCTGGCGGACGCCTTCGAAGCCCAGCACGACGACTACAACAAGATCATGGTGAAAGCGATCGCTGACCGTCTGGCGGAAGCGTTCGCAGAATATCTGCATGAGCGCGTGCGTAAAGTCTACTGGGGCTATGCGGCGAATGAGAACCTCAGTAACGAGGAGCTGATCCGCGAAAACTACCAGGGGATTCGCCCGGCACCAGGCTATCCGGCGTGCCCGGAACACACCGAAAAAGCCACCATCTGGGAACTGCTGGATGTGGAAGCGCACACCGGGATGAAGCTCACCGAATCCTTCGCCATGTGGCCAGGCGCGTCGGTTTCCGGCTGGTATTTCAGTCATCCGGACAGCAAGTACTACGCCGTGGCGCAAATCCAGCGCGATCAGGTTGAAGATTATGCCTTCCGTAAAGGGATGAGCGTGGCGGAAGTGGAGCGCTGGTTAGCGCCGAACCTCGGCTATGACGCCGACTGATTCACAAAACTGTCATCTTTCTTTACAACAAACAGGGCGCTCAATGAGTGCCCTGTCTCTTTATTACGTTTAAACCCTTATACTGAAAGGGGGCCGTTGCCGGATGGCGGCGTAAACGCCTTATCCGGCCTACATAGGGATGATTTGTAGGCCTGATAAGCGCAGCGCCATCAGGCAAATGAGCCTCAAAAAACCATAAAAATAAGGAGAACCTGATTCCGTGTTAACTCTGTTACACCTGCTTTCTGCTGTATCTATGCTGGTTTGGGGTACGCATATTGTGCGTACCGGCGTGATGCGCGTCTTCGGCGCCCGTTTGCGTACCGTGCTCAGCCGTAGTGTTGAAAAGAAGCCGCTCGCCTTTTGTGCGGGTATCGGCGTAACGGCGCTGGTGCAAAGCAGCAACGCCACCACCATGCTGGTGACCTCGTTTGTTGCACAAGATCTCGTGGCGCTTACCCCTGCGCTGGTCATAGTGCTGGGTGCCGACGTGGGGACCGCGCTGATGGCGCGTATCCTGACCTTCGATCTCTCCTGGCTGTCACCACTGCTGATTTTTATCGGCGTGATCTTCTTTCTCGGCCGTAAGCAGTCCCGCGTGGGGCAACTGGGGCGGGTTGGCATCGGGCTGGGGTTGATTTTACTTGCGCTGGAGCTGATTGTGCAGGCGGTCACGCCGATCACCCAGGCTAATGGTGTACAGGTTATTTTTGCCTCGCTCACCGGCGATATTATGCTCGATGCGCTGATTGGCGCCATGTTTGCGATTATCAGTTACTCCAGCCTGGCGGCGGTGCTGCTGACGGCCACGTTGACCGCGGCAGGTATTATCTCGTTCCCGGTGGCGTTGTGTCTGGTGATTGGTGCCAACCTCGGGTCCGGCCTGCTGGCGATGTTGAATAACAGCGCCGCTAACGCCGCAGCACGCCGTGTGGCGCTCGGTAGCCTGCTGTTTAAGCTGGTGGGCAGCCTGATTATCCTGCCGTTTGTTCATCCGCTGGCCAATCTGATGGATGAACTGCCGCTGCCGAAATCTGAACTGGTTATCTACTTCCACGTCTTCTACAACCTAGTGCGCTGCGTGGCGATGGTGCCGTTCGCCGAACCGATGGCGCGTTTTTGTAAGCGCATCATCCGCGATGAGCCGGAGCTGGATGCACATCTGAAACCCAAGCATCTGGACGTCAGCGCGCTGGATACGCCGACGCTCGCTCTGGCCAATGCCGCCCGTGAAGCCCTGCGTATCGGTGACGCGATGGAGCAGATGATGGACGGGCTGAAGAAAGTAATGCACGGCGAACCGCGTGAAGAGAAAGAGCTGCGCAGGATGGCGGATGATATTAACGTGCTGTACACGGCAATTAAGCTCTATCTGGCGCGGATGCCAAAGGATGAGCTGGCGGAAGAGGAATCGCGCCGTTGGGCGGAGATTATCGAAATGTCGCTCAACCTTGAACAGGCTTCCGATATTGTCGAACGTATGGGCAGCGAGATAGCCGATAAGTCGCTGGCCGCTCGCCGGGCATTCTCTGTCGAAGGGCTGAAAGAACTGGATGCGCTCTACGATCAGTTGCTCAGCAATCTGCAACTGGCGATGTCGGTGTTCTTCTCAGGAGATGTGACCAGTGCCCGTCGTCTGCGCCGCAGCAAGCACCGCTTCCGTATTCTCAATCGTCGTTATTCGCATGCGCACGTTGACCGTCTGCATCAGCAGAACGTGCAGAGCATCGAAACCAGCTCCTTGCACCTGGCGCTGTTGGGCGATATGCAGCGTCTGAACTCGCTGTTTTGCTCCGTGGCTTACAGCGTGCTGGAACAGCCGGATGAAGACGATGGGCGGGATGATTACTAATGAGGACAGGTGAAATATTGCCCGATGGCGCAGTCCGGTAGGCCGGATAAGGCGAAGCCGCATCCGGCAATGTGCGC
>NZ_SZWU01000062.1:0-19696 GCF_005280935.1 Citrobacter sp. wls757 | reverse complement strand
GCTTATCAGGCCTACAGTTGTAGCCCGGATAAGCGCAGCGCCATCAGGCATCAGACAACAAATCAACTAAAAGCAGTGGCCTGCTTCAACGGCAACCGCTTCTTCACCCGCTTTAAAGATATACGTGGTGTTCGGGCCGCCGAGCACGGATTGACCGTTACTTACCTTAATCCAGTTCCCTTCCGGCAGGCCAATCACCGTCAGCTCCGGTGCCACAACCAGCAGCTCGCGGATACGCTGTTCACGCGTTTCGCCTTTGTGGCCTTCCGGCAGCGCGTTGGTGAAATGTGGGTTAATCTGCAGCGGGAACAGACCCAGGGCATCAAAACCTTTTGGATCGACAATCGGCATGTCGTTGGTGGTGCGGATGGTCTGGCAGGCAAGGTTGGAACCCGCGCTCCAGCCGATATACAGCGCACCGCGTTTGACGACATCCACAATCGGCGCCAGCAGTCCGCGTTCGCGGCTTTCTTTCAGTAACTGGAAGGTATTACCCCCGCCGACAATCACCAGCTCTGCGTTTTCAATAGCGGCAATCGGGTCGGCAACGGTATGAATACCCGTAACGTTGACGCCCATTGGCGCAAAGATGGCTGCCGTTTTCGCCGTGTACTCATCCCAGGTTTGCGTCACGCCAGCGAACGGAATAAACACCGCCGTACGGCGACCATTCAGTTGTTCAGCAATCAGCGGCAGCGCATGTTCCATCCAGCCTTTGCCCGGCAGCGTCGAGTTACTCAATAAAAGCAGTTCCATCATTTCTCCATGTAATCAGAAAATTACAAACCGCGCTAATGCTACCACTATCAGCCAAACGCCTTACTGATATGGCTCACGATGTTGGAAGGGGAAGATAGAAGCTGAGGCTATTTTTTAAGTGTCAATTCAATGCCGAGTACCTTCATCACTGCAAGGGTGGTTTTCAGCGTCGGGTTACCTTTCTCACTAAAAGAGCGATAAAGCTGCTCGCGGGATAATCCCGTTTCTGCCGCAATGTTCGCCATTCCCTTAGCGCGAGCTACCACGCCCAGTGCTTTTGCAATGTATGCTGCATCGCCTGTTTCGAGGGCATCGGCCATAAACACGGCAATTTCTTCATCATCAACCAGCGCAGTCGCGGGATCGTAGTGAGTAAGTTTATTCATGGCAGAAGATCTCCTGTGAATCCAGTGTACGGGCGAGCATTTTTGCAAGAGTAATATCGTTGGCTTGTGAGCTTTTATCGCCCCCACATAACAAAATGATGATGCGGCAACCTTGCTGTTTAAAGTAAATCCTGTAGCCAGGACCGTAAGAAATGCGCATTTCGCTGACGCCTTCCCCAACAGGTTTAACATCACCAGCTAAACCATTAGCCAGACGAAAAAGGCGTGTGGCAATGAGCGTTTTAGCTCTCCTGTCCCGTAGGTTTTGCTCCCAACGCCGGAAAACCATTGTCTGAAGAATTTCCATGATGACGTTCCATGTATTTTATAAACTACATTATGAATTGACAAGTTGAGACTAGAGAGTAAAAAAATGGGGAGTAAGGGGAAATGCTGGCAGGAGGAAACAGGAAAGTATCTCGCAATAATACGTAGTTTTTCAGGATGCTGCGGTTGATACGAGAATCGATGATAGGGGATAGGGAGGGCTTTGTGCCAGGAGCGGAAGCTATATGTCCACTAGAATATGACAGATTCATGCATGGTGATTCACCACTACACGTAGTTGCCGTCTTAGCAGGGTTTTATCCTGGAAAGAATAAAATCCACTCGCTCTTCTACAGAAACACATGGTAATTCAATCAACTGATAGTCATACATACGGTATGTTTTTACCATTGCGTGATATGTCGCGATGGCAACATCGAAAGATTGTTTGCGCTCTGTGTCCTGTACATATATTTCACGCCAGGGTGGTGCAATAAATACGATTCGGTTATAGCGAAATTTCTCGATGGCGTTTTCCAGATGCCTCGGTATGGTAAGTTCAGAAAGACGTAAATAACCTACAACATCAGGAACACCACGATCAAAGAAGCAGGGTTGTGTATGCCCTTCCGCTTCATGCCACGAACGCATTTCCCAGGATAGCATCAGCTCTGCAAATGCAGTCTGGTTGGCCCACGGTAATGCATCGCCGCCGATGTTAACCTGGTCTTGGATCACACCTCTTCCAGCTTCTTTAGAACACCAAAACCCTCGTTTTATAATCGTATCAATTATCGTGCTTTTGCCTGACCCTGGGCCACCAGTCAGAATGAATCGATGCTGAAACGCTGAAGACATTGAACTCTCCCAAACCTTCTTAGACGCGATGATTTAGCAATTGATGGCGTACTTTTTGCGTATCGTCATATTACCTGCTGATGGCATGACTAACTACGTTTTATCCCCATTTTAATGTCCGCTATTCTCTCATTTCACAGGCCGATCTACTTTATTTCTCACTCGCCGAGGCGTTCCGCCATCTTGATTGTAGCCATCTCACTACTGAAGAAAATCTGGCGCTATCGTTTGGCTGTGAAGAGGCGCTGGCAGGGTTGTACCAGACGCTGAATTTTATGGGCGAAAGCCTGCTGACCATGGCGGGTGAAGGTCAGGAACATTTTGCGTATGAGAGCATATGCCAGTTAGGACACAGTCTGGTCAACATCAGCCAATTGATTTCCGCGCTGGCGCAGTTGGAAGCGAAAGCTGACCAGCAACTGTTCGCTGTTGCATAGTACCTAAAATAGACAGAGCGCCCATCCCTGGCGCTCTGTTCCTGCTTCTTTACCCCGCCCGAGCAAATTCTGCCGCTTCGGCGATTAGCGCGTCATCCGGGCGTACGCCGGTGTACATGGCGAACTGCTCTACGGCCTGTAAGGCAATCACCTCTGCGCCGCTGATGGTCTTTTTACCTAATTGCTGTGCCAGTTTGATTACCGGTGTTTCCGGCGGCAGGGCGACGACGTCAAACACCACGCTGGCGGCAGCGACCATCGCTTCGCTGTAGGCCAGCTCATCGCTCTCTTTACCGCCAGCCATGCCGACGGGCGTCACGTTGACCAGAATATCGCAGGTAATCCCTTCCGGCTGCGGTTGCCACTGGAAACCGTACTGTTTTGCCAGCGCCGGGCCGCTCTCCCGGTTACGGGCAGCGACGATCACATCGTGAAAACCGGCATCGCGAAATGCGGCGATAACCGCTTTACCCATTCCACCGCTGCCGCGGATCATGACGCGCGCGTGGTTATCAAGCTGGTGGCTTGCAATCAGGCTTTTTACCGCAATGTAGTCGGTGTTAAATCCTGTCAGCGTACCGTTGTCATTGACGATGGTGTTGACGGAATCAATGACTTTTGCGGAAGGATCGATGGCATCCAGAAACGGCATGCAGCTCTCTTTAAACGGCATAGAGACCGCACAGCCGCGAATCCCGAGTGCGCGAACGCCTTTGACTGCGGCCTCAATATCCTGCGTAGTAAAGGCTTTGTAGATAAAATTTAACCCTAATTTTTCATACAGATAGTTATGAAAGCGTGTGCCAAAGTTGCCGGGACGACCGGCAAGCGACATGCACAACTGGGTGTCGCGGTTAATCATGTTAAATTTCCTCGGCGTGAGACAATATGTACTGTTCGGCTTCCTGCGACCAGATCCCCTGATGACGCTCCAGGATAGCGCGCAAGGCCGGATCGTCAATCTGGGTGAGCGCAGTTAACGGCAATGATTTTCCGGTGTAAACCAGTTTTTTACCTCCACCGACCTGCGGCAGTTCCAGCGTTGTTTCACCTGCCGCATTCAATCCCAGAATGTGCGTCACCACTTTTGCCGCCTGAACTTTCTTCTCTTCGATCAGTTTTACCGCCGTGCGCATGTCGTCGGTATTGCCGCCAGATGTCCCAACATAATGGGTGAAGGCATAGTGCACGTCGTAGAAGTTAATCGGCGCGCTAAACTGCTTATCCTGCGGACCGGCAAAGAAGTTCATGCAACCATCGGCAGCCAGCAAAGAAGAAGCCAGCGTAACCAACTGTTCGTTGGGCACAAACACAAAGATGTCATCAAACCCGTGCCCGCCGCTCAGCGCCATCAAGGTGTCATAACCTGCATCCTGGGCGTGGAGATAATGGATCAACGTTTGCGGTTCTGATGGATAGTGCTTGCGGGCGTAGTTCAACTTGTCGTGATTGGTGTCGGTCACCACCAGCAGTGCCGGGTTAACCGGACCATGCAGCGCGTAGTCGATCGCCAGTAGTCCCATCGGCCCGGTGCCGCCGAGTATCAGTGTACGCCCCTGCGGACGAATGCCCATATTGTGGTTATAAGTGCCTTCCTGTAGGTGATAGTTGGCGTTGAATGCGCCAATCACGCAGGACAGCGGCTCAACCAACGAGCCTTCAAAATAGGTTTCACCTTCGTAGGCTAACAGGCAGTCCTGCTCCATGACTTCATCAGGAATGATGACGTGCGTGGCTTCACCGCCCACCCACGGGAAGGAGTAGCCGGGGCAGTCCGGGCGATCCGGCAGTTGCAGGTTAGCCTGAATGACATAGCGCTGGCCGGGCTGAAACTTATGCTGCCATTTTTTGCCTACGGCAATGATATCGCCGCAAAACTCGTGACCGATGATGATCGGGTTGGTAGCCACATCGTCCGGCACCTTTTTGTGGTTCTCGCCCTGGTTAGCCTCTTTCCAGGAAGAAAGGCACAGGCTGTCGGTTACGACTGAGGCCAGAATTTCATCGTCCTGCATTTCAGGAAGATCGAAGGTTTCCAGGCGCAGATCGCGTTTACCATAAAGGCGTAAAGCTGTTGTTGTTTGCATTGTTACCACCTCTTCCTCTTTCGAGGACTATTTGTTGAAGTAGCCCCGGCATCGCCGGGGCGAAAAAATCAGGACAGGAAGCCCAGCGCGTTACCGATAATTCCCAGCGCAAACAGGGCGAAGATCAGCCATACCGGATTAATTTTCTTGTTGAGCAGACGCACCATCAGCAGCGTCAGACCCAGCGCCAGCAGGCCGGGGCAGAGTTGGTCGAGAATGTTCTGCACGGTCATGGTGACGGTGGTGCCGTCTGCGCCAGGCGTTTGCGATACCACCAGCGGCACGTTGATGCTGGTCCATTTGGTGACCAGTACCCCCATGACAAACAGGCCGAGAATCGATGCGCCTTCGGTCAGTTTCTGCAGCAGGTTGCCGCCCATGTCGCTGACGATATTGACCCCTTTACGAAAGCCAAGCTGTAAGCCGTACCACTTCATGGCAAGACGTACTGCATTGAAAATAAAGAAGAACAATAGTGGGCCGAGAATGTTTCCGGACAGCGCCAGCGATGCGCCGAGCGCGGCGGTAATCGGGCGCAATGTTCCCCAGACCAACGGGTCGCCAACACCGGCCAGCGGGCCCATCAACCCAACTTTGATGCCGTTGATGGCGCCGTCGTCAATTTCCGCACCATTGGCACGAGCTTCTTCCATCGCGGCGGTCACGCCAATCACCGGGCCGCAAACGGCAGGCGTGGTGTTGAAAAACACCAGGTGGCGTTTGAGTGCCGCAACCTGGTCCTCTTTCAGCGGATACAGGCGCTTGATGGCAGGGATCATGTCGTAGCAAAAGCCCAGCCCATGAATGCGTTCAAAGTTAAATGACGCCTGTTGCAGGTTGGAGCGAACAAACATGCTAAACAGGTCGGATTTGGTCAGTTTTTTCTGTTCCATGGCTGGCTCCATTAGTCATCAAGCTGATCGAGAGCTTGAGAAGAGGCGGGTTGCGCCTGCGGTTCGGCTTTACGCCACTGTGGGTTCAACTGGATGTAGACCAGCGCGATAATCACACCAACCCCACCGAAAGCCAGCAGGCTCAAATCGAGATAACCCCCAGCGATAAACCCGAGGAAGAAGAAGGGCATCAGGTACTTCACGCCCATCATGCGCAGCACCATGGCGTAGCCGACCACCACGATAAAGCCACCGGCAATCTGCAATCCGCGGGTGACGAATTCCGGAATGGCGTTGAGCATATTGCTGACCATATCGGCGCTGACAAACAGCGAGACGATTAATGCAGGGATGGCAACGCGCAGCGCCTGTACGCCGAGAGCGGAAACGTGCAGCATGTCGATGGTGCGAAAGCGGGCGTCTTCGGCTGCTTTATCCGCCGCGTGCTGGAACACCACGGTGATGGTACGGGCGAATACCGTCAGCACCTGACCTGCCGCCGCCACCGGCAGGGCGATGGCGATACCGGTAGCAATGCTTTGCTGACCGACGATAACCAGAATGGCGGAGATAATACTGGCGAGCGCCGAGTCGGGAGACTGCGCTGCGCCGACGTTCATCCAGCCAAGGGCGATTAACTCCAGCGTGCCGCCGAGCATAATCCCGGTTTTTAAATCACCGAGGATCAGGCCGATAACGGTACAAGCAATTAGCGGACGGTGGGTCTGGAACTCATCCAGCACGCTGCCCATTCCGGCAATACAGGAAAATAGGAATATGGCGATAATTTGTAGGGTACTTATTTCCATAATATGTCACCTTGTGAATGTGATCATCCCTGCCTGTTAAAGCATAAGTACACAGGCATTTTTATTTATTCAGCGAACGATTGTTCTTCTATTTTTTCGAGAATATTAATAGATGGATCGGATGCGACAACGCGTAAATCCAGCGTAACACCCAGTTTATCTAACTCACGAAACGCATTAATGTCGTCGCTGTCTAAAGAAACGGCTTTGGTTAATTGTTTTTTACCTGGTCGCCAGGCCATGCCGCCAATATTTAACGTGGCAATTTTTACCCCTTGTTTTACCATTGCTAATGCATCCTGTGGACGGGTAAATAGATAAAAAACGGTTTCGTTCTGGTATTGCGGATTATGATAAACCGCGACCGCCTTTTCGATATTAACGACGTTCACTTTCATTCCCGGTGGGGCAGCCTGACGTAATAATGTGCGGCGTATTTCATCGTTATAAACGTCGTCATTACAGATAATAATCCGTTGGGCATTCGCCACCTTCGACCAGACGGTGGTGACCTGACCGTGGATCAGGCGGTCATCAATACGAGCAAGGGTAATGTTCATCAGAAATCCTCTTCGGCCGTTTCCAGATGCTTCCAGACGACACAGGTTTGTTGAGCAATGGTCGTCAGGTGTTCGCACAGTTCATCTACATTCATACTGCTTTGGTTGTCTACCAGCTCCAGCGCCAACGGCAGTGATAACCCGCTAATGACCCGTATCGCCGGATTGTGCATCGCCAGCGTCGCAGCGGCATTCCAGGGACTGCCACACTGCAAATCGACGGCAATCAGCCATTCATCGCCAGTGTGAATACTTACTAACTTTTTTAGCTTTTCCACAATGTCGCTGGCGTTCTCTCCGGGGACAAATGCCACGGCTTCAACGTTGGCATCACCGTAGACCATCTGTACCGATTCCAGCATGGCGCAGGCCAGTTTGCCGTGAGCACAGAAGATTGCATTGACCATAAAACCTCCTTAGCCGCGCGTTTTTCCGCCCGCAATGTTAGTGGTTACTCCGGTGATATAACTGGCGCGCTCAGATAAAAGATAACAAACAAAATCAGCGACTTCGCATAAGCGCCCTGATCGACCAATCGGGATCGCGTTCTTGGTGTAGCCCTCGCGCAACTGTTCGACGGTGATGTTGCGGGTCCAGGCCAGCGCTTCTTCATACTCGGGGGTGCGCAGTCCGGTTTTTTCCAGAATGCCAGGTGCAATACCAACCACGCGGATGCCGTGTTTGCCCAACTCTTTCGACCAGGAACGGGTAAAACTATTCAATGCGGCTTTGGTCGCGGCGTAACAGCTTTGACCTTCAGAACCTTCCAGTCCGCTTTCGGAAGAGACATTCACAATCACGCCGTTACGCTGTTTTATCATTTGGCGTGCCGCTGCCTGCGACATTAAGAACACACCTTTCTGGTTGATATTAACCATTTTTTCGAAAGCAGCTTCGTTGAGTTCGTATTGCCCGGCGGGTGCTTTTTCATCGACCAGCAGACGCGGAAAATTAACGCCAGCATTATTTACCAGCCCATCAATACGTCCGTAGCGTTGGATAATTTCAGCGACAGTATGATTAACCTCTTTGGCACTGGAAATATCCGTTGGCCAGAAATGATACCCGTCATGGCTATCGTATTTACCTTCTCCACCATGAATATCTGCCATTTGTACATTAGCGCCTTGCGCTAATAACTCTTCGACAATCGCCAGACCAATTCCGGATGCACCACCGGTAACAATAATGACTTTGCCCTGCAAGTTTAACCACGTTTGCATAATAAACTCCCGATTCAGATAAGGGGATCCCACATAAAATTAATTATGGCAGGACCAATTAGAATTTATTTACTTCAACAATAATTCAGCGGTATGGCTGTTGGTAACTAAACAGTTAATATAATTCCCACGTAATGCGCCTAATATCCCACTGTATTTTTCTTCACCCATTGCAATGCCAATGGAGTAACGCGCCTGTTTTAATTTATTGGTTTCGATGGAGAGCGTCTTTTCACTCATATTGGTCTCTACGGTTACACCGTTGATATCGTAAAAGCGCGAGCAAATGTCTCCGGCAACCTGGCGAGCATGCAGGTCATCACTCTCTTCACTGCCGTAAAAAGCGTGCCAGTTGGCGCCATCACGTATCGCCGGAGATCCAATCCCGACCAGCGCGATGTCCAGATTATCCCAGTACGCAGAAATCGATTTAAAATGTCGTGACTGCATGATCCCGTTACGGATCAGCGGGTTTTCCAGCAGTGCCGGGAAATCTGCCAGGTGTGATTCCCCTTTGAGCTTTGCCGCAGCGCCGTAGGTCAGCGTATTGACATGGTAGCGGCTTTCAAGTTTGCCGGATGGTCCGCCGATAATCGGTACGCAGATCAGCTGGCGCGACTGGCTGGCAGGAGATAATCCTTCCACCAGTCCCCGTACCGCGCGGCCCCATGAGAACCCGATAATGTCCCCAGGTTCCAGTAAGCGTTCCAGCAACTGTGCGCCATGTACGCCCATCATATTAAGTTGTTCATCTTCCTGCTCGCTATCGCAGGAGACTACGACCGCCTCTTTCAGGCCAAATTTCTGTTTTAGCTGCTGTTCCAGCCACAGATTTTCGTTGTAGTCGTAATTAATGGCGATGGTGACGATACCCTGCTCGCGTCCACGTTTTAGTAACCGGCTGATCGTGGTGCGATAAATACCCAACTCGCGGGCGATTTGCGCTTGTGTCATATCCTGTTCGTAATACAACTGCGCTATTTTTACGATCAGGCGGATATCATCGCTGTTTTCCGTCGCCATTTTTGGACTCCTGCACATTTGTGCAAATCACGAAATTGCCTTCTTGATCTGATATAACCCCATCTGTTCTCCATCTCAAAGCTATTTTCACTTATTTCAGCGCCCTGAAATGACCGATTGTGTTGCACATTTGATGTGGTGATGGCGCGTTGTCGGCACAGATGTGCATACCTCTCTAATGTATTGATTCTGCTTGTTTTCACTCAACAAAATTGCAGGGATGGATCGCTGACACTTTTGTGTCAAAAGGTGTGACGGATCACAAATAGCGCGTGGGTAGTCGAACACGATTATTTTTTATCGTCCGCAAGGTAGGGTATATTTCGCTTTTAATACACAAAGTCATTCAAGTTGTATCAAGGCGGCAAGGGAGCGAATCCCCGGGAGCATAGATTGCTATGTGACCTGGGTGAGTGAGGGCAGCCAACGCAGAGACAGCTTGAAGGATGAAGTGTATACAGGAGAAACTATGCTGCCCGACTCATCTATCCGATTAAATAAATACATCAGTGAAAGCGGAATCTGCTCGCGTCGCGAGGCGGATCGCTTTATCGAACAAGGGAATGTCTTCCTGAATGGTAAACGCGCCACCATCGGCGATCAGGTGATGCCTGGCGACGTCGTAAAAGTAAATGGTCGGTTGATTGAGCCGCGTGAAGCGGAAGATCTGGTTTTTATCGCGCTGAATAAGCCGGTAGGGATTGTCAGCACCACCGAAGACAGCGAACGCGACAACATTGTTGATTTCGTGAATCACAGCAAGCGCGTGTTTCCAATTGGTCGTCTGGACAAAGATTCTCAGGGACTTATCTTTCTGACCAACCACGGCGACCTGGTGAATAAAATCCTGCGTGCCGGTAACGATCACGAAAAAGAATATCTGGTGACGGTCGATAAGCCGGTCACTGATGACTTTATCCGTGGTATGGGGGCCGGTGTGCCCATTCTCGGTACCGTCACCAAAAAATGTAAGGTGAAGAAAGAAGCGCCGTTTGTGTTTCGCATTACGCTGATTCAGGGGCTTAACCGTCAGATCCGTCGTATGTGCGAACACTTTGGCTATGAAGTTACCAAGCTTGAGCGTACGCGTATCATGAACGTTGGTTTGTCTGGTCTGCCGCTTGGTGAATGGCGCGACCTGACAGATGACGAACTGATCGATCTGTTCAAGCTGATTGAGAACTCGTCCTCAGAAGCCAAACCGAAGGCGAAAGCGAAGCCAAAAACCGCAGGCATTAAGCGTCCGGTGGTGAAAATCGAAAAATCAGCGGAGAAAGAGAAATCGCGCCCGGCGGCAAACGGTAAGCGTTTTACTTCGCCGGGACGTAAGAAGAAGGGACGTTAACGTCTGCCGCGCGTCGGCGTATTTGCTGACCAGGAAAACGATGCTTCCGCATCCGGTTTATAGGCCTGCTTTTTCTTCAACTGGCGGGCTTTTTTAGCTTCTGCTTCGCGCAAGGCCATCAGTTTATCGATGTACTCTTTCTTGATGCTGTTGGTCTCTGCGTTGGTCAGCAGGCGACCATGCGCAATGCGCGCGCGGTCGAGCAGCGTTTTCAGTTCACGCTGTTCGCGCTCGGTCATCTCTTTTTGGGTAATGCGGGGGAGTGCCATAAGGGTGCCCTCTGTTAGCCGATATCCTCAGTGTACGGTAATCCAGAACCTGCTGATAGCGTCATGTATTGTATTATTCAGCAATACGTAATTTTCCGGCGAAGTCCTGCTGTGTATAGCCCGTTGTTCTGAATCGTTTGTCTGTGATGATGTTATCGATCTCTTTTAATGTGGCGATACACATCACTCCGTCCTGGCCAAATTTTGTATGGTCGGCAAGAATTACCGACTTTTTACTCATAGCAATCATTGATTTGGCAACATAGGCTTCATCGAAGCTTTTCACCAGGACACCATGTTGAGGTGAAATACCACCCGCGCCGATGAAGCAGATATCTGCGTGAATAGTGTTTATTTGCTGACAAACGGAGACGCCGAGATTGGCACGGAAATGGTAGTCATATTCACCACCTAATACATAAACGCGCGCTTTAAGATTATGTTCTTTTATTTTATCGGCAATTAAGGCTGAGTTAGTAATAACGGAGTAGGCCAGAGGAGGTAATTGTTCGGCCAGAATAAGATTTGTTGTACAGGAGTCAATGAATAGAGTGTCGTGCTCGCTGACCATCCCGGCGGCAAGTTTACCAATTGCCATTTTTTCTTCGCGGTGTATATCAATCCGCGCGCCAAATTCATCTTCCTGAACAACCTGCTTTTTGACGGCTCCGCCGTGAATCTTGGTAATTTGCCCTTCAGACTCCAGGATGGAGAGATCGCGGCGAATGGTCTCTGATGTGACTTTTAGCGTTTCCGATAATTTGATAACCGTCACTTCACCGAATTTATTTAATTCATCGAGGATATGTTTTCTTCTTTTAATCGGGTTCATTATTTTCCGCCAACGTCGTGCTTTGGCGCATGGTAACTGGATGTGCAGAGCAACGCAACCACTCCAGCGCACAGACAATACCCTCATCATCATTAGAGGCCGTCACATAGCTGGCTTGTCGTTTTACTACCTCAGGCGCATTCCCCATTGCAATACCAATGCCGGCGGCGGAAAACATACTGATATCGTTTTGCTGGTCGCCAATCGCCGCAACTTTATCGGCTGTTATATTTAGCTGGTGCATTAACATGCTAATAGCATAACCTTTATTTATTTCGCTACGTTGGATATCAATGTAATTCTCCCCAGTGATAGTCGCTGTATAACCATAAGGCAATTTATTATTCACGTCTGTACACAGCGCATTTATTTTTAACTGCTCAGTAACGAGTGTGATTTTATAAATATCTTGTCGGTTTAAAATATTACCGGGTGCTGCAGGAATAAGTGGTAATTCAAATAAACGGGCTTCATAAGTTGTCCATGGCGCTACCTGTAGGTCGCAACGATGATAAATAGCATCGGCGCTAAAAAAGTGATGAGGGCAGAGGGAAAGTGCAATATGTCGGTCAATATCCCGAAGATTCATACAAGAGAGCGCTGCAGTATGAATATTGCGCTGCTGCGCCATCTCGAGGATCTGACCTCCGTTAAAGCCTGCGCACCAGCCAAACAGCGCATTAACCTGCTGCTGCTGTAGCAGGCGCATCATAGAGGAGACCGGTCTGGCGGAACAGGCGGCCAACAGGCCACCGCGCTGGTGGAATTCTACGAGTGCCTGACGCGTGCGTGGACTGATTGTCTTTTGCGAAGTCAGTAGTGTTCCATCCAGATCGGTGACCAGTAACATGCTTCTTTTCCCTTAATATCAATGCGCAATAAACGGTGTGACAGCCTCTTTGGCGGCGTTGCAGACCATATTGTCGATTGCCGTACCGACGACCAGAATATTGACCCCGGTATCCTTAAACGCTTTGGCATTGGCGAGGTTAATTCCGCCTTCCGCCAGCGTCGGCACGCTTACCGCGCCGACCAGTGCCCACAGGCGATCTTTAATGGCTTGCGGAATATCACCTGCGGCTACGCCTTCGTAGCTCATACCGGTCATTAAACCAATCATGTCGACGCCAATTTCCTGCATCCGTTTTGCTACGCTGGCGACCTCTTCCGGAGTGCGTGCAGGAATACCGAAGGTATGCAGGTCATCCGGGTGACCAATATAAGCATCAACGGTCAGGCCATACTGATGGGCGAGATTAACGATGTCCTGTAGATCGTCCCAGTCGGATTTATGAGTGTGTAAGCCATCGGCACCAGCACGAGCAATCTCCAGTATCTCTGTTTCCGTGAGCGGGACCGGTAACGTTTCGGTAAAGCCACCTGCGATACCGACGGTAATGAAGATATCGTCAGGAACCACATTACGTACGCCATGTACTGCTTCGGCCATCTGGCTGTTGGTGATTTCGTGGCGGATTTGTTCTGCCGCGTGCATATTGCTTACCCCCTTATGCCCACGCGCCAGCGCCAGTGCGGGATGGTTCGGTTCGAGTAGCTTAACGCCCGCCTCACATACTGCTTTTGCCAGACGCGCATCGTCGCCGGTTATCCCTGTGCTGAGGATGGTCTGCCCGCCGTGCAGCGTGATGGCATCTTTCACTTTCTGTAACGCTTTAGCGCGTTTTTTATTCATATCGCCTTTAAACATGGTGTACCTCTGGTGTTGGTGCATTAATTAATGGGCTGACGCGGTAGATTCTTTCTGTGCGACAGCCTTAAAACGGTTGGCAATAATGGTGGAAATACAGGTCAGGCCCATGACGGTAACCATCACAATCGCCATTTGCAGCGCATTGCTGGATAAGAACGGAGAGGCAAATGCGGGGACATAAGCCACGCCTTTGACGTTAAAGAAACCCAGCATCATGCCGCCCAGACCGGCCCAAACGATCGCTGAACCAAAGACAATTTTGTTGGCAAACATGAACGGATAGGCCGATTCAACGAAGGTCCCAAAGCCGAGGTTGATAAGCAGGCCGGGCGTCGCGACGGCTGCTTCGCTTTTTTCTCGTGGTGCGATGACGTTAGCCAGGTTGATTCCTGCAGCAACCATCACCAGGCCTACCATATCGACAGCGCCGAGGAAGCTGACTCCGGATTTTTCCATTTCCAGGAGCACCAGCGGCAGAATGACTGCGTGATAGACTCCCCCCAGAATAGCTGGCCAGATAACCAACCCAGCCAGCAGGCCAGCAAGAATAGGGCTGAAGGCCAGCGTGCTTTCGATAGCCAGTTTGATGTAATTACCTGCTGACAGCGCCAGCGGACTCAGCAGATAGTGCATGATTAACCCAGCGGCCAGGCCCGAGATCCCACCCGCTACAATGTTGACGGTGGTCATCGGAAAGCGCCAATTCAGGCATAATTCGAACAGCCAACGAACGAAAATCCCGGCCATCAAACCACCGATGATCCCTCCAATCAGACCGCCTTCGACGGAAAGTACTCCGGCGACCACCCCGGCAACAATTGAGACTTCATCCAGTTCCGAAATCTGTTTTGCTGCGAGAACCGCAACTAAAACCGGTAGGCCCTTCAGTAGAATTTCAAAGATATCGTTGAGTTTTTCCAGGCCTGGAATGTGACTGAGTGCGAGCACGATTGCCATAGCAATAAAGCCCGGCAGCGCAGGGATCATTATGCTGCGAATATTGAAGCGCTTAAGCAGACTTTTTCCAGAACCGCCCTGTGAAGGAGAGGCACTGCCCAACTGTGGTTTGTATTTAACGCCCCAGTGCTTACACAGTGATGCGATGAAGGAGACTGCGCGGGTTCGGCTGGTGGTACCCGTCGTGCCCGAGGTTGCGACGACATTTGCCCCTTTTGCCGCCACTAGCGCCATTGAGGTTCCGCCGGTGCCAACAATCGGTGTTTTCATTTCAACAGCTGCGGCAAAGACCGCCTGGTTGGCCTTCACCGGATCGGCGCTCATCACGATGATCCCGTCGATCTCACCGTTACGGATCATTTCAGCAATCCTGCAATCGCTCTCAACTACCGAGTCGTTCACATCTGAAAGTTTGCCCTGAAATATCCTTTGTGGTTTTTGTTGGTTTTCTGTGGTTAGTGCAAATACCGACGCTGGCGTGTGAGCTTTGGCAACGTCCATTGAGGCTTCTGCCGCAATGAACTGCACAGCGGCAACTTCCAATCCTGCGGCTTCGCACTGCTGGTAAATTTCCTGGAGTAGCTTTTCTGGTTCAGCACCACCCAGGTTGTAGAGGTTGCCTCCACTGCTTCCAATAATCGCAATTTTTTTCATAGCGGCCTCGAAGATAGGGTAAGGGTTTATCTGTGTTGTAGTGAAATCATATTCCCAATTAAAACAAACTAAATCAACATTAGAAAAATGATTAAATTTGAATTAAAAACAGGTTTGTTTGTGTATTTTTTTGAAAAATAACAATTAAATAATTATTTTGTTTTATGTTGATGTTTGTTGTTTTGTGATGGGGTTCAAATGCGGGTAGGGAGAAATGGAGGATGCCTCCTCCATTTATGAAGATTAGTGTTGTTTTACTGAGTGTGGTTTCTCTTCAATCGACTTACCGGACCAGTAGCCTGCCAACAGCGAACCGGAAAGGTTGTGCCAGACGGAGAATAACGCGCCAGGCAGGGCGGCAAGCGGGCCAAAGTAGATCTTGCCCAGCGCAGCGGCAAGTCCTGAATTCTGCATGCCCACTTCAATTGCCAACGTACGGCAGGTTGACTCGTCGAAACCAAACAATTTTCCGCCCCAGTAGCCGCTGAGCAGGCCAATGGTGTTATGTAGGATTACGGCGATAATCACCACAAAGCCGACGGATGCAATGTGCGAGGCAGAACCCGCCACGACGGCGCTGATGATTGCCAGAATGCACACCATTGAAAATGCGGGCAGATACGGTTCCACGACTTTTACGACGCGTGGGAACAGGTGGTGAATGACCAACCCCAACGCAATTGGAATGACCACGATCTGCAGGATACTCAGCAGCATACCCATCACATCCACCTGGATATGCGCGTCGACATACAACCGTGTCAGCAGCGGTGTGGCGACAACGCCGACCAACGTTGAAACCGATGAAATAGTCACAGAGAGCGCCACATCGCCTTTTGCCAGATAGATCATTACGTTTGATGCTGTTCCGCTGGCGACGCTACCGACCAGCACCATCCCTGCGGACAATTCCGGCGGCATATTAAATGCCAGCGCTAAAATCCATGCGGCGAGCGGCATTACCAGATAGTGCAGGAAAATACCCGCCGCGACTGGTGCAGGACGTGAGAGTACGCGTTTAAAGTCGTCTACCTTCAGGTGAACGCCCATACCGAACATGATCAGCATCAGTAACGACGGCACGAATGGCCCGACAGGCGTAAAGGTGGTGGGCGTGTAATACGCAACAACAGAGAGCAGCAGTGCCCATAACGGGAACAGCCGCGTGAGAGTAGCGAGCATGTTATATTCCTTGCGATTGAAATGTGTTGTTATAAAAAAGCCGGGTTCGAGCCCGGCTATCGTTATTGTTTATTGCGTGATGAAATTTTATTCAAACAAATTATGGTGCAGCTTCTGTACCACCTCTTCGGCTTCAGTACCGGGCACCAGGAAGCACAGGTTATGGCTGGACGCGCCGTAGCAAATCATGCGGATGTTGAATGGCTCCAGTACGCCGAACACCTCTTTACCCACTCCACAGGCTTTGGACAGGTCGTTGCCAATCAGTGCCACCAGCGCCAGGCCTTCTTCCACTTCAACCCGACACAGGGCAGACAGTTCCATCAGCAGAGACTGTGTTAACAGTGTATCGCCGGTGGAGGTCGAACCGGTGGTATCCAGCGTCAGCGCCACGCTGACTTCGGATGTGGTAATTAAATCGACCGAAATGTTATGGCGTGCGAGGATGCCGAACACTTCCGCCAAAAAGCCGCGAGAGTGCAGCATATTCAGGCTATGCAGCGTCAGCAGCGTTTGCTTACGACGCAGTGCCAGCGCCCGGAACAGCGGTGGATTCGCGGTTTTATTGCATACCAGCGTACCGCCTGCTTTTGGATCCTTACTGGAGCCAACAAACACCGGGATATCGCTACGTACGGCAGGTAACAACGTTGCCGGGTGTAGCACTTTCGCGCCAAAGGTCGCCATTTCTGCGGCCTCTTCAAAGGCGATTTCATCAATACGCTGCGCCGCCGGAACAACGCGCGGATCGGTCGTGTAAATGCCAGGAACATCGGTCCAGATATCGACGCGCGTGGCGTGCAGCGCTTCGGCCAGCAGGGCAGCCGTATAATCGCTCCCGCCGCGCCCCAACGTGGTGGTGCGGCCTTTACCTTCACTGCCGATAAAGCCCTGAGTAATCACCAGACCTTCGCTCAGACGCGGGGCCAACTGGAGCGTTGCCAGTTCGGCCAGCGCCGCAACGTCAGGTTCTGCGCGGCCAAAACGATCGTTGGTACGCATCACTTTACGTACGTCAAACCACTGCGCCTGCACGTTGCGCTCACGCAGGATCTCGACGAACAGCAAGGTAGACATCAGTTCGCCGTGGCTGACCAGTTCGTCGGTCAGCGCAGTTGAGGTCGCCAGTGACGCCGCTTCAGCCAGCGTGGTGATGTTTTCCAGCAGACGGTCGATCTCTTCACGGATCACGTTTGGATAACGCAGGCGTTCCAGAATATTGAACTGAATTTGACGAATGGCATCGAGTTTTTCGAAGCGCGCGGTTGGCTCCAGCCCTTCAGCCAGTGCGACCAGCAGGTTGGTGATTCCCGCAGAAGCGGAAAGTACCACTACACGGACGTTAGCATCAGAAAGTACTACATCAGCGCTGCGATTCATGGCATCAAAATCCGCCACGCTGGTACCGCCAAATTTGGAGACAACTACATCAGTCATAACTACCTCGTGTCAGGGAATGAATAGAGCGACCATGGCACATAAGGCAGAACAGAAACCGGTGCAGGCGCAAATGCAAATACCGTATTTATAAATAAAATGTGTAGCTTGCACTGTCAACGCTGGGATTATGCGGATTTTTCATGCTGCAACTGCGTTGAGTAACGGTACTAATAACAACGCTGATAACCGCTATACTTTTTAGCCACGTTTGGCGGATGCCCTGGCAATGGCATTAAAACAATCACACTTTTCTGTGACTGGCGTTACAATCGATCTCAGTCACAATTCTCAAAATCAGAAGAGTATTGCTAATGAAAAACATCAATCCAACGCAGACCTCAGCCTGGCAGGCACTACAAAAACACTTTGAAGAAATGAAAGACGTTACTATCGCGGATCTTTTCGCGAAAGATAGCGATCGTTTCACTAAGTTTTCCGCGACGTTTGACGATTTGATGCTGGTGGATTTCTCCAAAAACCGCATCACTGAAGAGACGCTGGCTAAACTGCAGGATCTGGCGAAAGAAACCGATTTGGCGGGTGCCATCAAGTCCATGTTCTCCGGTGAGAAAATCAACCGCACTGAAGACCGTGCCGTGCTGCACGTGGCGCTACGCAACCGTAGCAATACGCCTATCATCGTTGACGGCAAAGATGTCATGCCGGAAGTGAATGCTGTGCTGGAGAAGATGAAATCCTTCTCTGAAGCGATCATCTCCGGAAGCCGGAAAGGCTATACCGGTAAAGCCATCACTGATGTAGTAAACATCGGTATCGGCGGTTCTGACCTCGGCCCGTTCATGGTGACCGAAGCGCTGCGTCCGTACAAAAATCACCTGAACATGCACTTTGTGTCTAACGTCGATGGTACGCACATTGCTGAAGTGCTGAAGAAAGTGAACCCGGAAACCACGCTGTTCCTGGTCGCTTCCAAAACCTTCACCACCCAGGAAACCATGACCAACGCCCACAGCGCGCGCGACTGGTTCCTGGCGACCGCAGGCGACAACAAGCACGTTGCCAAACACTTCGCAGCGCTCTCCACTAACGGTAAAGCGGTTGGCGAGTTTGGTATTGATACTGCCAATATGTTCGAGTTCTGGGACTGGGTTGGCGGTCGTTACTCCCTGTGGTCTGCAATCGGTCTGTCCATCATCCTGTCCGTAGGCTTCGACAACTTTGTTGAGCTGCTCTCCGGCGCGCATGCGATGGACAAACACTTCTCCACCACTCCGGCTGAGAAAAACCTGCCGGTGCTGCTGGCGCTGATCGGTATCTGGTACAACAACTTCTTCGGTGCCGAAACCGAAGCAATTCTGCCGTATGACCAGTATATGCACCGTTTCGCGGCTTACTTCCAGCAGGGCAACATGGAATCCAACGGTAAATACGTTGACCGTAACGGCAATGCGGTGGATTACCAGACTGGCCCAATCATCTGGGGTGAGCCGGGTACTAACGGCCAGCATGCGTTCTACCAGCTGATCCACCAGGGCACCAAAATGGTTCCATGCGATTTCATCGCGCCGGCCATCACCCACAACCCGCTGTCGGATCACCATCCGAAACTGCTGTCTAACTTCTTCGCGCAAACCGAAGCGCTGGCATTCGGTAAATCTCGTGAAGTGGTTGAGCAGGAATACCGCGACCAGGGTAAAGATCCGGCAACGTTGGACCACGTTGTGCCGTTCAAAGTGTTCGAAGGTAACCGCCCAACGAACTCCATCCTGCTGCGCGAAATCACGCCGTTCAGCCTGGGTGCGCTGATTGCACTGTACGAACACAAAATCTTCACTCAGGGCGCTATCCTGAACATCTTCACCTTTGACCAGTGGGGCGTTGAGCTGGGCAAACAGCTGGCGAACCGCATTCTGCCAGAGCTGAAAGATGGTTCCGAAGTGAGCAGCCACGACAGTTCTACCAACGGTTTGATTAACCGTTATAAGTCCTGGCGTGCCTGATAGCACACACTTGTAGATACTGTTATCGCCTGCAAGCCTTTTC
>NZ_SZWU01000063.1:0-10719 GCF_005280935.1 Citrobacter sp. wls757 | reverse complement strand
TTGTTGCTACGCAATACCCTCCGCTTATTCCTCCCGGCCTGACGGAAACACGTCGGCAATTTTCATTTTCAGCCGGACCAGCCCACACCTGACCACCTGAGCTTTTACTTGAATACCTGTGAACAGCAAAACGGATATAGCTGAAAGCCAGAGCGCTGAAGCGACACCCTGGTCCGGCTGAAAATCGATGAGGCGTTGACGGCTGACCGGGACTGCCCGCAGGGATGCGGGCAGAGGGGATGGCCTGCATGGATGCAGGCTCGGCCCCGACCCGACAGGCAGACGGAATAAGACGAATAACTCGCGCAGCGACGATTTTCCCGCCGGGAGCCTGGGTTGCAAGGGAGGCGGCGGTGAGCCTTCCTTGCACGTTCACGGGCATCAGCGCTTCAGAGAAATGACATCGCTGAGGTGAACGGAACCCTGAGCAAGAATCACATGTTCACCATACATGCTTAACTGACGAGCATTAAGGCATTTCGCCTCTCTTTGTTATGCGTCTTTCGTGTTGCCCGGCGCGCGAGTGAAGGGAACCGGAAGCCATGCACGAATCGACAACCCACCGCGTTCACTGGTACCAATCTCCAGCATACCGTTATGGTTATCAATAATACGCTGCACAATCGCCAGACCCAGGCCCGTGCCGCTGGTACTGCGCGCGCTGTCGCCGCGGACAAACGGCTGGAACAGGTGCTTACGCTGCTCCGGCTTGATGCCCGGACCATCATCTTCTACCTGGAACCAGGCGCGATGCTGCTCCATTCCGCTACTGACCTTAATCCAGCCGTTGCCGTAGCGGGCGGCATTAACCACCATATTGGCAACCGCACGCTTGATCGACAGCGGGTGCATCTTCACCTGAATGCTGCCCGGCAGCAGCGCAGTTTCGATTTCACGTTCGTAGCCGCTTTCTGCCGCCACCACTTCACCCAGCACCGAGTTCAGATCTGCCATCTCCATTGGCATCTCCTGACCGGTACGCAGGTAATCGATGAACTGCTCGATGATGGCGTTACACTCTTCGATGTCCTTATTGATGGACTCCGCAAGATAACCGTCCTCTTCGCCCATCATTTCCGTCGCCAGACGAATACGCGTAAGCGGGGTACGTAAATCGTGGCTCACGCCCGCCATTAACAGCGTACGGTCATCGGCCAGCTGCTTCACGCCCGCGGCCATATGGTTAAAGGCTCGGGTTACGGAGCGCACCTCTGAAGCGCCATACTCACGCAACGGCGGCGGAATGATACCTTTCCCCACCTGCAGCGCCGCATGTTCAAGATCCACCAATGGCCGGTTCTGGATACGGATAAACAGCCACGCCCCACCGATAGCCAGCAGCATAATCGCCAGCGTATAGCGGAACAGTGGTGAAAAATCGCCCTGATGAATTTCCGTAAGCGGCACGCGTACCCAGATATTGGGCGACAGCCAGGTTTTCAGCCACACGACCGGCGAGCTTTTGTTGACCTCAACGCGGACTTCCGTTGGGCCACCCAGCTGCTGCGCCATCTGATGGCTTAAGAATTCATAGTGTTGCGCCCAACGCAGTCCGGCCTCTTCAGCGGCCTCGTTGGAATAGAGAGAAATACCCAGCTCACGATAAATTTCCCGGCGGAATGCGGGCGGCACCACCAGTTGCGTACCGTCCTCCAGCTGCAGTTTATCGGTCATCAGCATACGAACTTCGTACGCCAGGACCTTATTAAACTGCTGGAGGCTCGGCAGAATCGCGAAGTTCAGCACTACCAGGTATGTCGTCACCAGGCTGGCAAACAGCAAGGTGACGATGAGCAACAACGTGCGGGCAAACGAACTTCGTGGTGAGAAGCGCATTCGCCTCATGCTTTAGAACCGTCCGGAACAAAGACGTAGCCCAGACCCCATACGGTCTGAATGTAGCGTGGATGAGCCGGATCTTCTTCCACCATGCGGCGCAGACGGGAGATCTGGACGTCAATAGAACGTTCCATAGCAGAATATTCACGACCACGGGCGAGGTTCATCAGCTTGTCGCGGGACAGCGGCTCGCGCGGGTGGCTTACCAGCGCTTTCAGAACCGCAAACTCCCCACTGGTGAGCGGCATCGGCTCATCTTCGCGGAACATTTCACGCGTACCGAGGTTCAGCTTGAACTTACCAAAAGCGATAACCGCTTCTTCCTGAGAAGGTGCGCCCGGCAGTTCATTCGCCTGACGACGCAGGACTGCACGAATACGTGCCAGCAGCTCACGCGGGTTAAACGGTTTCGGGATGTAATCGTCGGCACCGATTTCCAGCCCTACGATACGGTCAACTTCTTCACCCTTCGCTGTGACCATAATGATCGGCATCGGGTTGCTCTGGCTGCGCAGGCGACGGCAAATAGACAGGCCATCTTCTCCCGGCAGCATTAAATCCAGCACCATCAGGTGAAAGGACTCACGGGTCAGCAGACGATCCATCTGCTCAGCGTTTGCGACGCTTCGAACCTGGAAGCCCTGCTCGGTCAGATAACGCTCCAGAAGCGCACGCAAGCGCATGTCGTCATCGACCACCAGAATCTTATAGTTCTCTTGCATTGTTATTACTCCCAAAGGTTCGCAACAATTAAGTGTATATTCTTAAGAAAGCTAACGTGAGTCACCAGCGAATTCTGGTATGAATTCCAGGCTAAATTGTTACAAAGCATATTAAACAGCAGCTTAAGTATACAATGTTTCTCGCAATACATTATTTATTCTGTTGATATGCTCACGTAATACTAATTGTGCGCATCATCACAGAGTCGAAGGTAAAACAATAAGATGAAAACGCCCCTGATAACCCGTGAAGGGTATGAAAAACTTAAACAAGAGCTGAATTATCTCTGGCGTGAAGAGCGCCCGGAAGTCACCAAAAAAGTTACCTGGGCCGCAAGTCTGGGTGACCGCAGCGAAAATGCCGACTACCAGTATAATAAAAAGCGCCTGCGTGAGATCGACCGCCGCGTCCGTTATTTGACCAAGTGCATGGAGAATCTAAAAATCGTCGATTACTCCCCACAGCAGGAAGGCAAAGTCTTCTTTGGCGCATGGGTTGAGATTGAAAATGACGATGGCGACATCCGCAAATTCCGTATTGTTGGCTACGATGAGATCTTCGGTCGTAAAGATTACATCTCAATCGACTCACCAATGGCGCGGGCGCTATTGAAAAAAGAGGTCGGCGATCTCGCAGTAGTAAACACCCCAGGTGGCGAAGCCAGCTGGTACGTGAATGAGATTGAATACGTGAAGTGAGACCGGAACAATCCGAAGCCCCGGCAGATGGCTGGCATTTTTGCCAGTCAATCCGTATAACTATCCCCTGATTTTTTATCCTATAGACGAAGCTATCCATGATGAATGATTCTTTCTGCCGCATTATCGCAGGTGAAATTCAGGCTCGTGCTGAACAGGTAGAAGCTGCCGTTCGCCTGCTTGACGAAGGGAACACCGTGCCGTTTATCGCACGATATCGTAAGGAAATCACCGGCGGTCTGGACGATACGCAACTGCGTAATCTGGAAACCCGTCTGGGATATCTGCGTGAACTGGAAGACCGCCGTCAGGCAATCCTGAAATCTATCGGCGAGCAAGGCAAACTGACCGACGATCTGGCGAACGCGATCAACGGTACGTTAAGTAAGACCGAACTCGAAGACCTCTATCTGCCGTACAAACCTAAGCGCCGCACCCGTGGGCAGATCGCCATTGAGGCCGGACTGGAGCCGCTGGCAGACCTGTTGTGGAACGAACCGTCTCACGACCCGGAAACGGAAGCCGCAAAATATCTCAACGCCGAAAACGGCGTGGCGGATACCAAAGCCGCCCTCGACGGCGCGCGCTACATTCTAATGGAGCGCTTCGCTGAAGACGCTGCTCTGCTGGCGAAAGTACGTGATTATTTGTGGAAAAACGCCCACCTGGTCGCCACCGTGGTAAGCGGTAAAGAAGAGGAAGGCGCTAAGTTCCGCGACTACTTTGATCACCACGAACCGATTTCTACCGTGCCATCCCACCGTGCGCTGGCCATGTTCCGTGGCCGTAACGAAGGCGTGTTGCAACTTTCACTGAATGCCGATCCGCAATTCGATGAGCCACCAAAAGAGAGCCACGGCGAGCAGATTATCCGGGATCACCTGGGACTACGCCTGAACAACGCCCCAGCAGACAGCTGGCGTAAAGGCGTGGTTAGCTGGACGTGGCGCATCAAGGTGCTGATGCACCTCGAAACGGAGCTGATGGGTACCGTGCGCGAACGTGCGGAAGATGAAGCTATCAACGTCTTTGCCCGTAACCTGCATGACCTGCTGATGGCCGCTCCGGCCGGACTGCGCGCCACCATGGGGCTCGATCCGGGTCTGCGTACCGGTGTAAAAGTGGCGGTAGTTGACGGTACCGGCAAGCTGGTCGCGACCGATACCATTTATCCGCATACCGGCCAGGCCGCCAAAGCCGCCGTTGCCGTTGCGGCGCTGTGTGAAAAACACAACGTTGAGCTGGTGGCGATTGGTAACGGTACGGCGTCGCGCGAAACCGAACGTTTCTTCCTCGACGTACAGAAGCAATTCCCGCAAGTGACTGCACAGAAAGTGATCGTCAGTGAAGCTGGGGCATCGGTTTACTCTGCTTCCGAGCTGGCGGCGCTGGAGTTCCCGGACCTCGACGTTTCGCTGCGCGGTGCGGTGTCTATCGCCCGTCGTCTGCAGGATCCGCTGGCTGAGCTGGTGAAAATCGATCCGAAATCTATCGGTGTGGGCCAGTATCAGCACGACGTTAGCCAGACCCAGCTGGCGCGTAAGCTGGATGCGGTAGTGGAAGACTGTGTGAACGCCGTCGGCGTCGATCTGAATACCGCCTCCGTACCACTGCTGACCCGTGTTGCCGGCCTGACGCGCATGATGGCGCAGAATATCGTTGCCTGGCGCGATGAGAACGGTCAATTCCAGAACCGTCAGCAACTGTTAAAAGTCAGCCGTCTTGGGCCTAAAGCCTTTGAACAGTGCGCGGGCTTCCTGCGTATCAACCACGGCGATAACCCGCTGGATGCCTCAACCGTTCACCCGGAAGCTTATCCGGTTGTGGAACGCATTCTGGCCGCCACCGAGCAATCGTTGCGTGACCTGATGGGTAACAGCAGCGTACTGCGTAATCTGAAAGCCGCTGATTTTACCGACGAACGCTTCGGGGTGCCGACCGTCACCGACATCATCAAAGAGCTGGAAAAACCGGGCCGCGATCCGCGTCCTGAATTTAAAACCGCGCAGTTTGCCGATGGTGTAGAAACCATGAACGATCTGCTGCCGGGAATGATTCTGGAAGGGGCAGTCACCAACGTCACCAACTTCGGCGCGTTTGTTGATATCGGCGTTCATCAGGATGGTCTGGTGCATATCTCTTCGCTGTCGAATAAGTTCGTCGAAGATCCGCACACCGTGGTGAAAGCAGGCGACATTGTGAAGGTGAAAGTGCTGGAAGTGGACCTGCAACGTAAGCGTATCGCGCTGACCATGCGTCTGGACGAGCAGCCGGGTGAAACCAATGCGCGTCGCGGCGGCGGGAATAACGATCGCACTCAGGGTAATCGCCCGACGCCAAAAGCCGCGAAACCGCGTGGCCGTGACGCACAGCCTGCGGGCAACAGCGCGATGATGGATGCGCTGGCTGCGGCAATGGGTAAAAAACGCTAAGTTTAAACCCTGTGCCGGATGGTGGTGTAAACGCCCTGTCCGGCCAGGTTATCGCAATTAATTTGCAGGCCGGATAAGACGCATGAGCGACGCCATCCGGCATATTTAATCTATGCCCCGCTTTGCACCACAATATATTTATCACTTCATTAACAGATGAAACCTTAATTAAACATTAAGAATCTCAATAATTACTTCCGCGAATCACTCGTTTCCAACCAGAATAAATATTGAGGAATATCAAAATTGGCTCAAATTATTATCCAATTGTACATTCCGTCACATTTATTCTATTGATGATAGAAACCATTCTCATTATCATTGATTTGTTGATTATTTACTCTTTCCTTACGTTGGCTAATCATCTGGTCTCATGCCGCCCTGTCGCCCCATGAGGTTATCATCCAGTTAGCGAGATATAAGTAGGTCCCTATGCAATTCACTCCTGACAGTGCGTGGAAAATTACCGGTTTTGCCCGTGAAATCAGCCCGGCTTATCGTCAGAAACTGTTGTCACTTGGCATGCTACCCGGCTCATCCTTCAACGTGGTACGCGTCGCCCCGCTCGGCGATCCTATCCATATCGAAACGCGTCGCGTAAGTCTGGTATTGCGTAAGAAGGATCTGGCGTTATTAGAAGTGGAAGCGGTTTCCTGTTAATACAGTGAGTCTATAAAAATGAAAAAACTAACCATTGGTTTAATTGGTAATCCTAATTCCGGCAAGACAACTTTATTCAACCAGCTCACCGGCGCGCGCCAGCGTGTAGGCAACTGGGCTGGCGTTACCGTTGAGCGTAAAGAAGGCCATTTCGCCACGACGGACCACCAGGTCACGCTGGTCGATTTACCCGGCACCTATTCTCTGACGACAATCTCATCGCAAACCTCTCTCGATGAGCAGATTGCCTGCCACTATATTTTAAGCGGCGACGCGGATCTCTTGATCAACGTGGTCGATGCTTCAAACCTTGAACGCAACCTCTACCTGACGTTGCAACTGCTTGAGCTGGGTATTCCCTGTATCGTCGCACTGAACATGCTGGATATTGCTGAGAAACAGCAAATCCGTATCGATATCGACGCCCTCTCCGCTCGTCTTGGCTGTCCGGTGGTTCCACTGGTATCCACCCGCGCCCGCGGCATTGAAGCACTGAAGCTGGCGATCGATCGCTACAAAGAAAACGACACCGTTGAGCTGGTCCATTATGCCCAGCCGCTGCTGCAAGAAGCTGATTCCCTCGCCGACGCAATGGCCAAAGATATGCCGCTTAAACAGCGCCGCTGGCTAGGCCTGCAGATGCTCGAAGGCGATATCTACAGCCGTGCTTACGCCGGTGATGCTGCACAAAACCTTGATGCCGCTGTTGCTCGCCTGAGTGAGACAATGGACGACCCGGCGCTACATATTGCCGATGCACGTTACCAGTGCATTGCCGCTATCTGCGATACCGTCAGTAATACCCTGACGGCAGAGCCGAGCCGTTTCACCACCGCGGTAGATAAAATTATCCTCAACCGCTTCCTCGGTCTGCCGATTTTCCTGTTCGTGATGTACCTGATGTTCCTGCTTGCCATCAACATTGGCGGCGCGCTGCAGCCGTTGTTTGATGTTGGCTCCGTGGCACTCTTTATCCATGGTATTCAGTGGATTGGCTATACGCTGCATTTCCCGGACTGGCTGACCATCTTCCTGGCCCAGGGCCTTGGCGGCGGGATTAACACCGTGCTGCCGCTGGTACCGCAAATCGGCATGATGTACCTGTTCCTCTCCTTCCTTGAAGACTCCGGCTACATGGCGCGCGCCGCGTTTGTGATGGACCGTTTGATGCAGGCGCTGGGACTGCCGGGCAAATCGTTTGTCCCGCTGATCGTCGGCTTTGGCTGTAACGTACCGTCTGTAATGGGCGCACGTACGCTGGATGCCCCGCGTGAGCGTTTGATGACCATCATGATGGCGCCGTTTATGTCCTGTGGTGCACGTCTGGCGATTTTCGCCGTCTTTGCCGCCGCGTTCTTTGGTCAGAACGGCGCGCTGGCGGTCTTCTCGCTGTACGTACTGGGTATCGTCATGGCGGTGTTGACCGGCCTGATGCTCAAACACACCATCATGCGTGGCGAAGCAACGCCGTTCGTGATGGAGCTGCCGGTATATCACGTGCCGCACATTAAGAGTCTGATCATTCAAACCTGGCAACGTCTGAAAGGCTTCGTTCTGCGTGCAGGTAAAGTCATCATCATCGTCAGCATTTTCCTCAGTGCGTTTAACAGCTTCTCACTGAGCGGGAAAATCGTCGACAACATCAACGACTCTGCTCTGGCCTCCGTTAGCCGCGTCATTACCCCAGTCTTCAAACCGATTGGTGTTCACGAAGATAATTGGCAGGCAACCGTAGGTCTGTTCACCGGCGCGATGGCGAAAGAAGTGGTTGTCGGTACGCTGAACACGCTCTATACCGCAGAAAACATTCAGGAAGAAGAGTTCAACCCGGCAGATTTCCACCTCGGTGATGAGCTGCTCAGCGCGGTAGATGAAACCTGGCAAAGCCTGAAAGACACTTTCAGCCTGAGCGTGCTGGCTAACCCTATCGAAGCCAGCAAGGGCGACGGTGAAATGGCTACCGGTGCAATGGGCGTGATGGGCGAGAAATTTGGCAGCGCCGCCGCCGCGTACAGCTACCTGATCTTTGTTCTGCTGTATGTACCGTGCATTTCAGTGATGGGCGCTATCGCACGTGAATCCAGCCGTGGCTGGATGAGCTTCTCGATTCTGTGGGGCCTGAATATCGCCTACTCTCTGTCGACGCTGTTTTATCAGACGGTCAGCTACAAAGAGCACCCGACCTACAGCCTGGTGTGCATTTTAGCGGTCATCCTGTTTAACATCGTGTTGCTGGGCCTGCTGCGTCGAGCTCGCAGCCGCGTGGACCTCGCACTGCTGGCAACCAACAGAACGGCGAGTTCCTGCTGTTCCAGCACGACTGGCGATTGCCACTAAGGTTATCGACAATGGCATCGCTTATTCAGGTTCGTGATTTACTGGCTTTGCGGGGGCGCATGGAGGCGACACAAATTAGCCACACGCTGCATACCCCGCAACCCATGATTGACGCCATGCTGAATCAGTTAGAAAAGATGGGCAAAGCGGTGCGGATTCAGGAAGATGCCGACGGGTGTCTTTCCGGAAGCTGCAAAAGTTGCCCGGAAGGTAAAGCCTGCCTGCGCGAGTGGTGGGCTTTACGCTAATCAGATGCTCTTTGCCGGATGGCGCTACGCTTATCCGGCCTACAAATGATGCAAACGTCCAGGCCGGATAGCGCGTTTACGCTGATTTCCGGCTTTTTTGCGTAATGGATTCCACACAGATTTCATTATTTCAGCAAAAAAGATCTATCCTCCAGCCAGCCACGCATCGTTATTAATTCGTGGATGATTACTGGTAACCTGGGAAGTAGAGTCTCGTCATCTTTTTTCTCAGGTATAGCACCGCGTTTCCACTGATCGATATCACCGTTGTGCCCGATGACGAGATTATGCAGCATCGCCGGATGGCGCTGTTGGAGCTCATCCAAAAGCATATTCGTAAACGCGATTTGATGGGGCTGGTAGAAAAACTGGCCATCCTGCTTGTTAAAGGACACGCTAATGACAACCAGTTGAAAGCCTTGTTTAATTATTTAATGCAGGCTGGTAACACCACACACTTTGGCGAGTTTCTTCATGAAGTCGCCGAACGTTTACCCCAACATAAGGACAAGTTGATGACTATCGCCGAAAGATTACGACAGGAAGGGCACCTTAATGGTCTTCAGGAAGGCCATAGGAAAGGGTTGCAAGAAGGGTTACAAACGGGTCTGCAACAAGGCAAACGAGAGGAAGCATTACGTATTGCATCAACCATGCAGGCTGATGGTATAGACCCACTAACCATCTTCAGAATTACTGGCCTGACCGCTGAGGATCTGGCTACGCGCAGCCATTAATCTCAGGCCCGGCGAGCATGGCACCACCGGGCAACACATCAAATTTATAGTTTCTGTTTTAACGCCACAAGCGCTGCACAGAATTCGGCGGGATGCGAGATAAACGGCGCATGCGCCGCTTTGGCAAACACCAAAGACTCGCTCTGCGGCCACAGGGCATCCAGCATCGGGACGACTTTGCGCGGCACCAGCCCGTCAAGATTGCCGTACAACCGCAGGAAAGGCATTTCCACCGCGCACAGCGGTTCTCGCAGATCGACCGTTTTCAGGATCTCAAGTCCACCATTGAGCACCTCGACGTCCGGCATGGGTAAAGCCAGTACCGTTTTCTTCAGCGCTCGCGCATCCTGACGCGCAGTTTCTGTGCCCATCGTTTGCAATGCCAGAAAACGCTCCACCGTACGCTGGAAATCTTCGCTCAGCTGCTGCTGGAAGCCTGCCAGCACCTCTGGCTTGATTCCCGGCCACTCATCCCGCGCGCTAAAGCAAGGGGAAGACGCGACGGTCACCAGCGTCTGAACACGCTCAGGATGCGTTAACGCCACCTGACTCGCGACCAGCCCGCCCAGACTCCAGCCGAGCCAGATAGCTTTCTCCGGTGCCTGTTTCAATACCCGCTCAGCCATCTCTTCCAGTGACATTGCACCGAAACCCTGGCTACGACCAAATCCCGGTAAGTCGACAAGATGCAGCGTAAAATGCGAGCTCAGTTCCTCGCTTATGCAATGCCACACTTGCGCATTCAGTCCCCATCCGTGCAGCAGCACAAGATGGCAATTTCCCGAACCCTGGGTCTGCCACCAGATGTCATTCATCAGTTATTGTTCTCTTTTAGCCTGAAAGGATGCATCTATGCTAACAGTACCGGGATTGTGCTGGCTATGCCGAATGCCCCTGACGTTAGGGCATTGGGGGATCTGCTCAGTCTGTACGCGGGCAACGCGTCAACACGCCAGCCTGTGCCCTCAATGTGGACTCCCTGCCGCTCATACCGTCATTCCCTGTGGGCGCTGCCTGCAAAAACCGCCGCCGTGGCAGCGGCTGG
>NZ_SZWU01000064.1:4481-8750 GCF_005280935.1 Citrobacter sp. wls757 | reverse complement strand
GTCTGTGCGGGATGAAAACCGCCGGATGCGGCGTACCGCCTTATCCGGCCTGCAGAGGCCGGGCTGAATGTATTTTGTAGGCCTGATAAGCGCAGCGCATCAGGCACATCACAACACCGCACCATCGGGTGCAAAGCAATATCCAAAACCTCCATAACACAAGCCTTCCTGCGGTATATGCGGTAAACCCCCAATCTGAATTTTCTGTATTACCTCCCGAAAATATCAGGATCGCCTGCGATAGTTACGTGTACCTTTATCTATAAGTAAGGGTCTATCCGGAGAATAAAGTGTTCGGAAAAATGGTATTAAACTACATGCCGGGGCTAAAAAATTTATTAGCGTACGATAAAAGCTGGCTAAAACATGATGTTAAAGCCGGGTTATCCGTTGCTGCCGTAGCACTACCGGTTGCGATTGCTTACGCTGAGTTGGCGGGAGTCGGGGCTATCGTCGGGTTATATTCCTGCGTTTTGCCAATGCTAGCTTATGCGCTGTTTGGTTCTTCCCGCCAATTGATTGTTGGCCCTGATGCCACGACCTGCGCGGTAATTGCAGCCGTTGTAGTTCCTCTTTCTGCCGGAAACCCAGAACTTCACTGGCAGTTGACAATTGTCATGACTGTGATGATGGGGGGATGGTGCCTGCTTGCCAGTAAATTTCGCCTGGGCGCGCTTGCTGACTTGCTTTCGCACCCCATTCTAACGGGCTTGCTTAACGGGGTTGCCGTGACGATTATTGTCGGGCAACTCGGTAAGGTATTGGGGATTACGCTTGATGAAGAGCAAGTGATTGAGAAGATCATTGCCCTGCCTGGCCGACTCTCAGAAATTCATTTATTAACCTTAGGGATCTCCATCCTAACGTTAGCGATTTTAATAGCTATCAAAACGTTTCGTAGCCAATGGCCAGCACCGTTGATTGCTATTGTGATAACAACGGCGCTGGTATGGATTACATCTGCGCAGCAGTATGGGATTGCCACTATTGGGGGATCGGGCTTTCAGTCTGGTTTGCCCGTCGTTCACTGGGGATCGTTTCAGCCTGGTCTGGCGCGTGATTTATTGATTCCTGCGCTGAACCTGGCGTTAGTCAGTTTTGTTAGCCTGATGCTAACCGCTCGCAGTTTTGCCGCAAAAAACGGATACGAAATAAATGCTGATGCTGAGTTCAGGGCTTTGGGGGTCGCGAATCTAATGTCTGGCTTATCTCAGGGGTTTGCGATTAGCGGAGCCGATTCCCGGACTGCGGTAAATGATTCCTCTGGAGGGAAAAGCCAGCTTGTTTCCGTTGTTGCTGCCTTAATCATCGGAATCGTCGTGGTATTTTTCACGCAGCCATTACAATTTATTCCGGTATCTGCATTAGGCATTGTTCTAATTTATGCATCGTGGTCATTAATTGATTTACGCGGACTCTGGAACCTGAGGCGAAGAAATAAACCCGCATTTCGCCTGGCGTTCTTCACCTTTGGCTGTGTTCTGATTATTGGTGTTATTCAGGGGATTGGCCTTGCGGTATTGTTGGGTCTGTTGCAGTTCCTGCGCACAGTTTTCCGTCCTACTGAACACTTATTGGGAATTGACGAAAATGGGATGATTCACTCATTAGGTAATACAACTGATGTGAAAATGATCCCTGGCGTGTTGATGTACCGGTTTAACTCACCGCTGACCTATTTTAATGTGGCCTATTTTAAGCGCCGCGTTTTGAATTTAGTCGATGGTGCAGTACTACAACCTAAATGGGTGGTCATTGACGCCGTTTCTTGCTTTACCTATTCAGATATCAGCGTCCTGGCAACCATTAATGAGTTAAAACGGGACCTGAAGGGGCGGAAGATTAAGTTAATTCTTGCGGGCCGGAAAACGGAGTTAACACGCTGGTTTAAGGAGAGTCGACCGACAATGAAAGATGACGACATGATTCTGGCACCAGACCTTTATTTGGCGCTCCGGTTCATTCAAAGCAAAGAAAGCATGAGTGAGGATGAATCTGGCGTTGTTGAATAAAGCAGATTTAGGTAAATGATCAGGCTGGATGGAAGGTGCCTGTGGCGATGAACATGCCCTGGCACCCATTTTGCTAAAGGGGGATCAGCATCCGCGCGGGGATGGTGAGATCCCCGGCAGAGTATTGATACCGACATGCTACCTGAAATATAGACAGCGTGACTGTTGTTAACCTTACGCTATGAATGCGACAGATCGCTTAAATGCTTTCCTTCCCATTACTGGCTTCGAGCTCGCGGATCAAGCGCTTGTTGATCTTGCCGACGCTGGTTTTGGGAATTTCCGGGACTATCCTTATCTGTCGTGGGATCGCCCATTTATTGATGTGGCCGCGGTCGACGAATCCTTGTAGATGTGCCGCTATGGCCTGCGGCTCCAGGTCCTCCCCTTCCTTGCAAACCACCAGAGCCAGGGGGCGTTCGCCCCACTGTTCATCAGGTATCCCGACGACGGCTACCGACCTGACCGCCGCGTGTGAGCTGATGAGGCTCTCCAGCTCTAGCGTGCTTATCCACTCACCGCCTGTCTTGATTACGTCTTTGATGCGATCCTTGATTTCCACTATCCCATGGGGATCGATAGAGGCAATGTCACCGGTATGCAGCCAACTGCCATTCCATAGCTCAGCTCCTTTCTCGGGTTCCTTCAGGTAGCCCTGAGTCAGCCAAGGGGCTCGCACCACTATTTCACCCAGGGCTTCGCCGTCGTGCACTACCTCCCGACCTTCGCCATCGACGATACGCAGATCCACCAACGGAACAGGCAGGCCGGTCCGAATCCGCAGGGGTAGCTGCTCATCCATGGGAAGGGCCAGCTCGGCATCGCTTAAGTGGGTCATACAGAGCAGGGGACAGGTCTCAGACATACCATAGCCGGCGTGAATGCGTATGCCCCTATGGTGGGCCTGTGTCGCCAGTCCAAGAGACAGTGAACTGCCACCCAGCAACATCTTCCATCCCGACAGCTCGGTCCGCGTGGCTTCGTCGCACTCGAGGATCATCTGCAAGATAGTTGGCACACAGTGCGAGAAGGTTACACCCTCATCGCGATAGAACCGTACCAGCTTGTTGGGTTCGTAACGACCGGGGTAGACCTGCTTCACACCCAGCATTGTTGCGACATAGGGAGCGCCCCAGGCGTGCACGTGAAACATAGGAGTGATCGGCATGTAGACATCGTTCGATCGTAGCAGCGACTGTCCCTCGTGGGCTGCCAGGAGACCCAGCTCATTGAGTGTGTGCAGGACCAGCTGACGATGGCTGAAGTAGACCCCCTTGGGATTGCCCGTGGTTCCAGTGGTGTAGAACAAGGTCGCTACCGAGTTTTCATCGAAGTCGGGGAAGTCAAAGCGATCTCCCGCTGCGGCCAGCAGGGTCTCATATTCCCCCAGCACCGGCAGGCTGGTTGCCTTCGATTCTTCGTCGCTAATCTGGATGTATCCCCGAACAGTGGTTAGCGTCTCTGCCAGTGACTCGACAACCGGCAAGAAGTCGTCGTGCACCAGTACCAGGTTGTCCTCGGCATGATTCATGGTGTAAGCGATTTGGTCCGCCGAGAAGCGGACGTTCACCGTGTGTAACACGGCACCAATCATAGGCACCGCGAAGAAGCACTCGAGGGCGCGATGGCTGTCCCAATCTAGCAGGGCGACGGTGTCTCCAGGCATGACACCGGCCGCTGTCAGCATGTTTGCCAGGCGATGGATGCGCTGTTTGAGGGTGCGATAGTCGTAACGCAGCTTGTCGGCGTAGACGATTTCTCGCTCGGGATGAGAACGCCCACCCGACAGCAGCAAGCTCTTGATCAGCAGCGGATAGGCATGGGCTCCCTGCGCTGACTGTATGACTCTTGTTTTCACCATCCAGGTTCCTCGTTGACTCATTATTTGCTCGGTATGATGGCAATTGTAGATGAAGGTTGGTATTTACTCCCTGGCGTTTGCTTCAGATGTCGAGGCGGCGCACCAACTCCAGCCCCTGGGGATGAATGTGCGTACCCTACAACGCCATCTGGAAGAGGGGGGGCGACCTTCAGCGAGCTTATCAATGAAATGCGGCGCGACCTGGCGCTCCCGCAACAGTATTGTGCCCAAGGTTGTTCAGATAAATTACTCAAATTTAGCCTACGGTTAAGCACGCCAGACAAAGAGGTGTGCCTGATACCGCTATATTTTTTGCAGTACCATCGTGGTTCCAGTGAAAGGTTTAAGTGTCGTGATGAGGTGGGGTAGGAGTCGCTGTTGGCAGAACGATAAGAA
>NZ_SZWU01000064.1:0-4353 GCF_005280935.1 Citrobacter sp. wls757 | reverse complement strand
CCCCTGCTCTACCGACTGAGCTATCCGGGCAACGGGGCGCATTAAACCGTATTCACGTCTGTCAGTCAATCAAATTTCTGGAAACATTGTTCAACCGCTTAATATTGCGGCAATCTGCATGGTTATGCCTGAAGTTTGCACAAATATTTCCGACAGAGGCGACGAAAACAGATAATGCTCGCTTAGGTCAGCGCACCGCCCATTCGGCACTGGGCAAAGCGCAGGATATCTTCAGCCAGGCGGTGTGCCGTTTCGACATCAGCATGGCTACGATTAACCAGCATGCGGCTCAGGCAGCCTTCCAGCACCAGTTCCATCTGTTTGGCGACCATTGCCGGGTCGTCAACTTCCAGCGTCGTCAGCAGCTCATGGGTGAAGTCATGTGCCGCCTTTTTTTGCTGATCGGCTAACTGATGGATCGGATGCCCGGGATCGGGGTAAAACGTACAAGCGGCGATGAACAGACAGCCGGGATAGCGATTATTGCTCACGCATTCGGAGAGCGCGGTGTAGCGCGCCAGTAATTTCTGCTCAGCGCTCAGTGTGTCATCCAGCAAAAGCTGACGCCGCCAGATATCCACCCGCTGGCTGAGGTAGCGTAGCGCATCGTACAGAATGGCCTCTTTATCGGGCCAAAAGCGCTGCAGTTCATCCAGAGGATAATCGATGCGTTCGGCCACCATTTCCAGCGTGGTATTGGCTATCCCTTGCACCTCAAGTAATTTCAGGGCTTCTCCCAGGACATCTTCACGTTGCACGGTATTCTCCTCCGTATTTCCTGTTGCAAGTGTCGCTCACGGTTGGCGATCGCGCAAATGTGCGCTGAAGGTCGCGGCATCCATAAAGCCCGTAACCCGAGCTTCCGGGTGCTCTTTCCCCTCGGCATCAAAGAACAAGATAGTCGGCAAACCTAAAACCTGTAGATGTTTCAGGAGAGCGACATCCTGGGCATTGTTTGCTGTCACATCCGCCTGCAATAGCACCGTGTTGCCTAGCGCTTGCTGAACCTGCGGATTACTGAACGTGTACTTTTCAAATTCCTTACAGGCTACACACCAGTCGGCATACAGATCCAGCATGACTGGCCTGCCTTTAGCTTGCGCCAGTGCTTGATTTAACGCATCTACCGATGCCACCGATGTGAAGTTAAGATGTGCCTGGGTTTGAGCATGTGGCGCGCCGAACGCCCAGTCTTGCAATGGACGTACACTGACAAGCGCTGCGGCTAACAGGACAATCTGCACGATGCGCATCCAGGCGTGCTTTGCCTGCAGGCTGGTGATGAACGCCCAGCCAAAGAACGCGACGCCTAGCAGTGACCATAAGCGAACGCCCCACTCGTCGCCAACGATACGTTCGAGTAAGAAGACGGGAAGCGCCAGAATGACAAAGCCAAAAGCGGTTTTGACATGTTCCATCCATGGGCCACTTTTAGGCAGCAGGCGGTTGCCAAATACGGTAATCAGCATCAGGGGTAATCCCATCCCCAACGCATACAGATACAGTGTGCCGCCTCCCAGCCACATGTTCCCGCTCTGAGCGATATACAGCAAAATCGCGCTTAGCGGGGCCGTTGTGCAAGGAGAACAGATGAGGCCAGCAATCGCCCCCATCGCAAAGACGCTGCCGGGAGAGCCGCCTTGCTGGCGGTTACTCATTAGCGTGAGACGCGTTTGCAGTGATGAAGGCAATTGCAGCGTGAACAAGCCAAACATCGACAGAGCCAGCAGCGTAAAGATGACGGCAAGGCCAATCAAGACGTAGGGATGCTGAAGCGCAGCCTGAAACTGCAAACCGGCGGCTGCAACAACCAAACCCAGCGCGGTATAGGTGAGCGCCATACCTTGAACGTAGATAAACGTCAGCAGCAGTGCCCGTCCGGTTGATAAGCGTTGCTTGCCACCCAGTACGATACCGGAAATCAACGGATACATCGGCAGTACGCAAGGCGTAAACGCGATACCAATTCCGATCAGCAATGCCCACAACGCGGAGAAGGGGAGTTGGGCCGTGGGCTGCGGTTTCTCTTGCGGATCTGCAGTGGCTGGGGCTGGCGCAGAGGCGGCCGCGGAACCAGCAGACACTTCACTTAATGGCACCGTTTTTGTTTCTGGCGGATAGCAAAATCCAGCGTCGGCGCAGCCCTGATATGTGACCGTTAATGTTGCGCCAGACTTAGCCTGATTGACCGTGATCGGGACAGTCAGCTGTTTACGGTAAATCTCACTTTTGCCGTAAAACTCATCTTCATGCCAGACGCCTGGCGGCAATTTTACCTCAGCAATATCGGCCTGAGATGGCGTAATGCTTATCTGTTTGCGATACAGATAGTAGCCATCTTTAACCTGCCATGTGAGGTTCAGATCGTGTTGGTTTTGCTGAAAATCAAAAACAAACGCCCGATCGGCAGGAACAAACTGCGAGCGGCCAGGCGCGTCAAATAATCCGGCAAAGGTAGATGTGCTGCACAGCAGCAGGATCAGCGTAAGGATGCGTTGAGCCATGAGCGGTAATCAAAGTCTCCGTGAGTGACGGGTAAAACCAGAAGTTCAGGTGTTTGATATGGATGATGTGACTTCAGGCAATCGAGAAGGGCTTGCTGGTGTGTGACGGTGGTTTTTAAAATCATCTGGACTTCATATTCCTGTTCCAGTTTGCCTTCCCAATAGTAGAGGGAGGTCGCACCGGGTAGCAGGGTCACGCAAGCAGCCAGCTTTTCCGCCAGCACTTTGGCGGCGAGATCCTGGGCGGTTGCTTCATCCGGGGCGGTACAGAGCACCACAACGGTATCGGGGATGGAAATATCCTGACTCTTTACATCAAGCATAAACACCTCGAAAGAACAGAGTAACCAGCAAAAGAATGGTCACTATACAACGGACGAGGGAAGGATGTTAGTTAAAGCGGGGTGGGGAGGAGGAACTGCAGGGCGCCCAGGCACCCTGCAGGAAAAACTTACAACATGAAGCTGCCCAGCAAGAAGCCGAAGCAGACAGCCAGAACCACACCCAGAGTACCCGGGATGAAGAACGGATGGTTAAAGACGAATTTACCGATGCGAGTTGTACCGGTGTCATCCATCTGAACTGCCGCAACCAGAGTTGGGTAGGTTGGCAGAATGAACAGGCCAGAAACCGCGGCGAAAGACGCAACAGCAGTCAGTGGGGAAACGTTCAGAGCCAGAGCCATCGGCATCAGTGCTTTAGCGGTTGCAGCCTGAGAGTACAGCAGTGCAGAAGCAAAGAAGAAGATGACAGCCAGCAGCCACGGATGACCCTGAATTACGCTACCTGCAGTATCTTTGATCCAGTCAATGTTGTGAGATACGAAGGTATCACCCAGCCATGCAACA
Source organism: Citrobacter sp. wls757 (assembly GCF_005280935.1). NCBI lineage: Bacteria > Pseudomonadati > Pseudomonadota > Gammaproteobacteria > Enterobacterales > Enterobacteriaceae > Citrobacter > Citrobacter sp. wls757. The sequence continues at coordinate 1,001 of NZ_SZWU01000064.1, read as the reverse complement.
CCCAGGATACAAATACAGGCGCTCATACCGGCTTTGAAAGTGCTGGAGTTCAGGATGGAGTCAGTTTCAACGCGGCAGATGATCGTGGTCAGCGTCGCGATGCTCAGCATGATGATCAGGATTGCGTTGGTGGTGTTCATCAGCGGCTTAGCGACCAGACCGAGGCTTGGGCTGTTGACGATCGCATATACGACGACACAAACCACGCCCAGCAGGAACAACCAAACGGAGGTTTTCGCGCCAGCTTTGATTTCAACTTGTCTTTCACCGCGCAGTTCAACCAGGCCTTCTTCCAGACGCTTACGATAAATCGGATCGTCAGACAGTTTGGAGTTGAACAGTGCAGTTACCAGGAAGGACATGACCAGAACAGCCAGCAGGGTGGACGGAATGACCACGGACAGCAGGTGAATGTAGCTGATGCCATGACCTTCCATTACGGAAGACATGTAAACCACGGCTGCGGAGATTGGAGAAGCCGTAATCGCAATCTGTGCAGAAACCACTGCAGTAGAGAGCGGACGGCAAGGTTTGATCCCTTGTTCCTTCGCAACTTCGGCGATAACTGGCAGCGTTGCCAGAGAGATGTTGCCGGTACCTGCGAAGATAGTCAGGAAATAGGTCACGATAGGTGCAAGGATCGTGATGTATTTCGGGTTTTTACGCAGCAGTTTTTCAGTTTGATGAACCAGATAGTCCAGACCACCTGCAATCTGCATAGCTGAAATGGCAGCGATAACCGCCATGATGATGGAAATAACATCGAACGGGATATTACCGGGTTTTACGCCGATAGCGGCGAGAACCAGAACACCCAGCCCACCTGCAAATCCAATACCGATACCCCCAAGTCTGGCACCTAAAAAGATTGCCAGCAAAACGATGATAAGTTCTAAAACTATCATATTAGCCTTCCTTGTTGTTTAACAAGTTGATATTAAATTGTTGTTTTTAAGTAACTTCGAGTAAGAAAAAAGGCACGTCATCATGACGTGCCTTCT
>NZ_SZWU01000065.1:37061-41063 GCF_005280935.1 Citrobacter sp. wls757 | reverse complement strand
TTTGTAGGCCTGATAAGCGAAGCGCCATCAGGCAGTGTTACGCGATTTTTCCAGCAGGAGGCTCTTGTGTCATTTGAATATCTGAAAACCGCCATAAAGCAAAAGGGCTGTACCCTGCAACAGGTGGCGGATGCCAGTGGCATGACCAAGGGATACCTAAGCCAACTGCTGAATGCCAAAATCAAAAGCCCCAGCGCGCAGAAGCTGGAGGCGTTGCACCGCTTTCTCGGTCTGGAGTTTCCGCGCCAGCAGAAAAATATCGGTGTGGTATTCGGCAAGTTTTATCCGCTGCACACCGGCCATATCTATCTTATCCAGCGCGCCTGTAGCCAGGTCGATGAACTGCATATCATCATGGGCTATGACGACACGCGCGATCGCAGCCTGTTTGAAGACAGTGCCATGTCGCAACAGCCTACGGTGCCCGATCGTTTACGCTGGCTGCTGCAAACCTTTAAGTATCAGAAAAATATCCGTATTCATGCCTTCAACGAAGAAGGCATGGAGCCGTATCCGCACGGCTGGGACGTGTGGAGCAACGGGATCAAAACGTTTATGCAGGAGAAAGGGATCCAGCCAAACTGGATCTACACCTCTGAAGAATCAGATGCCCCGCAGTATCTCGAACATTTGGGGATCGAAACCGTGCTGGTGGATCCTAAGCGGACGTTCATGAGCATCAGCGGCGGGCAAATCCGTGAAAACCCGTTTCGCTACTGGGAGTATATTCCGACCGAAGTGAAGCCGTTTTTCGTGCGCACCGTGGCGATCCTCGGCGGGGAGTCGAGCGGTAAATCGACGCTGGTGAACAAGCTCGCCAATATTTTTAATACCACCAGTGCGTGGGAATACGGGCGTGATTATGTCTTCTCCCATTTGGGCGGCGATGAGATGGCGTTGCAGTATTCTGACTACGATAAAATCGCCTTAGGACAAGCGCAATACATTGACTTTGCTGTTAAGTACGCCAATAAAGTGGCGTTCATCGACACCGATTTCGTAACCACTCAGGCCTTCTGTAAAAAGTATGAAGGGCGTGAACATCCGTTTGTGCAAGCGCTTATTGATGAGTATCGCTTCGACCTTGTGATCCTGTTGGAAAACAACACCCCGTGGGTGGCGGATGGCTTACGCAGCCTTGGAAGCTCAGTTGACAGAAAAGCGTTTCAGACGCTGCTGGTCGAGATGCTGCAGGAAAACAATATCAATTTCGTGCACGTTCAGGAGCCTGACTACGACGGTCGCTTCCTGCGCTGCGTGGAGCTGGTGAAAGAGTTGATGGGCGAGCAGAGGTAGGTTTTAATGCCGGATGCGCTGCGCTTATCCGGCCTACAAGTCGCACTAACCTCGTAGGCCGGATAAGGCGTAAAGCCGCCATCCGGCACTTAACGCTAATTACTTAGAAATACGCTTGTACTTAATACGTTTCGGCTCCAGCGCATCGGCACCCAGCGTACGTTTCTTGTACTCTTCGTATTCGGTAAAGTTACCTTCGAAGAACTCAACCTTACCTTCATCCTGGTAATCCAGAATGTGGGTGGCGATACGGTCGAGGAACCAACGGTCGTGCGAGATAACCATCGCGCAGCCCGGGAATTCCAGCAGGGCGTTTTCCAGCGCGCGCAGGGTCTCGATATCCAGGTCGTTGGTTGGTTCATCGAGCAGCAGCATGTTGCCGCCAACCTGCAGCAGCTTCGCCAGGTGCAGACGACCACGCTCACCACCGGACAGCTCGCCGACGCGTTTGCCCTGATCCACACCTTTGAAGTTGAAGCGGCCCACGTAGGCACGGCTTGGCATCTCGGTGTTGCCGATTCGCATGATATCCAGCCCGCCGGAAACTTCTTCCCACACGGTTTTGCTGTTGTCCATGGCGTCACGGAACTGGTCAACGGAGGCCAGTTTGACGGTTTCACCCAGCGTGATGGTGCCGCTGTCGGGCTGTTCCTGACCGGACATCATACGGAACAGGGTAGATTTACCCGCGCCGTTCGGACCGATGATGCCGACAATTGCGCCTTTCGGCACGGAGAAACTTAGATCGTCGATCAGAACGCGATCGCCGTAGGATTTACGCAGATTGGTGACTTCAACGACTTTATCGCCCAGACGTGCTCCAGGTGGAATAAACAGTTCGTTGGTTTCGTTACGTTTCTGGTATTCGGTGTTGTTCAGCTCTTCAAAGCGTGCCAGACGGGCTTTACCCTTAGACTGACGACCTTTAGCGCCCTGACGCACCCACTCCAGCTCTTTCTCAATGGATTTACGGCGAGCCGCTTCCTGAGAAGCTTCCTGGGCCAGACGCTGATCTTTCTGCTCCAGCCAGGAAGAGTAGTTACCTTCCCACGGAATACCTTCACCACGGTCCAGCTCCAGGATCCAGCCCGCAACGTTGTCGAGGAAGTAACGGTCGTGGGTAATCGCCACTACGGTGCCTTCGAAATCGTGCAGGAAGCGTTCCAGCCACGCGACGGATTCCGCATCCAGGTGGTTGGTCGGTTCGTCGAGCAGCAGCATGTCTGGTTTTTCCAGCAGCAGGCGGCACAGCGCAACGCGGCGGCGTTCACCACCGGAGAGATTCTCAATTTTAGCGTCCCAGTCCGGCAGACGCAGGGCGTCAGCGGCACGCTCAAGCTGCACGTTCAGGTTATGGCCGTCGTGCGCCTGGATAATTTCTTCAAACTTGCCCTGTTGTGCGGCCAGTTTATCGAAGTCGGCGTCCGGCTCGGCGTACTTGGCGTAAACTTCATCCAGACCTTTCAGTGCACTAACCACTTCGGCAACCGCTTCTTCAACGGATTCACGAACGGTATGTTCTGGGTTCAGTTTTGGTTCCTGCGGCAGGTAACCGATTTTAATGCCTGGCTGTGGGCGAGCTTCACCTTCGATATCGGTATCAATACCGGCCATGATGCGCAGCAGGGTAGATTTACCCGCACCGTTCAGACCGAGAACACCGATTTTGGCGCCAGGGAAGAAGCTCAGTGAGATGTTTTTAAGAATATGACGTTTCGGCGGAACGACTTTGCCGACACGATGCATGGTATAAACGAATTGAGCCACGTGGACTTCGCCTCTTTTATAGTGATGAATAGAGTTTTCAAAGGCGAAGTGTAGCCTTTTTCATTGCCCAATCCCAGCCAGCAGATCCCACTCGCAACAAAAGTAAAAAAGTGTCCGTGACGTGGCGCATTCTGCAATGTCTGGTTAGCATGAATTAATTAAGCGGCATGATGCTGCACAGACGTAACATGAGAAGAGGAAGAGCTTGTGGACAAAGCCAATCAATTTACCTGGCGCCTGCTGGCAGCCAGCGTATGTCTGCTGACGGTCAGTCAGGTGGCGCGAGCCGACTCCCTGGATGAGCAGCGCAATCGTTATGCGCAAATCAAGCAAGCCTGGGACAACCGACAGATGGATGTCGTAGAGCAGATGATGCCCGGCCTGAAGAACTATCCTCTGTACCCGTATCTGGAATATCGTCAGATCACTGACGATCTGATGAATCAGCCCACCATTACCGTTACCAATTTTGTGCGTGCCAATCCGACACTGCCTCCTGCGCGTACGCTGCAATCGCGTTTCGTGAATGAACTGGCGCGCCGCGAAGACTGGCGCGGACTGCTGGCGTTCAGCCCGGAAAAACCGGGTACCACGGAAGCGCAATGTAACTATTACTTCGCGAAATGGAGTACCGGGCAAACCGAAGAAGCCTGGCAGGGCGCGAAAGAGCTGTGGTTGACCGGGAAAAGTCAGCCGAATGCCTGTGACAAATTATTTGGCGTATGGCGCGCCTCAGGCACTCAGGATCCGCTGGCGTATCTGGAGCGTATTCGTCTGGCGATGAAAGCCGGGAATACCGGTCTGGTGACGGCGCTGGCCGGACAGATGCCCGCGCAATACCAAACCATTGCCTCTGCGATCATCTCGCTGGTCAACGATCCGAATTCGGTGATGACTTTTGCACGTACCACCGGCGCCACGGATTTCACCCGACAGATG
>NZ_SZWU01000065.1:29021-37029 GCF_005280935.1 Citrobacter sp. wls757 | reverse complement strand
GGCGGTCGCCTTTGCCAGCGTGGCGCGTCAGGATGTGGAAAACGCCCGCCTGATGATCCCGTCCCTGGTGCAGGCGCAACAGCTTAATGACGAGCAAACCCAGGAGCTGCGCGACATTGTTGCCTGGCGCCTGATGGGCAATGACGTCACCGACGAGCAGGCCAAATGGCGTGATGATGCGATTATGCGCTCCAATTCCACCTCGCTTGTGGAGCGTCGCGTGCGCATGGCGCTGGGAACCGGCGATCGTCGTGGCCTGAATACCTGGCTGGCACGTCTGCCAATGGAAGCAAAAGAAAAAGACGAGTGGCGCTACTGGCAGGCTGATCTGCTGCTGGAGCGCGGACGTGATGCGGAAGCCAAAGAGATCCTGCACCAGCTCATGCAGCAGCGTGGTTTCTATCCGATGGTGGCGGCACAGCGCCTGGGCGAAGAGTACGAGCTGAAAGTGGATAAAGCGCCAGCGAACGTTGATTCTGCGCTGACTCAGGGGCCAGAAATGGCACGTGTACGCGAGCTAATGTACTGGAACATGGATAATACCGCGCGCAGTGAATGGGCGAATCTGGTTACCAGCCGTACCAAGTCCGAGCAGGCTCAGTTGGCGCGTTACGCGTTCAACAATCACTGGTGGGATCTGAGCGTTCAGGCGACGATCGCCGGTAAGCTGTGGGATCATCTGGAAGAGCGCTTCCCATTGGCCTATAAAGATCTGTTTACCCGTTACACCAGCGGCAAGGATATTCAGCCAAGTTATGCGATGGCGATAGCGCGTCAGGAAAGCGCCTGGAACCCGAAAGTGAAATCACCGGTCGGCGCCAGCGGGCTGATGCAGATTATGCCGGGCACGGCGACGCATACGGTGAAAATGTTCTCGATTCCAGGTTACAGCAGTCCGAGCCAGCTACTGGATCCTGATACCAACATCAACATTGGTACCAGCTATTTGCAGTACGTATATCAGCAATTCGGCAATAACCGCATCTTTGCGTCGGCAGCCTATAACGCCGGTCCGGGACGCGTTCGCACCTGGCTTGGCAATAGCGCTGGCCGCATTGATGCTGTGGCGTTTGTCGAAAGTATTCCATTCTCAGAGACGCGTGGTTACGTGAAGAATGTGCTGGCTTATGATGCGTACTATCGCTATTTCCTCGGCGATAAACCGGAGTTGATGAGCGACGCAGAATGGCAACGTCGTTACTGATCGTGTCGATTGTGTTATGCTATCGTACTCGTTAAAGAGTACAAAAGGGGGAAGCAAGCACGCTTCCCCCGCAACGATGGCGATATCTTATGACTCAGCAATCACCCTATTCAGCAGAGATGGCAGAACAACGTCACCAGGAGTGGTTACGTTTTGTCGATCTGCTTAAACACGCCTACGAACAAGATTTACACCTGCCGCTGCTCAATTTGATGTTAACGCCGGATGAGCGTGAAGCGTTGGGCACGCGTGTGCGTATCATTGAAGAGCTGCTGCGCGGCGAGATGAGCCAGCGTGAGCTTAAAAACGAGCTCGGGGCGGGGATTGCCACTATTACGCGGGGGTCGAACAGCCTCAAATCCGCACCGGTGGATTTGCGTCAGTGGCTGGAGCAGGTGTTGCTCGGGAAACATTGATCCGCCGGATGCGGCTTTGCCTTATCCGGCCTACGATTGAACATCCGGCACAATGCTATAAATACACCGCGTTATGAAACGGGCTGAGCGCCAGAATCACCGCCTGGTGATAGACGCTTGAGCGCGTCAGCTTGCCCGCGGTAAAAACGCCGATTGCGCCTTCTTTACGGCCAATTTCATCAATACCCGTATAGTCCGACATCACCGGGCCGAGTGCTTCACCTTTACGGACTCTGTCGAGAATGACAGTAGGCAATGGCAGCGTGGCTGAACGGGCTTCACCGCGCTGAATGCCGTTATCAATCACCACCCAACTGAAGGTGGCGTCATCGTCAATTCCTGCTTCAATGGCGACCCAGAAATCAGCCTGCGGGTGCAGGCGGCGAGCGTTATCAACGCGATTTCGTGCGCCAGTGCGCGTTTCCTGGTTTCCGAAAGGTTGTTCCGGCACGCCACTCTCGACGGCGACGGGTTCAATATGGCAGGATCCTTCCCCGAAAATCTCTTCAAATGCCCGCAGAATTGCCTGAATTTTGGCAGGATTGGTGGTCGCAGAGATAACCTTGTGCATAATTAAGCTCAGTTTGAAAATTCATCGCAGAGTCTACTCAAAGTATGACGAGTATATAACGGAAAAAAAGCATGTTACAGGTATACCTTGTTCGCCATGGCGAAACGCAGTGGAACGCCGAGCGACGTATTCAAGGCCAGTCAGACAGCCCACTAACCGCTAAAGGTGAACAACAAGCCATGCAGGTGGGAGAACGCGCCCGCTCGTTTGGTATTACGCATGTCATCAGTAGCGATCTTGGTCGTACACGACGCACCGCAGAAATCATCGCCCAGGCCTGCGGCTGTGATATCACCTATGATTCTCGTCTGCGTGAGCTGAATATGGGGGTGCTGGAAAAACGTCACATCGATACGCTGACGCCAGAGGAAGAGGGCTGGCGTCGCCAGTTGGTGAACGGCACGGTGGATGGTCGTATTCCGGAAGGGGAATCGATGCAGGAGCTGAGCGATCGCGTCAATGCGGCGCTGGCATCCTGTCTGGCGCTGCCGCCTGGAAGTCGTCCACTGCTGGTCAGCCACGGTATCGCGCTGGGTTGCCTGGTGAGCACAATTCTGGGATTACCGGCATGGGCTGAACGTCGCTTGCGTCTGCGCAACTGTTCAATTTCTCGCGTTGATTACCAGGAAAGCTTATGGCTGGCGCCGGGATGGGTCGTTGAAACGGCAGGGGACATCTCACATCTGGACGCCCCTGCGTTGGATGAACTACAGCGCTAGCGGCGAATCGGAATCAGGAATTCGCAGCGCAGGTTGATCGGGCGATCTCCCGCTTTGGCATCTTCTGCCGGGTAGTATCGCTCGATATCCTGTCCTTTACGGCGCGTCAGGTTCAGCATTGGCATGCATGTGCCGTAAACCGTCAGGATAAACTCTTGCACGCCGGTTCCCAGCCCTTCGTAGGTAAACATCACGTACTCGCCACCCTGTAACAGGATAGGCTGCGCCGACGGCACATAGCCATTGGCCTGTTCCGGCGTCAGTGCTGTGGTGTAAAACACTTCCTGTTCGTCGTCTTTTTCAATGCTCGGACGCGTTTCGTTAAGCCCGTACAGCACTGGCGGGATCGCCGGAGCCTGAGCAAGGAAGTCGCGCCAGAACTGAATACGCATTTCATGACGGAAATCTGAAATCTGTTCCAGCGAGCAGGAATAGCTTTGCGTGGTGCCGAGCAGTTGCGTATCTTCCAGGGTGACAAACTCGTGCGCAGGCATCGCAAATTCACCCAGTCGCATTGGCGGGCGAATACCGAATGCACTCCATTCGGGTGAACGGCGATACAGCGCTGGTGTCTGCGAAAATTGTTTCTTGAATGCGCGAGTAAAAGTTTGTTGAGAGTCGAAGCGATATTGCAGCGCAATATCCAAAATTGGACGCGCAGTCAGGCGCAGCGCCACTGCGGATTTCGATAAACGACGGGCGCGGATATAGGCGCCAATAGCATGGCCCGTCACGTCCTTAAACATTCTCTGCAGGTGCCACTTGGAATAGCCCGCTTTTGCCGCCACATTGTCAAGCGACAAAGGCTGATCCAGATGACCTTCCAGCCAGATTAATAGGTCGCGAATAATGCCAGCCTGATCCATAAAATATCCTCATCCTTTCAACAACGAGTACCTGACGTCAGGTATGAGGATAATAGCATTTTTTGCTGTTTTAGCATTCAGTGTTTTTTTTGCTCATAAGTGCTTTTTTCGGACATACGAAAGCGTGATTATTGTAATCCTGTGATCTGTATACATTTTATCTTAGAATGTTTAATAATTACGCAGAACAACTTTTAAGAATGGTAACAATATGAAATATAAGAGCTTAGTCATTTCCTCAATTCTGCTGATGTTGTCGCAGGTCGCCCATGCGGAGCAGATTGGATCTGTCGATACGGTGTTCAAAATGTTTGGGCCGGATCATAAAATTGTGGTCGAAGCGTTTGACGATCCGGATGTTACCAATGTGACCTGTTACGTGAGTCGTGCGAAGACCGGCGGCATCAAAGGTGGACTGGGGCTGGCGGAAGATACCTCCGATGCCGCCATCTCTTGCCAGCAGGTTGGGCCGGTAGAACTGAGCGACAGAATCAAGAACGGTAAAGCTCAGGGCGAAGTGGTATTTAAGAAACGTACCTCGCTGGTGTTTAAATCTTTACAGGTCGTGCGTTTTTACGATGCGAAACGTAATGCGCTGGCCTATCTGGCCTATTCAGATAAAGTGGTCGATGGATCGCCCAAAAATGCCATTAGCGCGGTACCCATCATGCCGTGGCGGCAATAACAAGGAAGCACAATGCAACAGCCGTTGATCTGGTTGGTTGAGGATGAGCAGGGAATCGCTGATACGCTTATCTACATGCTGCAACAGGAAGGGTTTAGTGTAGAGGCGTTTGAGCGCGGATTTCCCGTGCTGGAGAAATCTCGCCAGCAATGCCCTGATGCCATCATTCTGGATGTCGGGCTACCGGATATCAGTGGTTTTGAACTGTGCCGACGTTTACTGGAACGCCACCCGGCGTTGCCGATCCTCTTTCTGACCGCGCGCAGCGATGAAGTGGATCGCCTGTTGGGGCTGGAAATTGGCGCAGATGACTATGTTGCCAAGCCTTTCTCGCCGCGTGAGGTGTGCGCTCGTGTGCGTACGCTGCTGCGGCGGGTGCAAAAATTCTCCACGCCTTCATCGACGACGCGCTGTGGGGATTTTGAACTTAATGAGCTGGCCGCGCAGATTACCTGGTTCGACATGCCGTTGAACCTGACGCGCTATGAATTCCTGCTGCTGAAAACATTGCTGATGTCGCCGGGACGTATTTACTCTCGCCAGCAGCTGATGGATTTAGTCTGGGCAGACGCGCAGGATACCTTTGACAGAACGGTTGATACTCACATCAAAACGCTGCGTGCCAAGCTGCGGGCTATCAATCCGGAGCTTTCCCCCATCAATACACATCGCGGTATGGGATACAGCCTGAGGAACTGCTGATGCGCATTGGCATGCGTTTGCTGCTCGGCTATTTTCTGATTGTCGCGGTCGCCGCCTGGTTTGTTCTGTCGATCTTTGTGCAGGAAATTAAGCCAGGCGTTCGTCGGGCGACCGAAGGTACTCTAATTGATACCGCCACGCTGCTGGCTGCACTGGCGCGTGATGACGTGCTCTCTGACTCACCGGCTAACGGCAAGCTGGCGCAGGCATTTGCGCAGCTGCATAACCGCCCATTTAACGCCAACATCAGCGGCATTAACAAAGTGCGTAATGAATACCATGTCTACATGACGGACGCGCAGGGCAAGGTGTTGTTTGATTCAGCTAACCAGGCCGTCGGTCAGGACTACTCCCGCTGGAACGATGTGTGGTTAACGCTGCGTGGGCAGTATGGTGCCCGCAGCACGCCGCAAAACCCGAACGATCCGGAAAGCTCAGTGATGTACGTTGCCGCGCCGATCGTAGACGGTGGGCGTATTATCGGCGTGCTCAGTGTCGGCAAACCAAATGCGGCGATGGCACCGGTGATTAAACGCAGTGAACGGCGAATGCTGTGGGCCAGCGCCGTATTGCTGGGCATTGCCCTGGTGATTGGCTTCGGGATGGTATGGTGGATAAACCGATCCATTGCCCGGCTGGCGCGTTATGCCGACTCCGTTACCGAGAATCGCCCCGTCCCACTGCCTGATTTAGGCAGCAGCGAGTTACGCAAACTGGCGCAGGCGCTGGAAAGTATGCGTCTGAAGCTCGAAGGCAAGAACTACATTGAGCAGTATGTCTACGCGTTAACGCATGAGCTGAAAAGTCCGCTGGCGGCCATTCGTGGCGCGGCAGAGATATTGCGCGAAGGCCCGCCGCCAAACGTGGTAGCGCGTTTTACCGATAATATTCTGACGCAAAATGCGCGCATGCAGGCGCTGGTCGAAACTTTGCTGCGCCAGGCGCGACTGGAGAATCGACAGGACATTACGTTGACGGCGGTGGAGGTAGATACGCTTTTTGCTCAGCTCAAAGAGGCGCGTAGCGTGCAGCTGGCGGCAAAAAACATTACGCTGACCATTCTGCCTTCATCGCTTAGCGTCGCTGCCGATCCCGCGTTACTGGAGCAGGCATTGGGGAACTTGCTCGACAACGCTATCGACTTCACGCCACAGGGCGGGACGATTACGTTGAGCGCGCATCAGCAGGAGGAGCTGGTCACATTGCAGGTTACCGACAGCGGTAGCGGGATCCCTGATTTTGCGTTGCCGCGTATTTTTGAGCGCTTCTACTCGCTGCCCCGCGAGAATGGACACAAGAGCAGCGGTTTGGGGCTGGCGTTTGTCAATGAAGTTGCACGACTGCATGAAGGTACGGTGACATTATCTAACCGACCAGAGGGCGGCGCCCAGGCCTCGTTTACGCTTCACCGTCACTTCACATAACTTCAAATTCTCCGCACATAGCTGTTCTACCTTACTGATATTGCAAAGGAGAACGCTATGTTTAAATCACCCCTGTTTTGGAAAATCGTCACCTTAGGCGGCGCCATATTATTGCTGTTAATTCCACTGACGATGGTCAGGCAGATAATCGTTGAGCGATCGGATTATCGTGATGAAGTTGAAGATGCTATTCGTCAGAGCACCAGCGGGCCGCAAAAGATGGTCGGGCCGCTGATTGCCGTCCCGGTGACGGAACTGTATATCGAGCTGGAAGGCGACAAACAGATCCAGCGTAAGCGCAGCTATATCCATTTCTGGCTGCCGGAGTCGTTGGTGGTTGAGGGGAATCAGAACGTTGAAGCGCGTAAAATCGGTATTTACGAAGGCCAGGTCTGGCACAATGACCTCTCGGTGAAGGCCGAATTTAACGCTGAACGCTTGCGCGATTTAAACCATCCCAACGTCAGCGTCGGCAAACCGTTTATCGTGGTTGGCGTGGGGGATGCGCGCGGGATTGGTGTGGTGCAAGCGCCGCAGGTCAATGGGGAATTGCTGGCCGTTGAGCCAGGGACGGGGCTGGATGGGGGAGCTCAAGGGATCCACATACCGCTACCTGACGCGAGCTGGGCGGAGCAAAACCTGAGCATGGTGCTGTCGTTGAATTTGAGCGGAACCGGAGATTTCTCCGTTGTTCCGGTTGGCCGTAACAGTGAAATGACTTTAACCAGCAACTGGCCGCATCCCAACTTTCTGGGGGATTTCCTCCCGGCGAAGCGCGAAATAAGCGAGTCAGGATTTAAGGCCCAGTGGCAAAGCAGCTGGTTCGCGAATAACCTCGGCGAACGCTTTGATGGCGAAAAGATTGGCTGGAAGGGAATGCCTGCATTTAGCGTTGCCGTCGCCACGCCAGCGGATCAGTATCAGTTAACGGACAGGGCTACCAAGTATGCCATCCTGCTGATTGTACTGACCTTTATGTCTTTCTTCGTGCTTGAAAGTATGACCAGCCTGCGTCTGCACCAGATGCAGTATCTGCTGGTGGGGCTATCGCTGGTGATGTTTTATCTGCTGCTGCTGGCATTGTCTGAGCACATTGGGTTTACGGCGGCGTGGATTACGGCAAGCCTGGTAGGCGCGTTAATGAACGGGGTGTATCTGCAGGCGATATTACAGAGTTGGCGGAACAGTATTTTATTCACCGTGGCGCTGCTGGGGTTGGATGGGGTGATGTGGGTGCTGCTACGTTCACAGGACAGCTCTTTACTGCTGGGAACCGGCGTGCTGTTGGTCGCGTTGTGTGGCGTGATGTTCCTGACGCGTCATCTTGACTGGCACTCGCTGGCACAGCCAAAACCAAAGCCGACAGAAATTCCGGAGCCTCTGCCTGCGCAGAGTGACGAGTTTCGCTTATGGAAATAGGG
>NZ_SZWU01000065.1:8928-28978 GCF_005280935.1 Citrobacter sp. wls757 | reverse complement strand
GCGCATATTGCGCCGTTTTTTTACCTGTGAGGATTGAATTAATCCTGTAGGTCGCCGCAGAAACGGTAGCCTTCACCGTGAATGGTGGCGATGATTTCTGGCGTATCCGGCGTTGATTCGAAATGTTTACGAATGCGGCGGATAGTCACGTCAACGGTACGGTCATGCGGCTTCAGTTCGCGACCGGTCATTTTTTTCAGCAGTTCTGCGCGAGACTGGATTTTGCCCGGATTCTCACAGAAGTGAAGCATTGCACGGAATTCGCTGCGTGGCAGTTTATACTGCTCGCCGTCAGGACCAATCAGAGAGCGGCTGTTGATGTCCAGCTCCCAGCCGTTGAACTTGTAGCTTTCGACGCTACGGCGTTCTTCGCTGACAGTACCCAGGTTCATGGTACGGGACAGCAGGTTACGAGCACGGATAGTCAGTTCGCGCGGGTTAAACGGCTTGGTGATGTAATCGTCTGCGCCGATTTCGAGGCCGAGAATTTTATCGACTTCGTTATCACGGCCCGTCAGGAACATCAGCGCAACGTTAGCTTGTTCGCGAAGTTCGCGCGCTAACAGGAGGCCATTTTTCCCAGGCAGATTGATATCCATAATCACAAGGTTGATGTCATATTCAGAGAGAATCTGATGCATTTCCGCGCCATCTGTCGCTTCGAATACATCATAGCCTTCTGCTTCGAAAATGCTTTTCAACGTGTTGCGTGTTACTAACTCGTCTTCAACGATAAGAATGTGCGGGGTCTGCATGTTTGCTACCTAAATTGCCAACTAAATCGAAACAGGAAGTACAAAAGTCCCTGACCTGCCTGATGCATGCCGTAAATTAACATGATCGGCGTAACATGACTAAAGTACGTAATTGCGTTCTTGATGCACTTTCCATCAACGTCAACAACATCATTAGCTTGGTCGTGGGTAGTTTCCCTCTGGACCCGACAGTGTCAAAAACGGCTGTCATCCTAACCATTTTAACAGCAACATAACAGGCTAAGACATGCCGGACACCCAATAAAACTACGCTTCGTTGACATATATCAAGTTCAATTGTAGCACGTTAACAGTTTGATGAAATCAACGTATCCAAATGTTTGCTTTCATCACAAAATTGCAATATTACAACTAGTTGCACGAGCTAATTAATAAATGTAATGAATCCAACCAATGCGATCCATTTTAAAATAAATTATCATGGATAAACAGAGGGATATACAACTTTTGTTAACATAAAAAGCAATAGTACAGTTTGGAAATAGTTTAGCATTTTTTACCGGATGCGAAATCCTTTTTCAGTGACTTCTGTTAAAAAAATGTAAATTTGCGCTGCGTAATATGTTGACGTACGTCACATTATTACTTGCAGACTGACCAAAAAGAGTATCGAAATGCGTTTAACAATTATTCTGGTTGCCCCTGCCAGAGCGGAAAATATTGGTGCGGCTGCCCGTGCGATGAAGACCATGGGATTCACTCAATTACGTATCGTTGACAGCGAGGCGCACCTGGAACCCGCCACGCGATGGGTCGCGCATGGATCGGGCGACATTATTGATAATATTAACGTTTTTCCAACGTTAGCCGATGCGCTTCACGACGTTGATTTTACCGTTGCGACCACCGCGCGTAGCCGGGCGAAGTTCCATTATTACGCCACCCCGGTCGAACTGGTTCCCCTGTTACAGGAGAAATCCACGTGGATGGAACATGCAGCGCTGGTGTTTGGTCGTGAAGATTCGGGGCTGACCAATGAAGAATTAGCGCTGGCAGATGTACTCACTGGTGTACCGATGGTCGCTGACTATCCTTCACTCAATTTGGGGCAGGCGGTGATGGTGTATTGCTATCAATTAGCAGGTTTAATACAACAACCGGCCAAAAACGTTGAGGTGACGGATGAGCTTCAGCTGCAGGCATTGCGCGCACGCGTTTTGCGTTTATTAGCCACGCTGAACGTTTCTGACGACATCAAGCTGACGGACTGGTTGCAACAGCGAATGGGTCTGTTGGGGCAGCGAGACACGGCAATGTTGCACCGTTTTTTACATGATATTGAAAAAAACATCACAAAATAAAATGTTGAACAATTTTTGTTGTGTAGTGTTTTGTTCTTGGTTCAAGTGGGCTCGACATGCTGTATTGGTTGAAAGTAAAAGGGCAAGCAGTTGCTCATGAACAAGTTTCGGAATGTGATCAATTTAAAAATTTATTGACTTAGGTCAGCAGATACTTTAACCCTAAAAGAATACAGGACAGATAATAAATAATTACAGAGCACACAACACCATGAAACGCATCAGCATCACCATTACTACAACCATCACCATTACCACAGGTAACGGTGCGGGCTGACGCGTACAGGAAACACAAGAAAAAGCCCGCACCTAAACAGTGCGGGCTTTTTTTTCGACCAAAGGCAATGAGGTAAACCATGCGAGTGTTGAAGTTCGGCGGTACATCAGTGGCAAATGCAGAGCGCTTTCTGCGGGTTGCCGATATTCTGGAAAGCAATGCCAGACAGGGGCAGGTCGCGACCGTTCTCTCTGCCCCCGCAAAAATTACCAACCATCTGGTGGCAATGATTGAGAAGACCATCGGTGGTCAGGATGCTTTAGCTAATATCAGCGACGCCGAACGCATTTTCTCCGAGCTGCTGGTGGGTCTTGCCGCCGAGCAACCAGGTTTTCCGCTGGCGCAGCTCAAAGCCTTTGTTGAACAAGAATTTGCCCAGATTAAGCACGTCCTGCACGGCATCAGCCTGCTGGGACAGTGCCCGGACAGTATCAATGCCGCGCTTATCTGCCGTGGTGAAAAAATGTCGATTGCTATCATGGCCGGCCTGTTGGAAGCACGCGGGCATAACGTAACGGTCATCGACCCGGTGGAGAAATTGCTGGCTGTCGGCCATTACCTCGAATCTACCGTTGATATCGCCGAATCTACGCGCCGCATCGCCGCCAGCCGTATTCCTGCGGACCACATGATTCTGATGGCAGGGTTTACCGCTGGAAATGAAAAAGGTGAGTTAGTGGTGTTGGGGCGTAATGGCTCTGACTACTCTGCCGCCGTACTGGCCGCCTGTTTGCGTGCCGATTGTTGTGAAATCTGGACCGATGTCGACGGTGTATATACTTGCGATCCGCGTCAGGTACCCGACGCCCGACTGCTTAAGTCGATGTCTTATCAGGAAGCGATGGAGCTTTCTTACTTCGGCGCTAAAGTGCTGCACCCGCGCACCATTACCCCTATTGCCCAGTTCCAGATCCCGTGCCTGATTAAAAATACCGGCAATCCGCAAGCGCCCGGTACGCTGATCGGTGCCAGCAGTGATGACGATGATTTGCCGGTAAAAGGTATTTCTAACCTCAATAACATGGCGATGTTTAGCGTTTCCGGCCCTGGAATGAAAGGCATGGTGGGCATGGCGGCGCGCGTTTTTGCCGCAATGTCGCGTGCGGGCATCTCGGTAGTGCTGATCACCCAATCCTCTTCTGAATACAGCATCAGCTTCTGCGTCCCGCAGGGCGACTGCGCGCGTGCACAACGCGCTATGCAGGATGAATTCTACCTCGAGCTGAAAGAAGGCCTGCTGGAGCCGCTGGCGGTGACTGAGCGTCTGGCCATCATCTCTGTTGTTGGCGATGGTATGCGCACCCTGCGCGGCATCTCGGCGAAGTTCTTTGCCGCGCTGGCTCGGGCGAACATCAATATTGTAGCGATCGCCCAGGGCTCGTCTGAGCGTTCTATTTCGGTGGTGGTGAATAACGATGACGCGACCACCGGCGTACGCGTGACCCATCAGATGCTGTTCAACACCGACCAGGTGATTGAAGTGTTTGTGATTGGCGTAGGCGGCGTGGGCGGTGCGCTGCTGGAGCAGCTTAAACGTCAGCAAACCTGGCTCAAAAAGAAGCATATCGATCTGCGCGTGTGCGGTGTGGCGAACTCGAAGGCCCTGCTGACCAACGTCCACGGTCTGAATCTGGAAAACTGGCAGTCGGAGCTGGAGAGCGCGAAAGAGCCTTTCAACCTTGGGCGCTTAATTCGTCTGGTGAAAGAATACCATCTGCTCAATCCGGTGATTGTCGACTGTACGTCAAGCCAGGCGGTAGCGGATCAATATGCCGACTTCTTGCGTGAAGGCTTCCACGTGGTTACGCCGAACAAAAAGGCCAACACGTCGTCGATGGATTACTATCATCAGCTGCGTTTTGCCGCCGCGAAGTCTCGTCGTAAATTCCTGTACGACACCAACGTGGGCGCGGGCTTGCCGGTTATTGAAAACCTGCAAAATCTGCTCAGCGCAGGTGATGAACTGCAACGTTTTTCAGGCATCCTTTCTGGCTCACTGTCGTTTATTTTCGGCAAGCTGGATGAAGGCATGAGCTTCTCGCAGGCCACCACCCTGGCGCGTGAGATGGGCTATACCGAACCCGATCCGCGTGACGATCTTTCCGGTACGGACGTGGCGCGTAAGCTGCTGATCCTGGCCCGTGAAACTGGTCGTGAGCTGGAGCTTTCTGACATTGTCATTGAGCCGGTCCTGCCAAAAGAGTTTGATGACTCCGGTGATGTTTCCGCGTTTATGGCGAAATTGTCGCAGCTGGATGACGTCTTTGCCGCGCGCGTGGCGAAAGCCCGTGATGAGGGAAAAGTATTGCGCTATGTTGGCAATATTGAAGAGGACGGCGTTTGTCGCGTGAAAATTGATGCAGTAGACGGCAACGATCCGCTGTTTAAAGTGAAAAACGGTGAAAACGCGCTGGCGTTCTATAGCCACTACTATCAGCCGTTACCGTTAGTTCTACGCGGATATGGCGCGGGTAACGATGTGACGGCGGCGGGCGTCTTTGCCGACCTGCTACGCACCCTTTCATGGAAGTTAGGAGTCTGACATGGTGAGAGTTTATGCCCCGGCTTCCAGTGCCAATATGAGCGTCGGGTTTGATGTACTCGGTGCGGCGGTAACTCCGGTGGACGGTTCGCTGTTGGGTGATGTGGTGTCTGTTGAGGCGGCTGACCAGTTCAGCCTGAACAACCTTGGGCGCTTTGCCAACAAACTGCCGTCCGAGCCACGTGAAAATATTGTCTACCAGTGTTGGGAGCGATTCTGCCAGGAGCTGGGTAAAACCGTTCCGGTGGCGATGACGCTGGAAAAAAATATGCCGATTGGCTCCGGGTTAGGCTCCAGCGCCTGTTCCGTCGTGGCGGCGTTAGTCGCTATGAACGAATATTGCGGTAAGCCGCTCAACGATACGCGCCTGTTAGCGATAATGGGCGAACTTGAAGGGCGTATCTCCGGCAGCATTCATTACGATAACGTCGCTCCGTGCTTTTTGGGCGGTATGCAGTTAATGATTGAAGAAAACGGCATTATTAGCCAGCAGGTGCCAGGCTTTGATGAGTGGCTGTGGGTACTGGCGTATCCAGGGATTAAAGTGTCGACGGCTGAAGCGCGGGCGATTCTCCCAGCGCAGTATCGCCGTCAGGACTGTATCGCTCACGGGCGGCATCTGGCGGGATTCATCCATGCCTGCTATTCCCGTCAGCCTCTTCTGGCCGCGAAGTTGATGAAAGACGTCATTGCTGAGCCGTATCGTACCCGCTTGCTGCCAGGCTTTAGCCAGGCGCGTCAGGCGGTCGCAGAAATTGGCGCGCTGGCCAGCGGTATATCCGGGTCTGGGCCGACGCTGTTCGCTTTGTGCGATAAGCCGGATACGGCACAGCGCGTAGCAGATTGGCTGGGTAAAAATTACCTGCAAAATCAGGAAGGCTTTGTTCATATTTGCCGGCTGGACACGGCGGGCGCACGGGTACTGGGATAATCAATGAAACTGTATAATCTGAAAGATCACAACGAACAGGTCAGCTTTGCACAGGCTGTTACGCAAGGACTGGGCAAGAATCAGGGATTGTTTTTTCCGCACGATCTACCGGAATTCAATCTGACAGAAGTGGATGAGATGCTGAACCAGGACTTCGTTAGCCGCAGCGCGAAGATCCTGTCCGCATTTATTGGTGATGAGATCCCTCAGGAAATTCTGGAAGAGCGTGTGCGTGCGGCATTTGCCTTTCCGGCTCCGGTTGCCCAGGTTGCCGCGGATGTCGGCTGTCTGGAACTGTTCCACGGCCCTACGCTTGCATTTAAAGACTTTGGCGGGCGCTTTATGGCGCAGATGCTGACGCACATCAGTGGCGACAAACCGGTAACGATTCTGACGGCGACCTCCGGAGACACCGGGGCGGCGGTTGCGCATGCCTTTTATGGCCTGAAAAATGTGCGCGTGGTGATCCTCTACCCGAACGGCAAGATCAGCCCATTACAGGAAAAACTGTTCTGTACGCTGGGCGGTAACATTGAAACTGTGGCGATTGATGGCGATTTTGATGCCTGCCAGGCGCTGGTGAAACAGGCGTTTGATGACGAAGAGCTGAAGGTAGCCCTGGGACTGAACTCGGCTAACTCAATTAACATCAGCCGTCTGTTGGCGCAAATCTGTTACTACTTTGAGGCTGTGGCCCAACTGCCGCAAGAGGCGCGTAATCAACTGGTGATTTCCGTTCCCAGCGGTAACTTTGGCGATCTGACCGCCGGGCTGCTGGCGAAATCACTGGGCTTGCCGGTGAAGCGTTTTATCGCGGCGACTAACGTTAACGATACGGTTCCGCGTTTCCTTGCAGAAGGTGAGTGGGCGCCGAAAGCGACCCAGGCAACGTTGTCGAATGCGATGGATGTCAGCCAGCCGAACAACTGGCCGCGCGTGGAAGAACTGTTCCGCCGTAAAATCTGGCGTCTGAATGAGCTGGGTTATGCCGCTGTTGACGATGCGACGACTCAGGACACGATGCGTGAGTTACATGAGATAGGCTACACCTCAGAACCGCATGCGGCGGTGGCTTACCGAGCGCTGCGTGACCAACTGAATCCTGGCGAGTACGGCCTGTTCCTTGGTACTGCGCATCCGGCGAAGTTTAAAGAAAGCGTTGAAGAGATTCTTGACCTGACGCTGGCGTTGCCAAAAGAACTGGCGGAACGCGCGGACCTGCCGCTGCTTTCTCATCACCTGCCAGCTGATTTTGCTGAACTGCGCAAGCTGATGATGACCCGCGGTTAACGGTTGCGCCCGCTGGCGCTTTGCATAGCGGGCCGACAAAACCTGTAGGCCGGATAAGGCGTTAGCCGTCATCCGGCCTTTTTACTATTGCTCGTGGCGTTTAAACACCAGTTCGCCGTTTCCTGATGCTTCTTCATCAAAGAAGTAGCCTTCGCTGTTAAATGCGGTCAGCTGTTCCGGTTGCGTTAAGCGGTTCTCAATAATGTAGCGACTCATCAGGCCGCGCGCTTTTTTGGCATAGAAGCTGATGACTTTAAACTTGCCGTTCTTCTCGTCGAGGAAGACCGGTTTGATAAGCTCAGCGTTGAGTTTTTTCGGCTTCACGGATTTAAAATACTCATCCGAGGCGAGGTTGATCACCACGCTGTCGCCTTGCGCTTCCAGCGCTTCGTTAAGTTTATCGGTGATGGTATCTCCCCAGAACTGGTAGAGATCTTTACCCTTCGCATTGGCCAGACGAATGCCCATCTCCAGACGGTATGGCTGCATCAAATCCAGCGGACGCAAAACGCCGTACAACCCGGACAGCATCCGTAAATGCTGTTGAGCGAAGTCGAAATCCGCCTCGCTGAAGGTTTCAGCCTGCAACCCTGTATAGACGTCGCCTTTAAACGCCAGAATGGCCTGACGTGCATTGTCCGGCGTGAAGTCAGGCTGCCAGTCATGGAAACGGGTGGCGTTCAGATCCGCCAGCTTGTCGCTAATCCCCATCAGCTTGCCAATCTGCGGTGCAGAGAGCTGGCGTGCCACGTGAATAAGCTGCTGAGAGTGATCCAGCAACTCGGGCAGCGTATGACGTGTCGTTGCCAGCGGGCTTTGGTAGTCGAGCGTTTTTGCAGGTGAAATCAGAATCAGCATATCCAGTCCTTGCAGGAAATTTACTGCGACTTTAGCAAAAAAAACGACTGAATTGATCGATGGTTGCGATTGCCGCGCTATTCGCGCGGCGTTTCATCCCAGCTATCGGGCGCAAGCTGTTGTCTGATATCAGGATAACGGCGCGGATCGAATTCCGGGCGTACCCCGAGTTTTCGCTGGCGCAGATAATCGCTGGCGATGGTATGGACAACCGGAGAAAGCAGAAGAATCGCCGTCAGGTTAGTAATGGCCATACAGGCCATGATGATGTCGGCAAGTTGCCAGACCAGCGGAAAACTGATTAACGTACCACCAATGACGGTGCAAACGGTGGCGATTCGTAATAGCCAGATAACCCGGATGTTGTCCAGTTTCAGGAATATGAGGTTGTTTTCCGCATAAATGTAGTTGGCGACGATAGAGCTAAAGGCAAACAGAATCACTATTAAGGCAACGAATCCGGCCCCCCATTCACCCGTCAGCGAGACCATGGCTCGTTGCAGCAACTGGATGCCTTCCATTGGCACATAAGTGGTGCCATTACCCGCCAGTAAAATGATCATTGCGCTGGCCGTACAAAGAATTAGCGTATCGCCCAATACACCAATCATTTGCACAATGCCTTGTGCTGCAGGGTGTGGCGGCCAGGATGCTGCCGAGGCGGCTGCGTTCGGAGTTGAGCCCATTCCTGCTTCATTAGAGAACATACCGCGCTGAAAACCGCTGGCAATGGCCTGGCTTAGCGTATACCCGGCTGCACCGGCCGCGGCTTCCTGCCAGCCAAAGGCGCTTTTTATGATGGTCATGATAATGCCGGGGAGCTGTCCGAAATGCCAAAGGCAGATGACGAGGCTACAACCGATCCACAGCAGCGCCATCATCGGAACAAACCATTGCATCAGGCGGGCAACGCCTTTAATGCCGCCGACGATGACCAGTAATGACACTATTGCCAGTGCGATACCGGAGAAGAGGGGAGGGATGTCAAAAGCAAAGGTCAACGCACGAGAGACTGAGTTTGCCTGCACGCTGTTAAAAATCAGGCCATAGGCAATGAGTAAAAAGATGGCAAACAGCACGCCCATCCAGCGCATGCCCAATCCACGGGCCATATACCATGCAGGACCGCCGCGAAACTGTCCCTTGCTGTCGCGCTCTTTATACAGTTGGGCAAGGGAACATTCGGCGAATGAGGTTGCCATACCAATGACCGCCGAGACCCACATCCAGAAAATGGCCCCTGCGCCGCCGGCGGCGATCGCCAACGCCACACCCGCCAGATTTCCGCTACCGACGCGCGCGGCAAGACTGGTGCACAGAGCCTGAAAAGAAGTTAAACCGCCCGGCTGCGGGCTGATGCTGTTTTTAAGACTTTTGCCAAACTGGCGAATATAGCGGAACTGCACGAACCCTGTACGCCAGGTGAACCAACATCCTGCGCCAAGCAGGAGGTAGATCATCACCGATCCCCAGAGTATTTCATTAATAAATGAGAAAAAATCAGGCATTAACATCCCTCTTGTTGATGCCGGTAAGCGCGAATAATCCCGTGTAAGCGCTACCAATTATCGACCAGTATATACCTTATAAGGTGATTGATTGCGGGAGTTTACCATAACAATGGGTATATCCTTAATTGCGCATCACGAGCTGTGAGATGCGTAATCAGGGCTGAGCGGCGGGTCGGACAATCCAGGCGGTTGCGCTGAGAGTGCGTCGTGCTATCATCAGGGAAGATCGGTTACATCCCCCTAACAAGCTGTTTAAAGAGAATCGCTATCATGACGGACAAATTGACCTCCCTTCGTCAGTTCACCACAGTAGTGGCCGACACCGGAGACATCGCGGCAATGAAGCTGTATCAGCCTCAGGATGCCACAACTAACCCTTCTCTCATTCTTAACGCAGCGCAGATCCCAGAATACCGCAAGCTGATTGATGACGCTGTAGCCTGGGCTAAGCAGCAGAGCAACGACCGCGCACAGCAGATCGTCGACGCGACCGACAAACTGGCAGTAAATATCGGTCTGGAGATCCTGAAATTGGTTCCGGGTCGTATCTCTACTGAAGTTGACGCTCGTCTGTCCTACGACACCGACGCGTCCATCGCGAAAGCAAAACGTCTGATCAAAATGTACAACGATGCTGGCATCAGCAACGATCGCATTCTGATCAAACTGGCTTCAACCTGGCAGGGCATCCGTGCCGCTGAGCAGTTGGAAAAAGAAGGTATCAACTGTAACCTGACTCTGCTGTTCTCCTTCGCTCAGGCGCGCGCATGTGCAGAAGCTGGCGTATATCTGATTTCTCCGTTTGTTGGTCGTATTCTGGACTGGTACAAAGCCAACACTGACAAGAAAGAGTATGCACCGGCAGAAGATCCGGGTGTGGTTTCCGTAACGGAAATCTATGAGTACTACAAACAGCACGGTTACGAAACCGTGGTGATGGGTGCGAGCTTCCGTAACGTCGGCGAAATCATTGAGCTGGCAGGCTGCGATCGTCTGACTATTGCTCCGGCACTGCTGAAAGAACTGGCGGAAAGCGAGGGCACTATCGAACGTAAACTGTCCTTCTCTGGTGAAGTGAAAGCGCGTCCTGCACGCATCACCGAAGCTGAGTTCCTGTGGCAGCACAACCAGGATCCGATGGCTGTAGACAAACTGGCGGACGGTATCCGTAAGTTTGCTGTAGACCAGGGTAAACTGGAAAAAATGATCGGCGATCTGCTGTAATCATTAATGCGTGGCCCTGATATGGGTCACGCTACCTCTTCTGAAACCTGTCTGTCCTTCCCTTCGCAGTGTATCATTCTGTTTAACGAGACTGTTTAAACGGAATAATCATGAATACTTTACGCATTGGCCTGGTTTCCATTTCTGACCGTGCTTCCAGCGGCGTTTACCAGGATAAAGGTATCCCGGCCCTTGAAGAGTGGCTGGCATCTGCCCTTACCACCCCTTTTGAGCTGCAAACGCGACTGATCCCGGATGAACAGGCGATCATCGAACAGACCTTATGTGAGCTGGTGGATGAAATGAGCTGTCATCTGGTGCTGACTACCGGCGGAACGGGTCCGGCCCGCCGCGATGTAACGCCTGATGCCACGCTGGCCGTAGCCGACCGCCAGATGCCGGGCTTTGGCGAGCAGATGCGCCAGATAAGCCTGCACTTTGTGCCAACGGCTATTCTCTCCCGCCAGGTTGGTGTGATTCGTAAACAGGCGTTGATTCTGAATCTGCCAGGGCAGCCGAAATCGATCAAAGAAACGCTGGAAGGCGTGAAAGATGCCGACGGTAAGGTTATCGTGCCGGGTATATTTGCAAGTGTACCATATTGTATACAGTTGCTGGATGGGCCGTATGTGGAAACCGCACCGACTATTGTAGCATCTTTTCGTCCTAAAAGCGCAATCCGCGATACAAACGCCTGAAAGTAGCCCGATCGTGACATAAGTGCCAATGACAGTGGAGTATTGAATTGTTTACGATATAGTAATTTTTGCTTTACATATATCGACAGACAGATTCAATAACTCCACTGACTCATGGTTTGCTATGTCACAACACACTCGACCGCTGAATCGCCAGGATTATAAAACTCTTACGCTTGCTGCCCTCGGCGGTGCGCTTGAGTTTTATGATTTCATTATCTTCGTCTTCTTTGCCGCTGTTGTTGGCGAACTCTTCTTCCCGGCAGACATTCCTGAATGGCTACGTCAGGTGCAAACCTTCGGCATTTTTGCCGCCGGATATCTGGCGCGTCCACTGGGTGGCATCATCATGGCGCACTTTGGCGATCTGGTCGGGCGTAAGAAAATGTTCACCCTGAGCATTTTGCTGATGGCGATACCGACGCTGGCGATTGGTCTTTTGCCTACCTACGCCTCAATGGGGATCCTCGCGCCGCTGCTGTTACTCCTGATGCGCATTTTGCAAGGCGCTGCCATCGGCGGAGAAGTGCCGGGCGCGTGGGTGTTCGTGGCAGAGCACGTACCGGAGCGCCGCATCGGCATTGCCTGTGGCACGCTGACCGCCGGGCTGACGGTGGGAATTCTGCTGGGATCGGTGGTTGCGACGTTGGTGAATACCAGCCTGACGCAACAGGCTGTGCATGACTATGGCTGGCGTATCCCGTTTTTGTTGGGTGGCGTGTTTGGGCTGGTGGCGATGTACCTGCGTCGCTGGTTACAGGAAACGCCCATCTTCCTCGAAATGCAGCAGCGTAAAGCGTTGGCGCAAGAGCTACCGGTGAAGTCGGTGGTGAGCAAACATAAAAAAGCGGTGGTCATTTCCATGCTGCTGACCTGGCTGTTATCGGCCGGGATTGTGGTGGTGATCCTGATGTCGCCAGTCTGGTTGCAGAAGCAGTATGGTTTTGCACCGGCGTTGACGTTACAAGCCAACAGTGTCGCGACCATTATGCTGTGCGTCGGCTGTCTGCTGGCCGGGTTTATTGTCGATCGGGTCGGCGCCAGCAAAACCTTTATTGTCGGCAGCCTGCTGCTGGCCTGTTCAAGCTGGTTTTTCTATCATCTGACCGGCAGCCATCCTCAGCACTTGTTCTTGCTATACGGGCTGGTAGGGTTGTGCGTTGGCGTGGTGGGGGCTGTGCCTTATGTGATGGTGCGGGCGTTTCCGGCGGAGGTCCGCTTTACCGGAATCTCCTTTTCTTACAACGTGTCGTACGCCATTTTTGGTGGTCTGACGCCAATCGCCGTGACGATGTTAATGAGCGTGTCGCCAATGGCTCCGGCCTGGTATGTGCTGGCGTTATCGCTGGTGGGGTTAGGTCTGGGGATTTGGCTGCGACAGGATATTTATCATCGCGATACAAGCGTGCAGGGAGAGTTACAGCGCTTGTAAGGAATATCCCCCCGTTCGGGGGGATAGCGTCAGATTAGTGCGCTTCACCGATCGGCAGGATGGTACGGCCAAACTGTTCGTTCAGCACTTCACCCATCGCCAGGTAAATGGCGCTTGCGCCACACACTAAGCCAATCCAGCCAGCAACGTGAATGATCGCTTCGTTACCTGCAATGTTGCCGACCGCCAGCAGTGCGAACAGCACTGTCAGGCTCAGGAAGACAAACTGCAACGCGCGGTTAGCTTTCAGCGTGCCGAAGAACATGAACAGTGTAAACACGCCCCACAGACCCAGGTATACGCCCAGGAACTGACCATTGGTTGCATCCGCCAGGCCCATTTTCGGCATGATTAGGATTGCAACCAGCGTCAGCCAGAACGAACCGTAGGAGGTAAAGGCGGTTAAACCGAAGGTATTGCCCTTTTTATATTCCAGCAGACCGGCAAATATTTGCGCGATACCGCCGTAGAAAATGCCCATCGCCAGAATAATAACGTCAAAGGCGAAGAAACCCGCGTTGTGCAGGTTAAGCAGAATGGTGGTCATGCCAAAGCCCATCAGGCCCAGCGGTGCCGGATTAGCCAACTTAGTGTTGCCCATAATTCCTCAAAATCATCATTGATTGAATGGTGAAATAGTTTCCCCAAATAACGATCACTGTCTTCGGGGCGCGGCATGATAATCAGGGGAGAGGGCACTGTCTATGATCTAACGAAGGGAAAATGAATTATTTTCCCTGTGATGGACATCACGCTTACGCGTGGTTGATCATTTTGCTAAGACAGACGATTTGAAGTGCCACCGGGAACTGAGGGATTTGGTGGACGATCTGGTGAGAAATACCCATCGCCAGATGGCGCTGCTTCATGGGCGCGGCAGTGGTTATTCCAGTCCAATGGCTTTCACATCAACCGCGTGTCTGCCCCGCATGTTTTCTATGGCTTCTGAATCAAAATGTGCAGAATTAATCGTCGCCAATAACTTTCAGCGTTGCCATGTCAGAGGAGTTTACTGACTGGCCTGAGAAGGTGATTTTAGACACGCAGCGTTTATTGTCGTTGTCGCTATTAATAGAGATCCAGTTGGTCGTTTGTCCCTCTTTAATGGATGACGGGACGTTCAGGCTTTGGCTGGAAGTGCGTACTGCTTTGAAGTAGACGGATGCGCCGTTAAGTTTAATATCGCCGCGATCGGCGGTGAGCTGAATGCGCTTCACCACCCGGCAAACGGGAATTCTCAGCGTGAGGTCGTTGGTTGCATTGCGGGGCATCGCAATCATACCCAGAACTTTATGATCGTTAGCGTGCGCGGCGCTGCTCAGCAGCAGGCCCATAAGCAGGCTGGTGGAAAGGGTTAACACGGATTTCATGGAATTTCTCTTTGACGGCTGTAAAAGTGTGTGACATCAGACCATCTTACCGCCGACGGGAAACCGTTTCATGGTCGTAATCTTTTCTTTTTATTACAATTTTCACATGAATGGCCGTGCTGGTTTTGATTTGTTTTGTGAATTGATTTTGATTGGAAACTATTCGTTTTTTTGCCTTTCTGCCTTTTTACCTTAATTTTATCGCCACTGTGCTAAAAAAAATTTTCATGCACCCCTTGATGACGTGGGTTACGACCCCATCTTGTAGACAACCGCAGTGGTGAGTCTGAAAAAAAACGATTCAGGGTAGTTGAAACCGCACGTTTCGCCCTTATTACAGATTCACAACCACATGATGACCGAATTTTTAGTGGAGACGTTTAGATGGGTAAAATTATTGGTATCGACCTGGGTACTACCAACTCTTGTGTAGCGATTATGGATGGCACTACTGCACGTGTGCTGGAGAACGCCGAGGGCGATCGCACCACGCCTTCTATCATTGCTTATACCCAGGATGGTGAAACTCTGGTTGGTCAGCCGGCTAAACGTCAGGCAGTGACAAACCCGCAAAACACCCTGTTTGCGATTAAACGCCTGATTGGCCGCCGCTTCCAGGACGAAGAAGTACAGCGTGATGAAGCCATCATGCCGTACAAAATCATCGGTGCTGACAACGGTGATGCATGGATTGACGTAAAAGGTCAGAAAATGGCACCGCCGCAGATTTCTGCTGAAGTGCTGAAAAAAATGAAGAAAACGGCTGAAGATTACCTGGGCGAACCGGTAACTGAAGCGGTTATCACCGTACCTGCATACTTCAACGATGCTCAGCGTCAGGCAACCAAAGATGCTGGCCGTATCGCAGGTCTGGAAGTAAAACGTATCATCAACGAACCGACCGCAGCGGCACTGGCTTACGGTCTGGATAAAGAAGTCGGCAACCGTACTATCGCGGTTTATGACCTCGGTGGTGGTACTTTCGATATCTCTATTATCGAAATCGACGAAGTTGACGGCGAAAAAACCTTCGAAGTTCTGGCAACCAACGGTGATACCCACCTGGGTGGTGAAGACTTCGACAGCCGTATGATCAACTACCTGGTTGACGAATTTAAGAAAGATCAGGGTATCGATCTGCGTAATGACCCGCTGGCGATGCAGCGTCTTAAAGAAGCCGCTGAGAAAGCGAAGATCGAACTGTCTTCCGCTCAGCAGACCGACGTGAACCTGCCGTACATTACTGCAGACGCGACTGGTCCGAAACACATGAACATCAAAGTGACCCGTGCGAAACTGGAAAGCCTGGTTGAAGACCTGGTTAACCGTTCTATCGAGCCGCTGAAAGTTGCTCTGCAGGATGCTGGTCTGTCTGTTTCCGACGTTCAGGACGTTATCCTGGTCGGTGGTCAGACTCGTATGCCGATGGTACAGAAGAAAGTTGCTGAGTTCTTCGGTAAAGAGCCGCGTAAAGACGTTAACCCGGACGAAGCAGTGGCAATCGGTGCTGCCGTTCAGGGTGGTGTATTGACCGGTGATGTGAAAGACGTGCTGCTGCTGGACGTTACCCCGCTGTCTCTGGGTATCGAAACCATGGGTGGCGTGATGACTCCACTGATCGCGAAAAACACCACTATCCCGACCAAGCACAGCCAGGTGTTCTCTACCGCTGAAGACAACCAGTCTGCGGTAACCATCCACGTGCTGCAGGGTGAACGTAAACGCGCCGCTGATAACAAAGATCTGGGTCAATTTAACCTGGATGGTATCAGCCCGGCTCCGCGCGGTATGCCGCAGATCGAAGTTACTTTTGACATCGATGCCGACGGTATCTTGCACGTTTCCGCGAAAGACAAAAACAGCGGTAAAGAGCAGAAGATCACCATCAAGGCTTCTTCTGGTCTGAACGAAGAAGAAATTCAGAAAATGGTTCGCGAAGCAGAAGCGAACGCAGAATCTGACCGTAAGTTTGAAGAGCTGGTTCAGACTCGTAACCAGGGTGACCATCTGTTGCACAGCACTCGTAAGCAGGTTGAAGAAGCAGGCGACAAACTGCCAGCTGACGACAAAACTGCCATCGAGTCTGCACTGACCGCGCTGGAAACTTCTCTGAAAGGCGAAGACAAAGCGGATATCGAAGCGAAAATGCAGGCGCTGGCACAGGTTTCCCAGAAACTGATGGAAATCGCTCAGCAGCAGCACGCACAGCAGCAGGCTGGTGCAGCAGGCGCTGATGCTTCTGCAAACAACGCGAAAGATGACGACGTTGTCGACGCCGAGTTTGAAGAAGTGAAAGACAAAAAATAATCGCCCTTTGAACGGGTAATTACTGGCACGGGCGAAGAGGTTTCCTCTCCGCCCGTGCACGCATGTTAGGGGCAGATAAAAAGAGATGGCTAAGCAAGACTATTACGAGATTTTAGGCGTTTCCAAGTCAGCGGAAGAGCGTGAAATCAAAAAGGCCTACAAGCGCCTGGCCATGAAATTTCACCCGGACCGCAACCAGGGTGATAAAGAGGCCGAAGCCAAGTTTAAAGAGATCAAAGAAGCGTACGAAATCCTGACCGATGCGCAAAAACGTGCGGCTTACGATCAGTACGGTCATGCTGCGTTTGAGCAAGGCGGCATGGGCGGCGGCGGCGGTTTTGGCGGCGGGGCTGACTTCAGCGATATCTTTGGTGACGTGTTTGGCGATATCTTTGGCGGCGGTCGTGGTCGTCAGCGCGCCTCACGTGGTGCTGATTTACGTTACAACATGGATCTCACTCTGGAAGAAGCCGTGCGTGGCGTCACCAAAGAGATCCGTATTCCGACTCTGGAAGAGTGTGACGTCTGCCACGGTAGCGGTGCGAAGGCAGGTACTCAGCCACAGACCTGCCCAACCTGTCACGGTTCTGGTCAGGTACAGATGCGTCAGGGCTTTTTTGCCGTACAGCAGACCTGTCCACACTGTCAGGGCCGCGGTACGCTGATCAAAGATCCGTGCAACAAATGCCACGGTCATGGTCGTGTTGAGAAAAGCAAAACGCTGTCCGTTAAGATCCCGGCAGGGGTTGATACCGGCGACCGCATTCGTTTAGCGGGCGAAGGTGAAGCCGGTGAACATGGTGCGCCAGCAGGTGATTTGTACGTTCAGGTGCAGGTAAAACAGCACCCAATTTTCGAACGTGAAGGCAATAACCTGTACTGCGAAGTACCGATTAACTTTGCGATGGCTGCGCTGGGCGGCGAGATTGAAGTCCCAACGCTGGACGGTCGCGTGAAGCTAAAAATTCCGGGCGAAACGCAAACTGGCAAACTTTTCCGCATGCGTGGAAAGGGCGTCAAGTCTGTACGCGGTGGCGCTCAGGGCGACCTGCTGTGCCGCGTGGTGGTTGAAACCCCAGTGGGCCTGAACGACAAGCAGAAGCAACTGCTCAAAGATCTGCAGGACAGCTTTGGCGGCCCGACCGGCGAACAAAACAGTCCGCGCTCCAAAAGTTTCTTCGACGGTGTGAAGAAGTTCTTTGACGATCTGACTCGCTAATTCGCAGTTTTATCTCGAATAAAAAGCCTGGGACTGAAAAGTCTCAGGCTTTTTTATTTCTGTTTTCCGCTCGGAAAATCTTTATCGACTTACTCTGTATAGATCGTAAAAACCGATTTATCCATCATGAATAATCTAATTTTAACGAGCTTTTTGAGGGTGTAAGATAGTATTTACGAAGTATTCACCCAATAGAGAGAATAAAAGTGAAACATCTGCATCGTTTTTTTAGTAGTGACGCCTCGGGGGGCATCATTCTGATCATCGCAGCCGTGGTCGCTATGCTGATGGCAAATATCGGGGTTACCAGTGGATGGTACCACGCCTTTTTGGAAACGCCAGTTCAACTGCGGGTTGGCGCGCTTGAGATCAACAAAAATATGCTGCTGTGGATCAACGACGCGTTGATGGCGGTGTTCTTCCTGTTGATTGGTCTGGAAGTAAAGCGCGAGTTAATGCAAGGTTCGCTGGCCAGTCTGCGTCAGGCGGCGTTCCCGATCATTGCTGCTATCGGGGGCATGATTGTCCCGGCGCTGCTGTACCTGGCATTCAACTATGCCGATCCCATCACCCGTGAAGGGTGGGCGATCCCGGCGGCAACGGATATTGCTTTTGCGTTAGGTGTGCTGGCGTTGTTGGGCAGTCGTGTACCACTGGCGTTGAAAATCTTCCTGATGGCGCTGGCGATTATTGATGACCTCGGCGCTATCGTAATCATCGCACTGTTCTATACCAGCGACCTCTCGCTGCTGTCGCTGGGCGTTGCCGCGTGCGCGATCCTTGTTCTGGCAGGATTGAATCTGTGCGGAGTGAGACGCACCGGTATTTATATTCTGGTCGGCGTAGTGCTGTGGACTGCCGTACTGAAGTCTGGCGTGCATGCAACTCTGGCGGGCGTGATCGTGGGCTTCTTCATTCCATTGAAGGAAAAACATGGGCGTTCACCGGCGAAGCGACTGGAGCATGTTCTGCATCCATGGGTGGCATACCTGATCCTGCCACTGTTTGCTTTCGCCAACGCGGGCGTTTCACTGCAGGGCGTCACTATTGATGGACTGACCTCGGTGTTACCGCTGGGGATCATTGCGGGTTTGTTGATCGGTAAGCCGTTGGGTATCAGTCTGTTTTGCTGGCTGGCGTTACGCCTCAAGGTGGCGCAATTGCCGGAAGGAACGAATTTCCAGCAGATTATGGCGGTCGGTATTCTTTGCGGTATTGGCTTTACGATGTCGATTTTTATTGCCAGCCTGGCGTTTGGCAACGTCGATCCTGAGCTGATTAATTGGGCAAAACTGGGGATCCTGATCGGCTCCTTGTTGTCGGCAGTGATAGGTTACTGCTGGTTACGTGCCCGGTTGAACGCATCAGCCTGACGGGATAACCCTTTCGTGACAATTTTCAGGGAGAGAGTATGTCTCATATAAATTACAACCATCTGTACTACTTTTGGCATGTCTATAAAGAAGGGTCAGTGGTTGGTGCAGCAGAAGCGCTTTATCTGACACCGCAGACCATTACCGGGCAGATTAAAGCGCTTGAGGAACGCTTACAGGGAAAATTGTTTAAGCGGAAGGGGCGTGGGCTGGAGCCCAGTGAGTTAGGCGAATTGGTTTTTCGTTACGCGGATAAGATGTTCACCTTAAGCCAGGAAATGCTGGATATCGTGAACTACCGCAAAGAGTCTAATTTGCTGTTCGATGTCGGCGTGGCGGATGCGCTATCGAAGCAGTTGGTCAGCAGCGTACTGGATGCCGCTGTGGTTGAAGATGAACAAATCCATCTGCGTTGTTTTGAGTCAACGCACGAGATGCTGTTGGATCAACTCAGCCAGCATAAGCTGGATATGATTATCTCCGACTGTCCGATTGATTCTACGCAGCAGGAAGGGTTGTTCTCAGTGCGGATAGGCGAGTGCAGCGTGAGTTTTTGGTGCACCAAACCGCTGC
Organism: Citrobacter sp. wls757; assembly: GCF_005280935.1. Lineage (NCBI taxonomy): Bacteria > Pseudomonadati > Pseudomonadota > Gammaproteobacteria > Enterobacterales > Enterobacteriaceae > Citrobacter > Citrobacter sp. wls757. The sequence goes on along the minus strand of NZ_SZWU01000065.1, from coordinate 9,296 downwards.
CTGAAAAACCATTCCCGGCCTGCCTTGAGGAACGTCGGTTGCTGATCCCTGGACGTCGTTCGATGCTCGGACGTAAGCTGCTGAACTGGATCAACTCACAAGGATTGAATGTCGAAATCCTCGGCGAATTTGATGACGCTGCGCTGATGAAAGCGTTTGGGGCAACGCATAATGCTATTTTTGTTGCACCTACTCTGTATTCGCACAATTTCTATGCTGATGATTCTATTGTTGAAATTGGACGCGTAGAAAATGTGATGGAAGAGTATCACGCCATATTTGCGGAAAGAATGATCCAGCATCCGGCGGTGCAGCGTATTTGCAATGCGGACTACTCGGCATTGTTCAAGCCACAGTAGACATACTTA
>NZ_SZWU01000065.1:0-8879 GCF_005280935.1 Citrobacter sp. wls757 | reverse complement strand
TGCGGTACTCACCCGCAGCCGGTTTCATGCTATAGCCTCAATAAGCTACGATACTGCCCACCTTCGCGGATAAATACCGGAATTTTGTTCAATGGCGCGGCATAGTGCAACGTTTGCCCTCCCGAATAACTCTCGCCGGTCGTAAGATCCGTCCATGTTTTCCCTTCCGGTAGCCAGATATCACGTTCGCGCATACCTTCATGCATTACGGGGGCAATCAGCAGGTCAGGACCAAAACAGTACTGGTCGGTGATTGCCCAACTTGTTTCCTGTTCGGGGAAATCAAAAAACAGGGGGCGCATCACTGGCGTATTGTGCTTATGGGTTTCCTCCATCAGCGCTTTGATATAGGGCTTCAGTTTCTCTCGCAACGCCAGGCAACCCGTCAGTACGTCGCACACGTCCTCACCGTAGCTCCAGACTTCGTTCGGTGCACCGGTAGGACACTGGGCGATGCCATCCCGGTACGGTTGTTCCGGTAAAATCTGCGGATCGCGGTTGCCGTGCAGACGCATCACCGGGCTAAATACGCCCCACTGGAACCAGCGGATCAGCAGTTCATGGAAATGTGGGTCGTGAATATTACCGCCATGAAAACCACCGATATCCGTCGTCCACCACGGGATCCCCGCGATTCCCATATTGAGTCCGGCGGCAAACTGGTTGCGTAGCGATCTAAACGAGGAGTGAATATCACCTGACCAGACCAGTGCGCCATACTTTTGACTGCCGGCCCAGGCGCAGCGTAGCAGGTTGATAACCTTGTCTTCACCATCGGCTTTCATACCATCAAAAAAGGTTTTGGCGTACATTCGCGGGTAGATATTGCCCACTTCCAGTACCGGCCCGGCATGGTAGCGATAGTTGTCATAGTCATAAACGCTGAACTCAGGTTCGGCTTCGTCTAACCAGAATAGCTTCACGCCTTTATCATAATAGTTGCGTTTGGCTTTGCCCCAGACGTAGTCCCGCGCACCCGGATGGGTAGCATCAAAGAAAGTGGTGTTGCCGAGGAAATCCATATTGATCGGCAAGCCACGTTCCGTTTGTACCAGCCAGCCGTTTTCGCGCATCTCCCGATAGCTTTCGGTGCGGTTATCCACCGTCGGCCAGACGGAGACCATCAGCTCAATTCCCAGCGATTTCAGCTCGGCAATCATGGCATCAGGGTCGGGCCAGTCGCGCGCATCGAACATCCAGTCACCCTGATTCGGCCAGTGAAAGAAGTCGATAACGATCACCGAGATAGGCAGATTGCGGCGCTTATATTCGCGGGCAACCTCCAGCAGCTCTGCCTGCGTACGATAGCGGAGTTTGCACTGCCAGAAGCCCATGGCGTAGTCCGGCATCATCGGCGGTGTGCCGGTAGCCAGCGCATATGCCCGGCTAATTTCTGCTGGGGTATCGCCAGCCGTGATCCAGTAGTCCAGCTGTTCGCTGACCTGTGCTTCCCATTCGGTAACGTTGTGGGCAAAGGTTACGCGCCCGACTGCCGGGTTGTTCCATAAAAATCCGTAGCCCAGACTGGAGAGCATAAACGGTACTGAGGCCTGGGAGTTACGTTGCGCCAGCTCAAGAACGCATCCTTTGAGATCCAGGTTAGCCTGTTGATACTGCCCCATACCATAAATTTTTTCCCCTTCGGTGGCTTCGAAGCGGGCTTTAAGTGAATATTTCCCACCCTGAATAGGTCGGAATTCGCGCCCTTCAAGGTTGAGTGCGCTGACGTACTGGCCGTGAGAAGATTCATCCTCGCCAATTTCGCCCCGCAGGCGCCAGAACTCCTGCAACAGAGGTTTGTGTGGATGGCGGTAAAAGGTAACTTGTCCTTTTTGATTGACGATAGCGATAATTTTGCCGTTGGTCAGCGTCGCCTGGTGGTGCTCATAATCAATGTGGCAGTGGCTTTCTGCGACTGGCTCAGTCAATGCCCAGTCTTCATTTCTCATTACCGGCAGATGACGGCCACTGCGTACGCGCAGGCTGTTCTCGCCCCAGGGTTCAATCCATAAATAGCGATCGTTTTGCTGCCAGACCAGGCGACGCGGGTCATGTTGCATAAATGGCATGGTGGTGCCTCCCATATTTCGAGGGTGAAGGTAAAGATCGTTTTTAGTTGATGGTTTCCAGATCGTGGCGAATCTTCTCTTCCATCGCTTCGTATTTACGAAAGAAAAGTAGTGGGATCGCTGCGAGCGCGAAGAGTAGGGCGGGTGCCCAGATAAAGGCCCAGGTAATTCCCTCCAGACCCGCAGCACTCTGGGCATGGTTGGGGACATAGCCAAAACTGTTCATGATCCAGGCAGCGAAAGCGGTACCGAGGCCACTACCCATCTTGATGCAGAAGGTGCTGCCGAAGGCGATAAGAATGCCGGTAGCCTTAATACCCGTCTTCCATGCGCCGAAGTCGACTGCGAAGCCCAGCATGGCAAACGGCATTGAGCAGGCGATACCGCTGCCGATATTGCCGAGTACCCAGGCGGCGATGAGAAAAGGAATGTTGTCCGCTGCCAGCCACATCATGATGCCGCCAAGCGTGGCGACCAGCAGACCGCCTACCCATATCCACGTTTTAGCCAGGTATTTGCTAAAGAAGGGGATAGCGATGATAAACAGGATCTGAATTGTCGCCAGGCTGTTAATCAGCGGAACCAGATCTTTGCGGTCGAGGTTGTAGGTAAGATAGTAGACAATCGTTGTGGAGCGTTGTTGTAGGGCAATCCAGAAGATCAGGTTTGCCAGCACCATCAGGATCCATGGCCAGTTGCCTTTCATTGCCGCAAAACTCTTTTTCATCGGCAATTTAGGTTCTTGTTGAATTTTATCCGTATTCATTTCTCGGATATTTTTAAAGGCGAAAAGCGTTAACGAACAGGATATTACGGCAAATATAATCGCCGTATAAATAAAACCCGCATGATCATTTCCGTTACCTAAAAAAGCAACTAACGGCAGTGCGGTCGCATTCATTAATAAAACCCCAATTTGCCCACCGGTCATTCGCCAGGAATTTAAAACCAGTCTTTCCTTAGGAGATAAGGTCATCAGGGGTAATATTGCACTGAGCGGTGTATTAAGTCCGGTAAATAGAATGCTGGCAATCATATAAGATATTGCTGCATAGATAGCTTTTCCGGTCATACTGATATCAGGAGACCAAAATGACAGGGCGCTGAATACGGCAAAAGGTAATGGCAACCATAAAAACCAGGGGCGGCATTTACCGTAACGCGAACGCGTTTTATCGATGATGATCCCCCATATGGGGGCGTCTATGCCATCGACAATACGCGCCAGCAGCAGGATGACGCCTGCTACGGCGAGGCTAATACCTGCAACGTCTGTGTAGAAATATAAAATGTAAGTTGAACCGAAACAATACAGCAGATTACCCGCCACATCCAAAGAGCCGTAGCTAATACGCTGTAGTAAAGATAATGATGTTGACCCGCATGACTGGGTATCCTCAATAACAGAACTCATAATAATAACTCCGATACTGGAACGATACGCCCAGAAAAACAGCTTCTACTTTCCAAGCAAGTTTTAAATATTATTTTTTATGTCGTTACTGAATTTAACCTCAGATTAAAATGAGTGAGTAAGGTGTACATGAAAAGTAGTTAACCCTACCGCGGCAATCAATTATCAAATCTTACATCAGGATTGCGTTTATTCGTTTTTGAATGAACGATGTTTCTATTTGCTAAGGTGGTCACAGTTTTTTTTATAATGAAATAAAAAAAGGAAAACAGTGAAAGAAAATAACTTTCACGTATTACGCGACGCGACTGAGGAAGGGATAGCTGAAAAAACAGGCTGGTCAGGAAGAGTGTGAACGAGCGAGAACAACATCAGTGGCTAAAGAGAAAAACGTCAGATAGCAGGCATAAAAAAACCCGCTTGCGCGGGTTTTTCACAAAGCGACAACAAGCAGGCGATTAAGCCAGTTTGTTGATCTGTGCAGTCAGGTTTGCTTTATGACGTGCAGCTTTGTTTTTGTGGATCAGACCTTTAGCAGCCTGACGGTCCACGATTGGTTGCATTTCGTTAAATGCTTTCAGTGCAGTAGCTTTGTCGCCAGCTTCGATAGCTGCGTATACTTTCTTGATGAAAGTACGCATCATAGAGCGACGGCTAGCGTTGTGCTTGCGGGCCTTTTCAGACTGAACGGCGCGCTTCTTAGCTGATTTGATATTAGCCAAGGTCCAACTCCCAAATGTGTTCTATATGGACAATTCAAAGGCCGAGGAATATGCCCTTTTAGCCTTCTTTTGTCAATGGATTTGTGCAAATAAGCGCCGTTTAAATTGCAGCACTCGTTGCGTAGTGATGGCGCAGGATTCTACCAGCTTGCGTGGCGTGAATACAGCTTTTCCACGAGAAAAATTGCATTGGCGTGCCCATGAAGGTCTGTAATTTGTTTCATAACAATGAAAACAATCCTCTTTCTGTTTCGTAGAAACAATCGCCGGTTAACGTTGACCGCGGTACAGGGTATACTTTCACGATTTTCACTGTTTTGAGCCAGACATGAAGCTGATACGAGGCATACATAATCTCAGTCAGGCCCCGCATGGGTGTGTGCTGACTATTGGTAATTTCGACGGCGTGCACCGTGGCCACCGTGCGTTGCTGCAGGGTTTACGGGAAGAAGGACGCAAACGCAATTTACCGGTGATGGTGATGATTTTCGAGCCGCAGCCGCTAGAGCTGTTTGCGACCGATAAGTCACCTGCGCGCCTCACTCGCCTGCGCGAAAAACTGCGTTATCTGGCGGAATGCGGCGTGGACTACGTGCTGTGCGTGCGTTTTGACAGGCGCTTTGCGGCATTAACGGCGCAGACCTTCATCAGCGATCTGCTGGTTAAGCGCCTTGGTGTACAATTTCTTGCCGTTGGTGATGATTTCCGCTTTGGCGCTAGCCGTGCGGGCGATTTCTTGTTATTACAGGAAGCGGGCGCTGAGTATGGTTTTGATATCACCAGCACCCAAACCTTCTGCGAAGGCGGTGTGCGCATTAGCAGCACCGCGGTACGTCAGGCGCTGGCAGAAGATAACCTGCAACTGGCCGAAAGCCTGCTTGGGCATCCTTTTACTATCTCAGGACGTGTCGTTCACGGTGATGAATTAGGGCGCACCATCGGTTTTCCGACAGCAAACTTACCGCTGCGTCGCCAGGTTTCTCCGGTGAAAGGGGTTTATGCAGTTGAAGTGATGGGACTGGGCGATAAACCGTTGCCCGGCGTCGCCAACATCGGCACCCGCCCGACGGTAGCAGGCGTACGCCAACAGTTGGAAGTGCATCTATTGGACGTTGTAATGGACCTGTATGGTCGCCATATAGATGTAGTACTGCGTAAAAAAATACGCAGCGAACAGCGATTTGCCTCGCTGGATGAGCTAAAAGCGCAGATTGCGCGTGATGAGTTGACTGCCCGTGAATTTTTTGGGCTAACAAAACCGGCTTAATGCCTATACGAGTTTTAAATACGGAACCGAGAATCTGATGAGTGACTATAAATCAACCCTGAATTTGCCGGAAACAGGGTTCCCGATGCGCGGCGATCTCGCCAAGCGCGAACCGGGAATGCTGGCGCGTTGGACTGATGATGACCTGTACGGCATCATTCGTGCGGCCAAAAAAGGCAAAAAAACCTTCATTCTGCATGATGGCCCTCCTTATGCGAATGGCAGCATTCATATTGGTCACTCGGTTAACAAGATTCTGAAAGACATTATCGTGAAGTCCAAAGGACTCACGGGTTATGACTCGCCTTACGTTCCGGGCTGGGACTGCCACGGTCTGCCGATCGAGCTGAAAGTAGAGCAGGAATACGGCAAACCGGGCGAGAAGTTTACCGCCGCTGAGTTCCGTGCCAAGTGCCGCGAATACGCAGCGACCCAGGTTGACGGTCAGCGTAAAGACTTTATCCGTCTTGGCGTACTGGGCGACTGGTCGCATCCGTACCTGACCATGGACTTCAAAACCGAAGCCAACATCATTCGTGCGCTGGGTAAAATCATCGGTAACGGTCACCTGCACAAAGGTGCGAAGCCGGTGCACTGGTGCGTTGACTGCCGTTCCGCGCTGGCGGAAGCGGAAGTTGAGTATTATGACAAAACCTCCCCGTCCATCGACGTGGCGTTCCACGCCGCCGATCAGGATGCGGTGAAAGCGAAATTTGGCGTTTCTGACGTCAACGGCCCGATCTCTCTGGTTATCTGGACCACTACCCCGTGGACGTTACCGGCGAACCGCGCAATCTCTCTGGCACCTGATTTTGACTATGCGCTGGTGCAGATTGACGGCCAGGCTGTGATTCTGGCGAAAGATCTGGTTGAAAGCGTTATGCAGCGTATTGGCGCGGCTGAATACACCATTCTCGGCACCGTTAAAGGCGCTGAGCTGGAACTGCTGCGCTTTACCCATCCGTTTATGGGTTTCGATGTACCGGCTATCCTTGGCGATCACGTTACGCTGGATGCGGGTACCGGTGCGGTTCATACCGCTGGCGGTCACGGTCCGGATGACTACGTCATCAGCCAGAAATACGGTCTGGAAATCGCTAACCCGGTTGGCCCGGACGGCGCATACCTGGCGGGTACTTATCCGGATCTGGACGGCGTGAACGTCTTTAAAGCCAACGACAAAATCGTTGCGCTGCTTAGCGAAAAAGGTGCGCTGCTGCACGTTGAGAAGATGCAGCACAGCTACCCATGCTGCTGGCGTCACAAGTCACCGATCATCTTCCGCGCAACGCCACAGTGGTTCGTCAGCATGGATCAAAAAGGCCTGCGCGCGCAGTCCCTGAAAGAGATCAAAGGCGTGCAGTGGATCCCGGACTGGGGCCAGGCGCGTATTGAATCGATGGTTGCTAACCGTCCTGACTGGTGTATCTCCCGTCAGCGTACGTGGGGTGTGCCGATGTCTCTGTTTGTTCACAAAGACACCGAAGAGCTGCATCCGCGCGCTATCGAACTGATGGAAGAAGTGGCTAAACGCGTTGAAGTTGACGGCATCCAGGCGTGGTGGGATCTCGATCCGAAAGATATCCTCGGCGACGAAGCTGACCAGTATGTCAAAGTCCCGGATACGCTGGACGTGTGGTTCGACTCTGGTTCAACCCACTCCTCCGTCGTGGACGTGCGTCCTGAGTTTGCAGGCCATGCGGCCGATATGTATCTGGAAGGCTCTGACCAGCACCGTGGCTGGTTCATGTCATCTCTGATGATCTCCACCGCCATGAAAGGCAAAGCACCTTATCGCCAGGTACTGACTCACGGTTTCACCGTTGATGGTCAGGGCCGTAAGATGTCCAAGTCTATCGGTAACACCGTTTCTCCGCAGGATGTGATGAACAAACTGGGCGCGGATATTCTGCGTCTGTGGGTGGCTTCAACCGACTATACCGGTGAAATGGCCGTTTCTGACGAAATTCTGAAACGTGCTGCCGACAGCTATCGTCGTATCCGTAACACCGCGCGCTTCCTGCTGGCGAACCTGAATGGGTTCGATCCGGTTAAAGACATGGTGAAACCGGAAGAGATGGTGGTGCTGGACAGGTGGGCGGTAGGTTGTGCGCAAGCGGCGCAGGACGAAATCCTGAAAGCCTATGAAGCCTATGACTTCCACGAAGTGGTACAGCGCCTGATGCGCTTCTGCTCCGTCGAAATGGGTTCGTTCTACCTCGACATCATCAAAGACCGTCAGTACACCGCGAAAGCGGATAGCGTGGCGCGTCGTAGCTGCCAGACAGCGCTGTTCCATATCGCTGAAGCGCTGGTTCGTTGGATGGCGCCGATCATGTCCTTCACCGCCGATGAAATCTGGGGCTACCTGCCGGGCGATCGTGAGAAGTATGTCTTTACCGGTGAATGGTACGAAGGTCTGTTTGGCTTAGGCGAAACCGAAGCGATGAACGATGCCTTCTGGGACGAGCTGTTGAAAGTGCGTGGTGAAGTGAACAAAGTCATCGAACAGGCGCGTGCGGATAAGAAAGTCGGTGGTTCTCTGGAGGCTGCAGTGACCCTGTACGCTGAACCTGAGCTGGCGGCGAAACTGACCGCGCTGGGCGAAGAGTTGCGTTTTGTACTGCTGACCTCTGGTGCGACGGTTGCGGATTATGCGGCTGCTCCTGCTGATGCTCAGCAGAGCGAACTGCTCAAAGGTCTGAAAATCGTACTGAGCAAAGCCGAAGGTGAGAAATGCCCGCGCTGCTGGCATTACACTACCGACGTCGGCCAGGTGGCGGAACATGCAGATATCTGCGGACGCTGTGTCAGCAACATCGCCGGTGATGGCGAACAACGTAAGTTTGCCTGATGAGTAAGCCTCTTTGTTCAACAGGACTACGCTGGCTGTGGCTGGTGGTAGTCGTGCTGATTATCGATTTAGGCAGCAAATACCTGATCCTCCAGAACTTTGCTCTGGGGGATACGGTGTCGCTGTTTCCGTCGCTTAATCTGCACTACGCGCGTAACTATGGTGCGGCGTTTAGCTTCTTAGCCGACAGCGGCGGCTGGCAACGTTGGTTCTTTGCCGGCATCGCCATCGGTATTTGCGTCATCCTGATGGTGATGATGTATCGCTCGAAGGCGACCCAGAAGCTGAACAACATCGCGTATGCGTTAATCATTGGCGGTGCACTGGGCAACTTGTTCGACCGCCTGTGGCACGGATTCGTGGTTGATATGATTGACTTTTACGTCGGCGACTGGCATTTCGCGACCTTCAATCTGGCCGATACTGCTATCTGTATCGGCGCGGCATTGATTGTTCTCGAAGGCTTCCTGCCGTCGAAAGAGAAAAAAGCCGCATAAAAAAATGCCGGATGGCGCTATGCTAATCCGGCCTTGTATTATCCTCTCTGTGCAGA
>NZ_SZWU01000066.1:0-3504 GCF_005280935.1 Citrobacter sp. wls757 | reverse complement strand
AAAAAAAAAAACCGTGACATATGTCACACTGTTAAAAGTTTTTGGGAATATTCCTAATATGTAAGTCGAGTAGGGTTGTCTTCCAGACTGTCGATGTGTTGCTTGCGAGATCTATAACAATGAAAGTAAAAGAGAAAATGTGGGAAGGTCGTGGCAGGCCGCGTAAGTTTCAGCCGGGTGAGGCTGTTGAGTGGAGGTTGCGTGCCCCGGATAATTTGCTTATGGAGCTTAGAATATGTGCCAGATTAGGTAAGCGAAGTGTTAATGATGAAATTATCGCAAGGTTGTTATTGTCATTGAATTACCAGCCAAATAACCCGGTGATTAGAACGGCAGAGGGTGAACGTTTAATAGAGCTGGCTGTCAGATTCGAAAGCTGGCTTAGTCATCTGCTTGATAATGAAAAAGGTAATGTGGAGGAAAATACAGAATCTGACACCTATTCAGAGCGTTTGTGGATGTGGCGAGAAGGAGAGCGTGTTTTACTTCCTGGCAAAACAACTGGTTATAGTATGCGTATTCCAGAGAATCTTGCAGAAGAGATTCGTACAATGGCAAGGGTTCATAAGCGAAGCCTTAATGATGAAATGCTTACAAGGCTGATGAATACGCTGGGGTATTTCACAGAAAAGATTCTTGACCAGAATGAGGATGCGCAGGCATTGAAAGTCTTATGTCTGGAATTTGAAGTGTTTTTAAAAGAAAAAATATCTGAAGCAGAAAAGAGCACGCTGTCATGGGATAAAGACAGCGCTCAGTGATCGATGAAGCCGGTTCTTCCCGGCTTCATGATTATTTTTCATCGATGATAAAGTGTTTTCTGTCGGCCTCATCTTCGGCATCGTTAATGGCGCTTATGTTATTATTGATGAGGTCATCCAGTGACACCCCCGCCTGTGGTCCTTTAAGGTTGACATAAATTTCTGACACAAGAGCTGTTAATATCATCATACCTTCTCTGGAGCCTGATACTTTCCTGATAAGGTCACGCCTGAAACCATCGAGATCGAATGTTGAACCTTCTTCTTTTGATTTGTGAACCATGAGCCCGAGGCGAACGAGTTCGTTAACTGTTGATGAGTAGTTCGTTTCAGAGCCGGTTGCCCCTTTCTGTAACTCTATATCAACAATATCCTGAATCTCTCTGTCAATTTTATCTTTGAAGTAGATGTTCTTACGCGGCATAATATTTTCCTGAACATTTCATGCAGTGCCGTATCCGGCACTGTTCTATCCTGTTTAGACAGATTTAATACATCAGGCAGCTTTGATTTTAAAGCCTTTATACGGCTTAAAAATCTAAATGAGCTTTTCTGTCTGTCGTAATCTGGCAGTATTATGTGTGTGCATACGGCACTATCAGGTGTGCTGATACGGCACCATTATGTGTGTGGATCAAGCACTACTGCGTTTTAAGTTACTCTATTATTTGGATACACACAATCCCCACACTTTACGGTGCTTAATCAGGCACTGGGAGGTGTGTTAATCAGGCACTGCAATGTGTGGGGTAACAGCACTGCAATGTGTGTTAATCCACACACCATTTAGCCTCATATTCTTACATTCCGCATTATGGCCTATATTAGCGTGATGAAATTAAAGGAAAAATCTGCAAGATGAAATCTTGCGTGGGGTGTGATGTTTTAACGGGTTAGCAAAGAGCGGCAAGATAATAACTGTGAACAGGTTGATTCTGGTATTTGAGGTTGTAGCTAAATGCATGATTTGGAGCGCTTACGCGCGTTTGTAGGAAATTATCTTGATTCAAATGATCTGGCGGGGTATTTTTTATTGCATTGCATGTCAGTGCTTATGAGAGACATAAGGCTTATTGAATGAAAATATCAAACACCCCTGTCTTATTGCTGGCGTTTTCACTATCAGCAACGGCCACTCCACAGATGTGTTTTGACCAGGCGGGGAAAGACTATCAAATAGATCCGCTGCTTCTTATGGCAATTTCAATTAAAGAGAGCCGTCTTAAACCAGCAGCTGTTAATGGGTCAAACAGAGACGGTTCAGAAGATGTCTGCGGAATGCAGGTGAACAGTTATCATTACAATAAACTTAAAAAGTTTAATATTACCCGCGAGCGACTATTAAAGGATCCATGTATATGTGTTTACTCGGGAGCATGGGTTCTGGCACACAACTTCCAGTCCTACGGAAAAAACTGGGACAGCGTTGGAATGTATAATACGGGGCCGCGGGATACGATGATAAAAAAACGTCGAGCCTATGCTTCAGAAATAAAAAATATCTATCGTATTTTGCTTGCAAGAAAAATGGTCATCGATGGTACATCAAGCGTAGTCGCCCTACCTCCGATGGACAGAACAAAAGAAATAAACGTAAGAAAAAATTAATCAAAAAAAACCGCTCTTGCGAGCGGATTTTTATCAGGCTTTCAACCTTGCAAATTCTTCTGCCATTTTCCAGAGGGCCTGATTAAGTTTCACATCGCCATCTATGCCAGTAACCTCCCGTGTTTTTGTTCTTTTTCCTTTTGCTGTCTTTCCTGAAATCCCGCCTTTGATTACGTTCTCCTGAATACGGTTAAATGTACTCCACAAATCTAAGCCTCTGTCTTCCCAACGGCGAGCCTGTAATAACTGGTCAGGTGTCACAGGTGAATGAGTACCATCATATTTATACTCAAGTGCGGCAATGCTTAACAAACGTTGCTCCGGCTCAGTCAACTGAATACCTTTCATGATATCAATATTTTCAATCACGGTATCGAACGTATCCATCACAGTGTATGCACCTTCAATAACCTGTCCGACAATATCACCTTTATGTGGCACTCTAATTTCGCCGAAATCTTTCCATGCTACCAGACCATTGGTACAAATCTGGCGGAACATACCTGGAATCATTTTATAGCTACTGGAACCATCGTGACTGTTCAGCAAAATAATCTCTGGGACTTCTTTCCCCGCAATCTGATCATGGCGACGTAGACGTAATAAGTGTTTTGTGAACTCACGCTTTTCAATATTTCGTGTACGGGATTGGGTTGCATAAAAAGGTTGAAAGCCTTCTTCACGCAGACGGTCCAGTATTTCAATAGTTGGAATATAGGTATAGCGTTCTGAACGTGAATCATGTTTTTCAGAAGAGAATGCACTGGGTACAATGCGCTGTAATTCATCATTAGTCAGCGGACGATTCTGACGAATAGAGGACGGTGCGCGATAACGATTAGCAAAACTGATCATAATATTCCCCTTATTTGATACTTACTGGCGTAATTGTGCGAAAAAAATTATCTACTGGTGCAGCAGCAGCTACCGGATAGCCGTCCAGGATCCAGACAGAGAGATAATCAATGCAGTTCTCATTGATTAATGACAACTCATAACTCCCGACTGGCGGTTCAAAAATCAGCGGTTGTAATTCCCCTTCTGTCGCAGCCATAACCCAGCAAAACAGATCAACGATTTGTTCAGCTGTGATTTCTGAGTCACATCTTCCGGAAGATTCTTGAGCGGCGGTTTT
>NZ_SZWU01000067.1:40359-50820 GCF_005280935.1 Citrobacter sp. wls757 | reverse complement strand
CGATCCTGAGATCGCCCCGCAAGGGATTACAGCGTGTCGCCACGTACGGCAATGGCTTCAATCTCCAGTTTCACATCCTTTGGTAAGCGGGCGACCTGCACGCAACTGCGCGTGGGGTAGATTGCCTTATGCTCATCAAAGAACTGCTGGTACACCTGATTAATGGTGGCGAAGTCGTTCAGGTCAGAAACGAAAACGGTCGTCTTCACGATATCGCTCACTTTCAAACCTGCGGACTCGACGATCGCTTTCACGTTTTCCAGGCTTTGACGCGCCTGATCGGCCACGTTTTCAGCCACTTCACCGGTCTGTGGACACACCGGGATTTGACCTGACGTCAACACCATGCTGCCCAGATCCACACCCTGTACGTAAGGCCCAATCGCCCCTGGCGCACATTCGGTTGCAATTACTTTTCTCATAGTCCCTCCGGCGTCAGAGCGCCTGGGTGAAAGTACGTGAAATAACATCCTGCTGCTGTTCGCGGGTCAGCGCGTTGAAGCGCACCGCATAACCAGACACGCGGATCGTCAGGTTCGGATAGTTTTCCGGGTGTTCAATGGCATCCATCAACATTTCACGGTTCATAACGTTAACGTTTAGATGCTGACCACCTTCCACATGTGCTTCATGGTGGAAGTAACCGTCCAGCAGACCGACCAGGTTGGTTTTACGCACTCCATCCTCTTTGCCCAGCGCTGCCGGCACAATGGAGAAGGTGTACGAGATACCGTCTTTGGCATAGGTGAACGGCAGTTTGGCAACCGAGGTTAACGACGCCACCGCACCTTTACGATCGCGGCCGTGCATCGGGTTCGCCCCTGGCGCAAACGGCGTACCTGCGCGACGTCCGTCCGGCGTATTACCGGTTTTCTGTCCGTACACCACGTTGGAGGTGATGGTCAGAATGGACTGCGTCGGCACCGCGTTACGGTAAGTTGGCAACACCTTAATTTTCTTCATAAAGCGTTCGACCAGGTCGCAGGCAATGCTGTCTACGCGCTCGTCGTTGTTGCCGTATTGCGGATAGTCGCCTTCGATTTCGAAATCAACTGCCAGACCATTTTCATCACGAATCGGTTTCACGCGAGCGTATTTGATAGCCGACAGAGAATCCGCCGCCACGGACAGACCCGCCATACCACAGGCCATCGTGCGATAGACATCACGATCGTGCAGCGCCATCAGCGAAGCTTCGTAGCTGTACTTGTCGTGCATGTAGTGGATGATGTTCAGCGCGCTGATGTACTGCACGGCCAGCCAGTCCATAAAGTGGTCCAGGCTCTCCATCACCGTGTCGTAGTCCAGCACGTCATCCATCAGCGGTGCCGTTTTCGGCCCGACCTGGATTTTCAGCTTCTCATCCACGCCGCCGTTGATTGCATACAGCAACGTTTTGGCGAGGTTGGCACGTGCCCCGAAGAACTGCATTTGCTTGCCGATAACCATCGGGCTGACGCAGCAGGCAATGGCATAGTCATCGCTGTCAAAGTCGGCACGCATCAGATCGTCGTTTTCATACTGCAAAGACGAGGTGATGATAGACACCTGGGCGGCGTACTTTTTGAAGGCTATCGGTAGCTGCTCAGACCACAGCACCGTCAGGTTCGGCTCAGGTGCCGGGCCCATGGTGTGTAGCGTATGCAGGTAGCGGAACGAGTTTTTCGTCACCAGCGTGCGGCCATCCAGTCCCATACCGCCGATAACTTCGGTCGCCCAGATTGGGTCGCCTGAGAACAGGGTGTCGAATTCCGGCGTACGCAGGAAGCGCACCATACGGATCTTCATAATGAAGTGGTCGATCAGCTCCTGCGCCTGCTGCTCGTTTAAAATTCCCGCTTTGAAGTCGCGCTCAATGTAGATGTCGAGGAACGATGCGGTACGGCCCAGCGACATAGCGCCACCGTTCTGAGATTTCACCGCAGCCAGGTAAGCAAAGTACACCCACTGCACCGCTTCCTGCGCATTACGCGCCGGACGGGAGATATCGCAGCCGTATTTCGCCGCCATTTCCTGCATTTGCAGCAGGGCGCGACGGTGTTCAGACAGCTCTTCGCGCAGACGAATCGTGGCTTCAAGATTCTGGCCCCACTCCAGGTTCGACTGGAGATCGGCAAACTGCAGTTCACGCTCACGCACCAGATAGCGGATACCGTACAGCGCGACGCGGCGATAATCACCGATGATACGACCACGACCGTAACCATCCGGCAGGCCGGTCAGCACGCCGGATTTACGGCAGCGCAGCATATCCGGAGAGTAGGCGTCGAATACGCCCTGGTTATGGGTTTTACGCAGTTCAGTAAACTGGTATTCAAAATCAGCATCCATCTCACGACCATAAGCATCAAAAGAGCTTTTGATCATGTTGATGCCGCCAAACGGATGCAGAGCACGCTTGAGCGGCTTATCCGTTTGCAGACCGACGATTTTTTCCAGTTCTTGTTCAATATAACCCGCATCATGCGCGGTTATCGTGGTAGCAATATTGGTATCGAAATCAACCGGCGCGTGCGTCGAGTTTTCAATACGGATGCCCGCCATGACTTTTTCCCACAATGCAGTGGTCGCAGGCGTTGCTTCGGCGAGGAAAGATTCATCCCCTTCATAAGGCGTATAGTTGTGCTGAATAAAATCACGGACATTAATTTCTTCTTTCCAGTCCGTACCTTTAAAGCCATTCCAGGCTTCGGCATACAGCATATCGCTGGTATCGATATTTACCTTCATGAAAAATAATCTCTCTGCTGAAATTTAATTATGCAAATTCTACTGGTGTATTAATTTTGCCTAAGGCAATGGCATCACGCGCAATCATTTTCTCTTCATTTGTGGGAATAACCGCACAAATAACATGAGCATCTTTATTAGAGATAATTCTTTCGCCATGGGAATTTGGCAGGCTATTCATTTCGCTGTCGATATTCACCCCTAAAACGGCGAGATGTTCAATAACCAGACGACGAATTAATACTGAGTTCTCACCAATTCCGCCGGTGAAAATAATCCCATCAAGACGATGCAGAGATGCGGCATGTCCGGCGATATGGCGTGCAATACGATGCACAAACGTTTTAATCGCCAGCTGCGCACGCTCATGTCCTTCGTGCCAGGCTTTTTCTAACGTACGTAAGTCAGAGGACAAACCGGAAATACCCAGTAAACCGGACTCTTTATTCACTACGCGCTCAAGGTCGCCGAGCGTCTGGTTGGTTTCGCTGGCAATCCACGCCATGGCGCCGAAATCGACGTCTCCACTGCGTGTGCCCATCATCAGCCCTTCCAGCGGCGTCATGCCCATTGAGGTATCAACGCTCTGTCCATTACGTACCGCACAGATTGACGCGCCGTTGCCCAGGTGCGCTACAACCAGACCGGAGTCATCATGTTGTAACTCGAGAAGCTCATGCGCCCGTTGAGAAACATAGCGGTGCGACGTGCCATGGAAGCCATAACGACGAACGCCCAACTCCTCATAATATTTCCACGGTAAACCGTACAGATAGGCCTCAGGGGCCATCGTCTGGTGGAAGCTGGTATCAAATACCGCGACCTGCTGCCGGCCAGGGAAAAGGTGCTGAGCAGATTCAATCCCGCTCAGGTTCGCATAATTATGTAGCGGTGCTAATGGCGATACCCGGCGAATATTGTCGATAACTTCGTCGGTAATAATTGCTGATTCGGTAAAGATATTTCCGCCGTGGGCAATGCGGTGGCCAATTAAGGCCACGCTGTCCATTAAATTACGTTTCTCCAGTTCAACGGCAATTGCTTTTAATGCGTCTTCGTAGCTGTGGTGAGCCAGCTTAGCTGGCTCTCCTCCATTAATTGCTATGAACGCATTTTCAGAGTTAATACCGTCTGCAATTCCCGTCATTAAAACTTCACAGTTTGCTGCATCCAGCACTGAGAATTTAATGGAAGACGAACCACAGTTAATAACCAGTACTACCGGAAACTCATTCATTTCACTACTCCGCTCATCCTGAGCTTAAGGATTAAAACAGTTTGTAGACGATGTTCAGGATGGTCAGCAGACCAATCACGGTAACAAACACGTTATCCAGACGGCCACGGTATTTCGCCAGTGATGGCGCTTTACGGATGGCATACATCGGCAGCAGGCAGAGCAGAGAGGCAATAATCGGCGCGCCCATTGCTTCAATCAGGTCCAGGATGTTCGGGTTGGCGTAAGCCACAACCCAGGTGGAGCCCATGATGAAGATCATGCTGATGGTATTAAGTTTGCCGGCAGAAACTTTCGTTTTATCGCCTTTATAACCAAACTTCAGCACCAGACCGTTCAGACCTTCCAGCGTCCCCAGATAGTGGCCGAAGAAAGATTTGAAGATAGCAACCAGGGCGATGATTGAAGCACCGTACTCCAGAACAGTTGCGAAGGTGGACTTCGTACCGGACAGTGAAGCGAAGTGGTTTGCCAGGTAAGACAGCACAGGAATGTTTTGCGCTTTCGCATCCGCCATGTTTGCCGGAGAGAGCGTGAACAGGCAGCTAAAGGCGAAGAACATTACTACCGCAACCATCAGCATACTGGCGCGGGAGATGATTTTAGAACATTTCTGCTCGGTGAATTCGCGACCGTAATCTTTCTCATACTCTTCGCGTTTAGAGACGACGAAGGAAGAAACGATTGGCGAGAAGTTGAAAGAGAACACCATGATGGAAATACCCAGCCATACGGTAACCAGGATGCCGTCATGGCCAGTCAGGGCGATATTGCTGATATCAACCTGATCGATAACCGCAGAGTTCCAGTAAGGAATCAGTGACAGAGAGATAAGCACCAGGCTGGCAATGAACGGCCATACCAGGTAGCTCATCACTTTAACCATCAGATCTTTACCAAACCAGATGACGAATGCCATCAGCAGCAGCAGGAACAGTGCCACGAAGCCACGGTTTAACGCTGGCATCTGCAGCTGGTTTTCCCAGAAGGTCATAAAGGTGTTGGTAATGGTGACGCCATAAATCCACAGCAGCGGACAAATCGCAAAGAAGTAGAGGAACGTGATAACCACGCCGCCCGTTTTACCAAAGTGCTCTTCAACCGTTTCTGTGATGTTACCGGAAGGGTTAGAACCGGAAAGACACAGGCGTGCCAGCGCACGGTGGCAATAGAAGGCGATGGGGTATGCTAACACCAGCATGATCAGAATGGGGATCAGTCCGCCAAAACCTGCGCGGATAGGGAAGAACAGCACCCCAGCGCCGATGGCTGTACCAAATAAACCCAGTGTCCAGGTGGTGTCCGATTTGCGCCAGGACGACTGTTTTGTCTGGCTGGATACAATGCTATCAGTAGTACTCATATCCTATCCTCAACGAAGTATATTAAGCGTCAACTAAACCAGTAATTTGAGATACACGAGAAAGGTCGATATTACCGCCAGAAATAATGCTGACTGTTTTTCTGTTCTGGATATAGCTATCTAATTTCCCGCTTAATAATGCTGCGCATGCCAGCGCGCCGGCACCTTCAGTCACAACTTTATTTCGCTGAATTAATGCCACCATGCTGTTGCGAATTTCATCTTCGCTGACCAGGACAATGTCATCCACCAACTCACGAACAATTTCATACGTTAAAGTACCCGGGCGGGAAACGTCACAACCATCCGCCAGGGTGCCGGTCGTTCGGTGCGTGGTTATTTCTCCAGCGTGGAAAGAAGCCGCCATGCCGTGAACGTTTTCAGACTGTACGCCAATAATTTTAATGGTCGGGTTAATAGATTTAATTGCCACCGCAATACCAGCAATCAGTCCACCACCGCCAATTGGCACAATCACGTTATCGACATCGTACAAGTCTTCCAGAATTTCCAGACCAATAGTGCCCTGACCAGCAATAACTTTCGGGTCATCATAGGGTGGAATAAAGATACGGCCTTCAGTTTCCACAATCTCGCTAACCTTAGCGATGGTGTCGTTGAAGTTGTCGCCGTGCAGCACAACTTCTGCGGAATAATCGCAGGTTGCCGCTACTTTAGACTTCGGTGCGCCTTTCGGCATCACCACTTTGCCGTCGATTCCGAGCATAGCGCAGGAGAGAGAAACACCTTGCGCATGGTTACCTGCAGAGCAAGCCACCACGCCCTTACATCTTTCAGCTTCGGTTAATGAACTGAGCTTGTTAAAAGCACCACGGATTTTAAATGAACCGGTACGCTGCATGTTTTCAAACTTGAGGAAAATTTCCCCTTTGCAACGTTCACTAAAATAGTTAGAGCGAGGCATTCCCGTTTTATAAATTTTCCCCGCAAGTCTTTTTTTCGCTTCGAGGATATCTTCAATTGCAACTGGGAGATCGTATGTAATGTGCATTAGAACCTCTTACCTGGGTATTAAAGTAAATAGATAGCCGTGACCATTGTCAGATATAGACAAATGGCGTTTATTTCGTGTTAAAACAAATTCAATCTTTAATCAATTTCAATTAATTGCCTTCGTCTCCGACAATTATATGATGAATACTCTTTGGCTAATTCCACCAAAATAGATGCTGCTTTTTTAATTCGATAATTTTTCGACCACACGGCGGCATAGCGCGCGACGGGTAAGGTTTCTTCTACCGGGATAGTAATAAACTGGTTTGAGCCAAACGGAGTGGTCATATCGCAGGGAATTACTGTTAAGAAATCAGCATTGAGAACAAGATTATAAATCGTAACGACAGAGTCTGTTTTAACGATGTTTTCACTGCTGATGCCATTATTCTGTAACGTGGTAAGAAGTTCGCTGTAGTACCCCATATTCGTTTGTGGCAACACCCACTGTTCGTTTTTCAACGCGCTCAGCGAGGTGATGCCGGTGCATGTTCGGGACTTGCTGGCAACCAGGATAAAGTCTGACTCAAAGAGCGGTTCAACATGCAGATCGTGCAGTTTCATCTCATCACTCAGCGTACCGATGGCGAAATCCAGACGTCCGTCACGGATTGCCGGTAAGAAGGAGGAGAGCTGAGCTTCATACATAGAAACCTGCGCCTTCGGGAACACTTCTTTGAATTTTTTAATCATGCCGGACATGATGGTGAAGGCAATCAGTGAAGGAAAGCCAAACGACACATCAACGACCGCATTGCTCGTCATGCTGTTCATCTCATCAACCATGTTTTTCATTTCACGGGTAATAGATTCAGACCATGAGAGCATCACCTGACCTGCCTGAGTCAATGTCACACCAGTATTTTTACGTACAACTAACTCAATACCGAAATAAGCCTCTACATCATTAATGATTTTGCTGACAGCCGGTTGAGTTAAACCTAATTCTTTTGCAGCTGAGCCGATAGAACCGCTTCTAATGACTTCCTGAAAGACCACTAAGTGCTGTGTTTTAGGGAGTGTAATAGTATTCATATCGACCTGCGCTAATTACTTTGTTGACGGCAGGAAGTGTACCAAATTAAGCGAACAAGGATATGTGCTACCCCTCACAAATCCCCTTGACTTACATTTTGTAAGACTATCGTTAAAATTTAAATCACTTAATAATCATGCAGATATGAATTATCGATCTCACTTTATCCTGACTTTAGTCAAAAAAAGATGGGGGGATAACGATTTTTTATGGCTATAACACCCCCATTTTTTCCACTATTTTTTAAAACCATGAAAGGCTATATTTCAATCAATTACAGAACAATTATCAGGCAAGATGGCGCTTAAATTTAATAAACAACTTATCAAATTTAATTATATTTTAATGATTATGGCGATTAAATAACGTTATGCATCACATTTTTTCGCCATATTTGTTTGTAAAGAAACATTGCATTTATTAAAATTCAATCTAAAAAACACAAACAATTATCATATACAACATTATATTAACACTGATTTTGTGCGATTTATTAGCAAGTAATTTTGTGATGGCGATCGATTGCGTTCTATTGTTCTCGAGAAAAACGTATCGCACAGCGTTTTGTGTTGGTCGTCACAAAATTAGAAATATCCGCCGACACATTCCCCTCAGATAAAAGAAATTTGGTGCATAAATAATAGGGATATAAAAATTAGATAGGAAGGAAATAAGCGCCTGCATCCTCGAAAACCAATCTCAATGCTCGCTGTAAAACCTCTGCCGGATGGCGGTGTAAACACCTTATCCGGCCTACAAAACCAGTCTCTCCCCCAGTAGGCCTGATAAGCGCAGCGCCATCAGGCATGGCAACCGCCCTGAAAGCAAAAACCCCGCTGAAGCGAGGCTTTATAAAGTGTGAAGCTGACCGATAAGCCGCGTTCTTTTGAGCATAGCGTCGTGGACAGTCATTCATCTGTCTTACCCAGAAAGCAAAAACCCCGCCGAAGCGGGGTTTTATTAAAGAGTGAAGCTGACCGATAAGCCGGGTTCTGTCGTGGACAGTCATTCATCTAGGCCAGCAATCGCTCACTGGCTCAAGCAGCCTACCCGGGTTCAGTACGGGCCGTACCTTGTGAACCCCTATTTGGCCTTGCTCCGGGTGGAGTTTACCGTGCCACGGACTGTTACCAGCCGCGCGGTGCGCTCTTACCGCACCCTTTCACCCTTACCTGATCCCACTTGCGTGGGCCATCGGCGGTTTGCTCTCTGTTGCACTGGTCGTGGGTTTCCCCCCCAGGCGTTACCTGGCACCCTGCCCTATGGAGCCCGGACTTTCCTCCCCTCCGCCCGTCTCCCCCGAAGAGGACGACGACGAAGCGGCGACTGTCTGGTCAGCTTCGGCGCGCAGTATAGAGGGTTTGCGGGGCAATGTCACCCCGCACTGCGCATTCCTATCGCTAACGTGGCAGCGATGTTTCTTGAGGCGCGATAAATATTATCAAATGCCCCACGGAAGGCCTCTTCCAGCGTGCTGATGCTGGTCAATACGCTAAATACCGCATCGATACCATATTGATGCACTACCTCCACATCGCGCGTCAGGCTGCCGCCAATACCAATAACCGGCTTGTGGTACTTCTTCGCGACATTCGCCACGCCTACCGGCACTTTGCCGTGAATGCTCTGGCTGTCGATCCGCCCTTCGCCGGTCACCACCAGCGTACAGTCGTGAATATGCTCTTCCAGATTGAGCGCCTGGGTCACAATCTCGATACCGCTGCGCAGCTCGGCGCCTAAAAAAGCCATTAATGCCGCGCCCATTCCACCTGCCGCACCGGAGCCTGGCACATCTTTCACATCGACCCGCAGCGATTTTTTAATGATGTCGGCATAATGAGACAGATTACGGTCCAGTTCGAGAATGCGTTCTTCCGTCGCCCCTTTCTGCGGGCCAAAAATGCGCGAAGCGCCAGAATCGCCGATGAGTGGATTAGTCACATCGCAGGCCACGCGAATGGAACAGGTTTTTAAGCGCGGATCCAGACCCGAGATATCGATGGAGTTCAGACTCATCAGGCTTCCACCACCATAGCCAATTTCTGTCCCGTTGGCGTCGCAAAGTTTTGCCCCCAGCGCCTGCACCATACCCGCGCCACCGTCGTTGGTGGCACTGCCGCCGATGCCAATAATGATGCTCTGCGCACCGCTATCCAGCGCCTGCAAAATCAGCTCTCCGGTACCGCGTGACGTAGTGACTAAAGGGTTGCGCTTTTCAGGAGGCACCAACGCCAGACCGCTGGCTGCCGCCATTTCGATAAACGCAGTTTTACCATCTCCAGACATGCCCCAGCAGGCATTCACTTTTTCGCCCAGCGGCCCCGTTACTTGCGCTGAATGTTCACTCCCTTGCGTCGCGGCAATCATGGCTTCAACCGTTCCTTCGCCGCCATCGGCAACCGGAACAGAAACATATTGCGCATCGGGGAAAATTTCCCGAAATCCTTTTTCTATTGCCTGAGCTACCTCGGTGGCAGAAAGGCTTTCTTTATAAGAGTCTGGGGCAATTACGATTTTCATAGTTATGTAGCCTGACTGTGCCGCGCAAGGCAAGAAATACAGGGCGCACATCCGCGCCCTTCTTGTTAGCGAGTGACTTCCACTTTCGCCAGTTTTTCGTAGTAGCATGCGAGCGCACTGTGATCGGCAGTACCCAATCCATCTGCGCGTAGCGCCTGCATCATCTCCATGACTGCTGCAGTCAGCGGCAACTGAGCGCCAACGCCATGAGAGGTATCCAGCGCGTTCGCCAGGTCTTTGATATGCAGGTCAATACGGAAACCTGGTTTAAAGTTGCGATCCATCACCATCGGCGCTTTCGCATCCAGCACGGTGCTGCCTGCCAGCCCGCCACGGATCGCCTGATACACCAGATCCGGATTCACACCCGCTTTGGTCGCCAGCGTCAGCGCTTCAGACATCGCGGCAATGTTCAGCGCCACAATCACCTGATTCGCCAGCTTGGTAACGTTACCCGCACCAATTTCACCGGTATGCACCACGGAGCCTGCCATCGCTTTCAGCAGATCGTAGTACTTGTCGAAAATCGCTTTATCGCCGCCGACCATCACCGACAACGTG
>NZ_SZWU01000067.1:14798-40320 GCF_005280935.1 Citrobacter sp. wls757 | reverse complement strand
CGCTTTTGGCTCGCCGCCGCTGACCGGCGCATCCAGCATATCCACGCCTTTCGCTTTCAGCGCATCGCTAATTTCACGGCTGGCTAACGGCGCGATGGAGCTCATGTCGATAAGCACTGTGCCCGGTTTCGCCCCTTCAATAATGCCGCCTTCACCCAGTGCCACTTCCTTAACATGCGGAGAGTTCGGCAGCATGGTGATGATCACATCACACTGCTCAGCGATATCTTTCGCCGTGGCGGCAGTTTCAGCGCCTGCGGCAATTACTTCCGCAATGGATTCCGGGTTACGGTCAGCAACCACCAGCGAGTAACCTGCCTTGAGGAGGTTTTTACTCATTGGTTTACCCATAATACCGAGGCCAATAAAACCAACTTTCATTGTCATGTCTTTATCTCTCTCTACTGTCGATGGTGGTTATTTCTTAAAAGAATCAGCCAGTTTCTGCGTGGCTGAACGGAACACGCCAAGGTCGCTGCCAACGGCAACAAACGTCGCGCCCCACTCCAGATAACGACGCGCATCCGCCTCTACCGGGGCCAGAATGCCGCTTGGTTTGCCGTGTGCTTTCGCGCGGGCAAAAATGTGCTGGATAGCTTTCTGCACATCAGGATGTGACGCATTGCCGAGGTGACCTAGCGCCGCAGCCAGATCGCTTGGTCCGACGAAGACACCGTCAACGCCTTCTGTCGCCGCGATTGCGTCAACGTTATCAACGCCCTGCTGACTTTCGATCTGCACGATGATGGTGATGTTCTTATTCGACTGCGCAAAGTAGTCCGGTACGGTGCCAAACATATTGGCGCGATGGGATACGGACACGCCGCGAATACCTTCCGGCGGATAGCGGGTCGACGCCACAGCGTTAACCGCTTCTTCTTCCGTCTCAACGAACGGGATCAGGAAGTTGTAAAACCCGATATCCAGCAGACGCTTGATAATTACCGGCTCGTTGGTTGGTACACGCACTACCGCCGCGCTGTCGCTGCCTTTCAGCGCCATCAATTGCGGAATAAACGTCGAGATATCATTCGGCGCATGTTCGCCATCCAGTACCAGCCAGTCAAAACCTGCCAGGCCTAAAACTTCGGTACTGATTGGGCTGGCCAATGCAGACCAGCAGCCAATCTGAATTTGTTGCGCCGCGAGGGCCGCTTTAAACTTATTCGGGAAAATCGTGTTATTCATCGCCTATACCTTTGTTTATTTCTGCAATTCCATACGTTTAATGTCACCGACAATAAACAGGTAGCAAACCATTGCCATCAGCGCCGAGCACCCTACAAACATCAGCGCAGCATTAAATGAGTGCAGCTCGCTCACCAGATACCCAATCACCAGCGGGGTGACGATGGAAGCCACGTTGCCAAATACGTTAAATACCCCACCGCACAGACCGACAATCTCTTTCGGCGCGGTATCGGAAATCACCGGCCAACCCAGCGCGCCGAAACCTTTACCGAAGAACGCCAGCGCCATCAGCGCCACCACAAGAGCGGTATTATCGGTGTAGTTACACAGAATAATGGTCGATGCGAGCAACATGCCGAGCACTATCGGCAGCTTACGCGCCAGGGTAATGCTGAAACCACGTTTAATCAGATAATCAGAGAACACGCCGCCGAGCACGCCACCGAAAAACCCGCACAGTGCCGGAATCGAAGCCACCAGGCCCACTTTCAGAATCGACATACCTTTTTCCTGAACCAGGTAAATCGGGAACCAGGTGAGAAAAAACCAGGTAATAGTGTTGATAAAATACTGGCCAAAGAACACACCAAGCATCATACGATTTGTCAGCAACTGCTTGATATAATGCAGTTTAGGACCACCTGACTTCACATCGCCCGGCTTTTTATGGTCCATATCCACGACCGCGCCGTTTTCAGAGATAAACTTCAACTCTTCTTGCGACATGCGCGGGTGATCGGTTGGGTTATGAATAAACTTTACCCACAGTCCGGTAAGCACAAAACCAATCACGCCCATCACGGTAAAGACGTGCTCCCAGCCCCAGGCGAAGGTCAGCCAGCCGAGCAGCGGGGAAAACAGCGCCAGGGAGAAATACTGTGCGGAGTTAAAAATCGCGGATGCCGTGCCGCGCTCTTTCGTTGGGAACCAGGCCGCCACGATACGGGCATTAGCCGGGAAGGATGGCGCTTCCGAGAAGCCCAGCATAAAGCGCATGATGAACATTGAAATCCCCGCCCAGGCCAGCGGGAACATGTCCACAAAGCCCTGCAGGAAGGTAAACAGTGACCAGAAGAACAAACTGTAGGTGTAGACTTTCTTCGAGCCGAATTTATCCAGCAGCCAGCCGCCGGGGATTTGCATCAACAGGTAAGCCCAGCCGAAGGCGGAGAAAATGTAACCCATTGAGATGGCGCTGAGATGTAACTCTTTCGCCACTTCAGTTCCGGCAATAGACAGCGTCGCACGGTCCGCATAGTTAACGGCTGTAACAATAAATATTATCAGCAATATTAAATAACGGGTGTGCGTACCTTTCTTTTTCTCGACAACTGTATCCAATATCATTCTATTTACCTCGGGCACATAAAAGGTTTTTATTATTATTTTATGGGTGTTTCTCGTGATAAATTACCGATAATAAAAATAGATAATAATTTATCAGACGTTATGAAACCGTGATTTAGTATAATCATCAGCACAACGTTAATCATTGTGCAAACGCTCATTAAATACGCGTTATTAAATTAATGTTTTGGGCATATGCACACAAGCATGGGCGCTAATGCACACATTTACGTATTGCTACTCCTGGTGACTCGGCCTTGCTGAGTTTAAGTGATCATCATCACATTCTTCACGTTAAACTCCTGACATTCTTATTTCACGATACCGAATCTTTATTACTTACAATTAGATTCAAAATATAAATATCCACACTATTATCACCACCTTGTTGGAGAATACTGGACAATGGCCGACATCGAAATCAGACAAGAATCGCCAACGGCGTTTTATATTAAAGTTCACGAAACAGATAATGTGGCGATAATTGTCAATGACAATGGTCTGAAAGCCGGAACGCGTTTTCCGGACGGACTGGAACTCATTGAACATATTCCCCAGGGTCATAAAGTGGCGCTATTGGATATTCCTGTTCATGGCGAAATCGTGCGTTATGGCGAAGTGATAGGCTATGCCGTTCGCGATATCCCACGCGGCAGCTGGATTGATGAATCAATGGTTGAACTGCCCAAAGCCCCGCCGCTGGAGACGCTGCCGCTGGCAACTAAAGTGCCAGAGCCGCTGCCGCCTCTTGAGGGTTATACCTTTGAAGGTTACCGCAATGCTGACGGTAGCGTTGGTACCAAAAATCTACTCGGTATCTCCACCAGCGTGCACTGCGTAGCGGGCGTGGTGGATTATGTGGTGAAAATCATTGAGCGCGATCTGCTGCCTAAATACCCGAACGTCGACGGTGTGGTGGGGCTCAATCATCTCTACGGCTGCGGCGTGGCGATCAATGCTCCAGCCGCCATCGTGCCGATTCGCACCATTCACAATATTGCGCTTAACCCAAATTTTGGCGGTGAAGTGATGGTCATCGGCCTCGGTTGCGAAAAACTGCAGCCTGAGCGGCTGCTGGAAGGCACGCACGATGTGAAAAGTATTCCGGTCGACAGCGCCAGTATCGTCAGCCTGCAGGATGAAAAGCACGTCGGCTTTCAATCGATGGTCACCGATATTCTGCAGGTGGCCGAACGTCATCTGGCAAAGCTCAATCAGCGCCAACGTGAAACCTGTCCGGCTTCAGAACTGGTGGTCGGCATGCAGTGCGGCGGTAGCGATGCGTTCTCCGGCGTGACGGCCAACCCGGCGGTGGGTTATGCCTCCGACCTGTTAGTACGCTGCGGCGCGACCGTAATGTTCTCTGAAGTAACCGAAGTGCGCGATGCCATCCACCTTCTGACCCCACGTGCGATTAACGAAGAAGTAGGTAAACGCCTGCTCGAAGAGATGGCCTGGTACGATAACTACCTTGATATGGGCAAAACGGATCGCAGCGCCAACCCTTCTCCGGGCAACAAGAAAGGCGGTCTGGCAAACGTGGTGGAAAAGGCGCTGGGTTCGATTGCCAAGTCTGGCAAGAGCGCGATTGTCGAAGTATTGTCGCCGGGTCAGCGTCCAACCAAACGTGGCCTGATTTACGCTGCAACCCCCGCCAGTGATTTTGTTTGCGGTACACAGCAGGTCGCTTCCGGGATCACCGTGCAGGTGTTCACTACCGGTCGCGGTACGCCATATGGCCTGATGGCCGTGCCGGTGATTAAAATGGCGACACGCACCGAGCTGGCCAACCGTTGGTTTGACCTGATGGACATTAACGCGGGCACCATCGCCACCGGAGAAGAAACCATTGAAGATGTGGGTCTGAAACTGTTCGAATTTATTCTCGACGTCGCCAGCGGGCGTAAGAAAACCTTCTCGGATCAGTGGGGACTGCATAACCAGCTGGCGGTGTTTAACCCGGCGCCAGTGACCTGATTATCGAAACGAAAGCCAACGAAAAAACGGGGACTTATCCCCGTTTTTTATGTCTATGTAACAACAAATAAAGTGATAACGTTCGCATTTTAAGAGGTTTTTTCAAACATCTGTTTTTTTCGATTCAAACCTACAAAATTAACCTAACAATATGAAATTAAACGAAATAATGCCACCATTGTTTTATGTTATATTTTCGTTTTGATAAAAGAGAAACCTACCGAAAGACGACCTTGTTTTAATGCGATAATCCCCTATTTTTTACCGCTTTGACTTTCTCCGATGTAAAACAGATTATTCATAGGCTCCTGTAATTTACCTCATAAGCATTCTGACCTGAATAAAGAGGGAAGTTATGTATACCCTGAATAAAAATAATGTCGCATTGGCCTGTCTTATTTCCTGTTTACTGGCAACTCCTGTCGTCGCGAGTGCTGAAGGCCAATCGGACGCAAAGCCTGTTAAATTACGCTACACGTTATGGGACCGTAATCAACTCCCTGGCGAACAACAGCTCGTTAATGAATTCGAAAAAAACAACCCTGGCATCAAAGTCGAAATTGAATTAACACCTTATGACCAATATTTTATCAAGCTAAGTTCAGCAGTCGGTGGAAATGTAGCACCGGATGTATTCTGGATGAATATGCCTAATTTCCAGCAATATGTTAAAAATGGCATGCTGGAACCACTGAGCAATTATCTGAAAGAGAAATCAGCGCCGAAACTGGATGATTTTGTTAAAAGCTCAGTCGATGCCTATCAATACCAGTCGCAGCAATATGCCATCCCAAGAGATATTGATGCAATTGCCGTCTGGTACAACAAAAAAATGTTCGATCAGGCTGGCGTGAGCTATCCCGATAAAAACTGGACATGGGACGATTTAAAACAAAAATCAGAGCAGTTGCGTAAAGGTCTGGATAAACAGTCTTATCCACTGGCAATGGAATTCAGCAGCGGGCAGGACAGTTACTTTAATCTGCTATTACAGGCTGGCGATAAGATTGTCCTGCCTGAGGGCAAAACGGATGTTGCCAATGACAAAGCCATCGCCGTCTATCGCGATGTTCAAGGCATGCTGAACGCGGGACTAATCCAACCGCCAGGCGAGATGGAAGCCTCAGATGTCTTCCAGTCCAACCGAGTGGCCATGGTCTACGCAGGCTCATGGTGGGCATTACCCTTCTCTCAAAATGAGCTGATTAAGGATCACATCGGCGTGGTACCTATGCCTAAAATGGTAGAGCAGGCAGGTGTATCCCATAGCCTGGCATTTGCCATGTCAGCAAAAAGTCAGCATAAAGATGCGGCGTGGAAGTTCATTGAGTTCATGAGTTCTGAGCATGCGCAGCAGACGCTGGCTACGGGAAAAGTCGTGATCCCCGCTAACCAAAAAGTGGCCAAAGAGTGGGCTGAAGGCTTTAAGGGTATTGATGTTTCAGCCTATATCGATTCATTGGCTTTCTCACATAAATATCCAACCGCAGGCTCCAATACCGCCAAGTGGAATAGCATCCTGAATGATGGCTTGAAAAAAGTCTGGACGGGTACTGACCCAGAAAAAGTCATGCCTGGTGTTGCAAAACGCGTTGAACGAGAAATACAGAAATAATCCTGAGGGAGCCATGCTCCCTCTCGCTTTCGCCCACGCAATATATTTTGGTTGCACAGTGAGCATCCCGGAGTCTGTATGAGCTATTCAGATGAAGCTGCATCCCCACAATTACCAGCCAGGGAAGTGCACAAAAAATCCCTGACCAAGCTGGAAAAAGAAGAACGCTTCTGGGGATGGATAATGATTATGCCGTTACTGGCGGGGTTAATTGTTTTTTACTTTACTCCATTCTTCCAGAACGTTTTTTATAGTTTCACCGACCTGGGCGAGTTTCAGATCTGGACGACGATCAGCTTAGATAACTATATTAATTTATTCAGCGATGATGAGTTTCGTTCAGCAATATATAACACCCTGGCCTATGTTTTTATTTGCGTACCGATAATCACCGTTTTGTCATTGCTGCTCGCAATTGGCCTGAATCAGGCGATTCGCGGTCAGTGGTTGTTTCGCACACTGTTATTTCTACCCGCTGTCACTATGCCTGCGGCCATTGCTATGGTCTGGCAGTGGTTGATGAACCGAAACTTCGGCTTAATTAATCAGATCCTGGCTTTTTTCGATCTTCCGGCCATCGGTTGGTTATCCGATCCCGATGTCGTCCGCCTGAGCGCCTCGTTGGTTATCATCTGGTCGGCTATTGCGCTGAAGATGATCATTCTGCTCGCTGGATTGCAGGGGATCCCCAAACAAATTTATGAAGCGATGTCGCTGGATGGCATCAGCAAATTGCGTGGATTCTGGTCTATTACCTTACCGCTAATGATCCCAACGCTGTTTTTCGTACTGGTGATCTCTTTTATCGAAACGCTGCAAATTTTCGATGTGGTTTATCTGCTGTTTGGCAGTTCATCCATGGTGGACGATCAGACGATGACCATCGCCTATCTCTTCTATAAATACGCCTTTATCTACCATGAAAAAGGGTATGCCTCAGCAATCGCCGTGGTGATTTTCGTTATCACGATGGTCCTGACGCTGCTGCAAATATGGATTGGTAAACGACTTAAAGCACAGTGAGGCACCACGATGTTCATGACAAAACGTGAAAAATGGCTAATTTACGGCCTGATGATCCTCGCGACGCTGGTAACGGTGGTTCCGTTTATCTGGATGATCATCACCTCTTTTAAAACCCAGGCAGAAAGCATCGCCTTTCCGCCGATACTGCTACCCGCCAACCCAGGGTTTCAGGCTTACGGTAAAATCTTGCATGAAATGCCTTTTGGCAGCTTTTACTTTAACTCGATCGTCTCCACGCTGGTCATCGTCATTTTGCAGACGCTGATTGCGGCAATGGCAGCGTACGGTTTCTCCCGACTGCGTTTCAAAGGACGAGATGTCCTGTTTATGCTGTGTATTTCAATTCTGATGGTGCCCGGTCAGATCTTTTTAATCCCACAGTTTTTAACCGTTGAAAAAATCGGTTTGCTGAACTCAATTCCTGGACTGGTGTTACCGGGTTTATTCAGCATATATAGCGCCTTTTTATTACGTCAGTTTTTTCTGTCAGTACCTAAAGAACTGGAAGAGGCAGCCGTTATGGATGGGTATAACCATCTGACTATTTTCTTCAAAATTATGCTGCCATTAATTAAACCGGGACTGATTGCCTGCGTCATTATTAACGGACTGTGGAGCTGGAATAATTTAATGTGGCCACTGATCGTCAACACCTCCATGGATAAAATGACATTACCAGTAGGATTAGCCTCACTTTCTGGCCGTTCAGGCGTGGAATATCCGATGTTAATGGCGGGCGCATTGCTGGCGATTATCCCGATGTTGTTACTTTATATCTTCTTCCAGCGC
Source organism: Citrobacter sp. wls757 (assembly GCF_005280935.1). NCBI lineage: Bacteria > Pseudomonadati > Pseudomonadota > Gammaproteobacteria > Enterobacterales > Enterobacteriaceae > Citrobacter > Citrobacter sp. wls757. The sequence goes on along the minus strand of NZ_SZWU01000067.1, from coordinate 32,375 downwards.
TATTTTATTCGCGGCATCGCTGGTGCCGGAATTAAAGGATAAGGGGCAGTGTTATGTCAGGTATTCAATTACAGGCAGTAAGCAAAGTCTATCCCAATGGCTTTCAGGCGATCCATGGCGTTGATCTTGAAATCCACGACGGCGAATTCATGGTGTTTGTCGGGCCATCAGGCTGCGCCAAATCAACGCTGCTACGCATGATTGCAGGTCTGGAAGATATCACTCATGGCCATATCGCAATCGGAGAGAAGTGCGTCAACGACCTGCTACCAAAGGAGCGAGGCGTTGCCATGGTCTTCCAGAATTATGCCCTCTATCCCCACATGACGATTTATAAAAATATGGCATTCAGTCTGTTAGGGAAAATGAGCAAAGAAGAGATTGATATCCGCGTCCGGGAAGCTGCACACAAGCTGGAAATCGAAACATTGCTCGACAAAAAGCCCGGTCAGCTTTCAGGCGGTCAATGCCAGCGAGTAGCCGTTGGCAGGGCCATCGTGCGTAAGCCAGACGTTTTTTTGTTTGATGAGCCGCTGTCCAACCTGGATGCAAAACTGCGTGTTTCAATGCGCGTGCGGCTGACAGAACTGCATCGACAACTGCGTCACGAAGGCGTGAGCGCAACCATGGTGTACGTCACGCACGATCAGATTGAAGCAATGACGATGGGAGACAGGATTTGCGTTCTAAATGGCGGTCGTATTATGCAGGTGGATACCCCAGGGAATATTTACCATCACCCCAGGAACAAATTTGTTGCTGGTTTTATTGGTAATCCGGCAATGAATATTATGCTGCTTGATATTGACCCCAGCACTCGTGGCCTGCGCCTGGCTGATAATTTAATCCTGCCATTAAATACGCGCTTGAGTAACCTACTGGAGCAATATCCGCACTCCAGCGTCTGGTTTGGCATCCGCTCAGAGGCCATTCAGTTAGCCTCGCAGCATGATGCCTCTGCGTTCGATGCGCACATTACCAACGTAGAAAGGATGGGCAACGAAGACCTTCTGCATTTTGATATTGGTGAGCAACATATGATCTTACGTATTAACTCCTCACCCGACTGGACCCCACTTCCCGGTGAATCTATCAAAGTGAAATTTAATCTGGATGCCGCCTTTTTGTTTGATAAAAAACATGAAGAAAATTTGGCCTGACCGTTATTCAGGCTAAGTGAAAAATGAGAGGTTTATATGTGTGCGAATAAAGTGACCGTATTAGTGGTAGGGGCTGGTGCGCGCGGAGAAATATATTCTCGCTATGCGCTTGAACATCCAGACAGAATGCAGGTGGTAGGCGTTGCCGAGCCCAGAGAGGCATACCGCCAGCAGTTTGTCGCACAGCATAAGATTGACCCAAATAACGTGTTTTGCGACTGGCAAGAAGCTGCGGCCCAACCCAAAATGGCCGATGTGGTACTTATTTGCACGCAGGATAATATGCACAAAGATCCTGCCGTGGCGTTTGCTAATCTCGGCTATCACATTCTGCTGGAAAAACCGCTCGCCCCTACGCCAGAAGATTGCCGGATCATTATTGATGCGGTCAAACGCAACAACGTATTACTGGCCGTCGCGCACGTCCTGCGTTACACCCGCTATACGCAAAAGCTGAAATCACTGCTTGATGATGGCGTAATTGGCGATATTGTCAGCATGCAGCATCTCGAACCCGTAGGTTACTGGCATCAGGCGCACTCGTTTGTACGTGGTAACTGGCGCAATGAAGCAGAATCGTCATTTATGTTGTTACAGAAATCCTGTCATGATTTGGACTGGATCCGCTACATCATGAGCGACAACTGCCAGGACGTAGGATCATTTGGTAGCCTGAGTCACTTTGTGAAAGAGAATCAGCCTGCTGGTGCCGCCGACCGCTGCCTTGATTGTCAGGTTGAATCAACCTGTCCCTGGTCTGCCTGCAAAATTTATCTGGGTGAAAACCACAAATGCACTCCACACTTCCGTCGGGTGCTGACTGCAGATCCTAGCGAAGAGAATGTTCGCCAGGCGCTGCGCGATGGGCCTTATGGTCGTTGCGTTTATCGTTGTGATAATGATGTGGTGGATCATCAGGTTGTTAACTTACGTTTTGCCCACCAGCAGACAGTGACCTTTACAATGACCGCGTTTACCAAAATGGAAGATCGAAAAACGCGCCTGTTTGGTACCAGAGGTTATCTGGAAGGCGATGGCGAGCAGATCCGGGTGTTTGATTTCCTGACAGACAAAGAAACAGTGCATCAGATCGAGGAGATCGCCGCTGGCACACAAACCCAGATGGGGGGGCATGGTGGTGGCGATTACTACCTGATGGATCGCTTCATCCACGCAGTGATGGCCAACGATCAAAATATGATCCTTTCTGGCCCGGATGAATCACTGGAAAGTCACTTAATGGTCTTTGCCGCAGAGCGCGCTCGCAAGGAAAACTGTCTGGTTACGCTGTGAAGCCGGAGGAGATGAGGCATGTTTTACGGTGTTGATATTGGTGGAACCAAAACTGAAATTGTCGCTTTTGATAAGGAAATGCAGGTTTGCTGGCGTAAGCGCGTCGCCACGCCAGTGCAGGATTATGAACTCTTTCTTTCGACCTTTACTTCACTTATTGATACCGCCGACTGGGCGACTGGAACGCAAGGAAAAATTGGCATCGGCATGCCCGGTCTTATGGACAGACATACCGGAAAATTACTGTCATCTAACGTGCCTTGCCTCACAGGACGCCAGGTGATGAACGATCTGGCCCACCGCCTCAATCGTTCGGTTGAACTGGACAATGACTGCTGCTGTTTTGCACTCTCGGAAGCCCATACCCAGCAGGCTCGCCAGTTCTCCCGAATTTTTGGTGCCATTATTGGCACCGGCATGGGTGGAGGGTTAGTCATTGACGGTCAGTTGTATCGGGGTCGCAACCGAATGGCCAGTGAGTTCGGCCATTTACCGCTTCCGGCAACGTTTATGCGTCGTTATCACTTGCCGGAGTTGAAGTGCGGCTGTGGCTTACAAGGGTGTCTGGAACGCTATCAATCCGGTCCTGGTTTACTGTGGCTCCACAAACACTTCAGTGGAGAACAACTCAAAATGGAGACCCTGCTGGAGCATTATCGTCATGGCAATGCCAGCGCCGTTACTACCATAGAAGCATGGATTGATATGTTGGGTTGTACGCTGGCGCAATTGCAGTTGATTCTGGATGTCGATGCTTTTGTTCTCGGCGGTGGAGTTTCCAACATCGAGGAAATTTATACGTTGCTGCCGCAGGCCATGTCACGTTACTTGTTCCCGGGATTAGAGCCTGCCCGCGTATTCCCGGCCATCCATGGTGCATCCAGCGGGGTTCGCGGTGCCGCATTGCTGCTGGTTGAACAGGGTACGCTGACCCACTAAAACACTGCTGGCGAGAAAATCTCGCCAGCAATTTCAGTTATTCATCCGCAATCACCACATCCACCCCAAGCTGGATTAACGTCCGGTGATAATTTTCAGGGATACCGCTGTCGGTAATCACCCGGTCAATCCCGCTGATTTCGCTAATCATACAGAAACTTTTGCGGCCAAACTTGCTGGAGTCAGCGACTACCGTGACCTCCTGCGCAACCTCACACATTACCTGATTCAGATGTGCTTCTCCCGGATGTGGCGTGGTAATCCCCGCTTCCAGGCAGAATCCATCAACGCCCAAAAAAAGCTTATCAAACCGGTATTGTCTGAGCTGGTGTTCTGCTGAAGGGCCATACAATGAATAGACGCTTTGCCTGACGTTCCCTCCCAGGATCATGACGTCTACGCGCTCAAAATTCGCCAGTTCCCACGCAATGTTGAGCGCATTGGTCATCACCACCAGATCGCGGCGATTCTTTAACATTGGAGGAATGAGCGTGGTGGTCGAACCGGAATCGAGGATTAACGTGTCACCATCTTTCACAAAGCTGGCTGCTTTTTCGGCAATACGCGTTTTCACATCGCGATTCAGCCGGTCCTTATCCTGCAAAGGCCGGTCAAGGGCAAAGTGCTGATTGAGAACCGCCCCGCCGTAGGAGCGCATGACGCATCCTTTCTGCTCCAGATAACGTAAGTCGTTGCGGATCGTGACCGATGACACACCAAAATGGACGCTCAGTGGCTCGACACGAACGCTACCCTGATCGCACAGCAGATCAATTATTTGCTCGCGACGTCTTAAGTTATCCAGCATTTCTATTGCTCCATCAAATATTCATGTTGTTTTGTTTTAGCGCTTTAGCACTTTCGTTTTCTTTTGAATATATTACATCAGAAGCAATAAGGTGAATTTGTGCGCACAGACTCAGCGTTTAATTTAACCAAAACTGACTATTTTCTTTCGTTTTAGCAAACCGAAACGAAGAAAACCGAAAAAATGAAAAGACTCAAAGCGGGTAAGATGCGAGAAAGAGACGGGAAGCATGCAAAAAAACGAAAGCGAGCTACTAAAAAAGCTCGCTTATGGTTTGTTTTTGTTTAATTGAATGGGATCACATTTTTGAATTTTAGAGCGGGACTACTCAACAATGATCACTTCAACACCGCTGCGGCGTAGTTCCTGCAAACTTTCCTCTGGGATACCTTCATCAACAATGATGGTATGGATCCTCTGGGTATCAATGATCTTATGCAGGCTGGAGCGGTTAAACTTCGTCGAGTCGGTAACAACAATAATACGTTCAGCCACTTCACACATCCGACGGTTGAGACGCGCTTCATCTTCGTTGTGCGTGCTAACACCACGCTCTAAATCAATAGCATCAACGCCAAGAAACAGCATGTCGAAGTGATAATTTTGTAGCGACTGCTCAGCCTGATCGCCATAAAACGATTGTGACTGACGACGCAAATGACCGCCGGTCATCAGCAGCTCAACCCCTTCAGCTTCCAGTAGCGCATTGGCGACATTCATACCGTTGGTCATAGCAATGACATTAGTATGCTGGCGCATCAGGCGGGCAATTTCATAGGTCGTGGTACCGGAGTCAAGGATCACGCGGTGTCCCGGTTGAATCAACTCTGCGGCGGCTCTGGCAATACTGCGTTTAACTGCCGTATTAAGTGAACTCTTATCTTCAACAGAAGGCTCCACAACAGGTGCATTGCTTTCGCAAATCAGCGCTCCGCCATAGGCACGTACCGCAATCCCCTGCTTTTCCAGAAAAGCGAGGTCGTTGCGAATAGTGACCGTGGAGACGCCAAAAAATAAGGAGAGATCGTTAACCTGAACGCTTCCCTGCTGCCGTAACCGCTGGATGATCTGCTCACGTCTTTCGCTGGTGCCAATAACGCGCTTGTCTGCAGAAGACTCGGTGTTACTCATAAGAAATCCTTTAATTGAACCTTTCGTTTTATTTCGTTTTGTCTATTAACGCCTTTCTTTTGCGCGAATGCAAGCCCCGCAAGCAGGGAAGAGCCGGACGAACTTACGCTGAAACCTTTCATTGTGTTTCTTTTGTGAAACAGATCGGAAAACCATTATCTTTCGTTTTATTTTTATAACACCATGATGCAGTATTAAATGAAACAAAACGAAAGATTGATGTCGCAGTAATCTGACCTGGAGAGGAAAGTGAAACATCTAACTAAAATGGTCGAGCAGCATAAACGGGGGAAGGCAAACGGGATTTATGCCGTTTGTTCCGCGCATCCAATCGTACTGGAAGCCGCAATACGCTACGCCCATGCAAGCCATACACCGCTGTTGATCGAAGCAACCTCTAATCAGGTTGACCAGTTTGGCGGCTATACAGGTATGACGCCAGCCGATTTTCGCAGTTTTGTCTGCCGATTAGCCGACTCGCTTGATTTTTCTCAGGATATGCTGATTCTCGGCGGAGACCATCTCGGACCAAACCGCTGGCAAAATCTGCCTGCGGAACAGGCAATGGCCAATGCTGACGATCTGATCAAGAGCTATGTCGCCGCAGGCTTTAAAAAAATCCACCTCGATTGCAGCATGTCTTGTGCCAACGACCCGGTTCCACTGACGGATGAAATCGTCGCTGAGCGCGCCGCACGCCTGGCCAAAGTCGCCGAAGAAACCTGTATGGCACATTTTGGCGAGTCTGACCTGGTCTATGTGATTGGCACAGAAGTTCCGGTTCCTGGTGGCGCACACGAAGCGTTAACCGAACTGGCGGTAACAACGCCAGATGCCGCACGTGCAACGCTGCAGGCCCACTATCACGCCTTTGAAAAGCGCGGGCTGGAAGGTATATGGGCACGTATTATCGCCCTGGTCGTGCAACCTGGCGTTGAATTCGACCACACGCACATCATTGATTATCAACCGCAGAAAGCCGTGGCACTCAGCAAAATGGTGGAAGACTACGACACGCTGGTTTTTGAAGCGCATTCTACCGATTACCAAACGCCACAGTCCTTGCGCCAACTGGTGATAGACCACTTCGCTATTCTGAAAGTGGGACCCGCGCTTACCTTCGCCCTGCGCGAAGCGCTGTTTTCGTTAGCGGCCATTGAAGAAGAATTGCTGCCTGCAAAAGCCAGCTCGGGCCTGCGACATGTGCTGGAAAGCGTAATGCTTGATAGACCAGAGTACTGGCAGAGCCATTATCACGGTGATGGCAACGCACGCCGTCTGGCCCGTGGATACAGCTACTCTGATCGGGTTCGTTACTACTGGCCGGACAGCCAGATTGATGAAGCATTTGAACGTCTGGTACGTAACCTGGCGGACGACCCCATTCCACTACCGCTGATTAGCCAGTATTTACCCTTGCAGTACGTAAAAGTGCGCGAGGGAGATCTCAGCGCCACGCCGCGAGAACTCATCATTAACCATATTCAGGACATACTGCAGCAATATCACTGCGCCTGCCTGGGTGCTCCAGATCGTAACGCATAACAAAAAAGAGAAAAATACCATGCCAAACATTGTATTAAGTCGCATTGATGAACGTCTGATTCACGGTCAGGTTGGTGTGCAATGGGTCGGGTTTGCGGGGGCAAACCTGGTGCTGGTCGCTAATGATGAGGTGGCTGAAGATCCAGTGCAGCAAAACCTGATGGAAATGGTACTGGCAGAAGGGATCGCCGTACGCTTCTGGTCATTACAAAAAGTGATCGACAATATTCACCGTGCCGCCGATCGCCAGAAAATTCTGCTGGTCTGCAAATCGCCTGCGGATTTCTTCCGTCTGGTCGAAGGCGGTGTTCCTGTTAACCGTATCAACGTTGGCAATATGCACTACGCCAACGGCAAGCAACAAATCGCCAAAACGGTTTCTGTAGACGCTGCAGATATTACGGCGTTCAACGGGCTCAAAGCCGCTGGAGTGGAATGCTTCGTTCAGGGCGTTCCAACAGAACCCGCCCAGGACCTCTATAAACTTCTCTGAGGGATTCACAATGGAAATCAGTCTGTTGCAGGCTTTTGCGTTGGGTATTCTCGCCTTTATTGCAGGCCTGGATATGTTCAACGGGTTAACGCACATGCACCGCCCGGTTGTTCTCGGGCCGCTGGTCGGCCTGATTCTGGGCGATCTGCATACCGGTATTTTAACAGGTGGTACGCTGGAACTGGTGTGGATGGGTCTTGCCCCACTGGCGGGAGCTCAACCGCCAAACGTGATTATCGGCACTATCGTGGGAACCACGTTTGCCATAACGACCGGAGTGAAACCTGAAGTTGCCGTAGGTGTAGCGGTACCGTTCGCCGTAGCAGTACAGATGGGGATTACCTTCCTGTTCTCTGTGATGTCCGGGGTGATGGCTCGCTGCGATCGCATGGCAGCGAATGCCGATACCGCCGGGATTGAGCGGGTCAACTATCTGGCGTTGCTCGCGTTGGGGACCTTCTACTTTTTATGCGCGTTCCTGCCGATTTACTTTGGCGCGGAACATGCCAAAACCGCGATAGATGTTCTGCCGACGCGTCTGATTGACGGCCTGGGTGTGGCAGGCGGCATCATGCCAGCTATCGGCTTCGCCGTACTGCTGAAAATCATGATGAAAAACGTCTATATCCCCTACTTCATCCTGGGTTTTGTAGCAGCTGCCTGGCTCAAACTCCCTGTGCTGGCGATCGCCGCCGCAGCACTGGCAATGGCGCTGATCGATTTTCTGCGTAAATCACCTGAACCTACAGCTCCCGCAGCACAAAAAGAGGAATTCGAAGATGGCATCTAATCAAACGGCTCTGCCGAACGTTTCCGAAACCGAAGAAACGCTGCTGTCCGGCACCAATGAAAACGTCTACGAAGACCAGAATATCGGTGCCGAGCTGACGAAAAAAGATATCAACCGTGTTGCCTGGCGTTCAATGCTGTTGCAGGCCTCTTTTAACTACGAACGTATGCAGGCATCAGGATGGCTGTACGGCCTGTTACCTGCTCTGAAAAAGATCCATACCAATAAGCGCGATCTGGCGCGTTCGATGAAAGGCCATATGGGCTTCTTCAACACGCACCCGTTCCTGGTCACGTTTGTTATCGGGATTATCCTGGCGATGGAACGCTCCAAGCAGGATGTGAACAGTATTCAAAGCACCAAGATTGCCGTGGGTGCGCCGCTTGGCGGCATCGGCGATGCCATGTTCTGGTTAACGTTACTGCCTATTTGCGGCGGTATCGGGGCCAGCCTGGCGCTGCAAGGCTCTATTCTTGGTGCAGTTGTCTTTATTGTTATGTTCAACGTGGTTCATCTTGGTCTGCGCTTTGGGCTGGCACACTATGCTTATCGAATGGGCGTTGCTGCCATTCCGCTGATTAAAGCTAACACCAAAAAGGTTGGACATGCGGCATCCATCGTAGGGATGACGGTGATCGGTGCGCTGGTAGCGACCTATGTTCGCCTGAGCACTACGCTGGAAATCACTGCTGGCGATGCGGTAGTGAAACTGCAAACAGACGTGATAGACAAGCTGATGCCTGCTTTTTTACCGCTGGTCTACACATTAACCATGTTCTGGCTGGTCCGCCGTGGCTGGAGTCCTCTGCGCCTTATCGCCATTACCGTGGTGCTCGGCGTCGTAGGTAAGTTCTGTCATTTCCTGTAAATATAAGGGGTTGTAGATGTTAGGTATTATTTTGACGGGTCATGGCGGGTTTGCCAGCGGAATGGAAAAAGCGATGAAACAGATTCTGGGTGAGCAGACTCAGTTCATTGCCATCGACTTTCCGGAAACCTCAACCACTGCCTTGCTCACCTCACAACTTGAACAGGCGGTGGGTGAACTGGATGCGCAGCAAGACATCGTGTTTCTGACTGATTTGTTGGGCGGAACACCATTTCGCGTCGCTTCCACACTAGCCATGCAAAGGCAAGGTACTGAAGTGATCACCGGTACCAATCTACAACTGCTACTGGAGATGGTGCTGGAGCGCGACGACCTGAGCAGCGAAGCGTTTCGTTTGCAGGCGCTGGAGTGCGGGCACCGGGGTTTAACCAGCCTGGTGGACGAGCTGGGACGCTGCCGTGAGGAAAAGCCCGTTGAGGAAGGGATATGACACTGCTACTGCGCGCCAGACGTCTACTGACCGAACAGGGCTGGCTGGACGATCATCAATTGCATATTGAAGACGGTATCATTGCGGCAATAGAGCCAATTCCTTCCGGCGTTATGGTCCGCGATGCTGAACTGCTCTGTCCGGCATACATTGATACCCACGTACACGGGGGCGCGGGTGCCGATGTGATGGATGAAGCACCGGATACACTCGACAAACTGGCGATGCACAAAGCACGTGAAGGGGTAGCCAACTGGCTACCCACTACCGTCACCGCTCCATTACCGGATATTCACAAGGCGCTTGAGCGTATCGCCCATCGCTACCATTCCGGAGGGCCAGGCGCACAGGTGCTGGGCAGTTATCTTGAAGGCCCGTACTTTACGCCGCAGAACAAAGGGGCGCACCCGCCTGAGCTTTTCAGAGAACTGGAACTCAGTGAACTGGATGAACTGATTGCGATTTCCCAGCAAACATTGCGCGTCGTTGCGCTGGCACCAGAAAAACCCGGTGCATTGCAGGCCATCGAACATCTGAAGCAGCGCAACGTACGGGTGATGCTGGGACACAGCGCAGCTACCTGGGAACAAACCCGCGCAGCCTTTGACGCCGGCGCTGACGGACTGGTTCACTGCTACAACGGTATGACCGGCTTACATCATCGGGAGCCAGGAATGGTTGGCGTAGGGTTAACCGACCCTCGCGCCTGGCTGGAACTTATCGCTGACGGACACCATGTCCACCCGGCAGCCATGAAACTCTGCTGCTGTTGCGCCAAAGACAGGCTGGTGCTGATCACCGATGCCATGCAGGCTGCAGGAATGCCAGACGGACGCTATACACTCTGCGGTGAGGAGGTAGAAATGCACAGTGGTATTGTGCGTACCGCTTCCGGTGGCCTGGCTGGTAGCACGCTCTCGGTTGACGCAGCCGTACGTAATATGGTCGAGCTCACCGGGATAACGGCAGAAGAGGCAATTCATATGGCCTCTCTCCACCCCGCACGTCTGTTGGGTATCGATCGCCAACTGGGATCGTTAGCAGTGGGAAAACGTGCAGACGCGATCGCGCTCAATAGCGGGCTACATTTACAACAGATCTGGATTCAGGGTCAGGCTCTCCCCCTTTGACCTTTCATTTTGTCTCGTGTTGGCCTGCGGTCTTCGATCGCAAGGCCTTTCTTTTCCTTTCGCTTGAGTAAATACCTAACCATCCTACAACAAGCCTACTTCTTATAGATCAATAAGATAACCACACCTTTCGTTCTCACGATCACAAATTTCGTTTTATTTCCTTTTGGATTATTGCTCTTTCGATTTCTTTCCTATAGATTTTAATCAATCGACAAGATGAACAAGTGAAACGAAACGAAAGATAGCGACATTCTCGCCAGCGTCTTATGTGGAATTTACAAGACTAAGGACTTAAGTTATGCCAGAAACCTATACCCCTGTTACCGCGGTAACGGGCACCTGGACCGAAGAAGAGATCCGTCAACAACCTGCCAGTTGGATCCGTTCCCTTACGAATATCGACAACATTCGATCTGCCATTGACAGCTTTCTCGCACCATTACTGCGCAAAAACGATCTGCGGATCATACTGACCGGGGCTGGAACATCAGCATTCATTGGCGACATCATCGCCCCCTGGCTGGCAAGCTACACCGGAAAAAATATCAGCGCTGTGCCGACCACCGATCTGGTCACCAATCCGATGGATTACCTGAATCCCGCACATCCGCTGCTGCTCATTTCTTTCGCTCGCTCAGGTAACAGCCCTGAAAGCGTTGCGGCAGTGGAACTGGCTAATCAGTTTGTGCCTGAGTGTTATCACCTGCCGATCACCTGCAACGAAGCAGGTAGCCTCTATCAAAACGCAGTTGCAAGCGACAATGCCTTTGCTCTGTTAATGCCCGCAGAGACACATGACCGTGGCTTCGCCATGACCAGCAGCATTACCACCATGATGGCCAGCTGCCTGGCAGTATTTGCCCCAGAGAAAATCAACAGCCAGACCTTCCGTGACGTGGCCGATCGGTGCCAGACGATTCTGACTTCGCTGGGCGATTTCAGCGACGGTGTATTTGGCAATGAACCCTGGAAACGGATCGTTTACCTCGGTAGCGGTGGATTACAGGGAGCAGCGCGGGAATCGGCACTGAAAGTCCTGGAGCTGACTGCAGGCAAACTGGCCGCATTCTATGACTCCCCGACAGGCTTTCGTCACGGTCCAAAGTCACTGGTTGATAACGAAACGCTGGTAGTGGTCTTTGTTTCCAGCCATCCGTATACACGTCAATACGATCTCGATCTGCTGGCAGAGTTACGCCGCGATCGGCAGGCATTGCGGGTTGTCGCGATTGCCGCACAAACCCATGAGGTGATTGAAGCAGGCCCACATATTCTGCTGCCGCCAGCACGCTCTTTCATCGATATGGAATTGGCGTTCTGCTTCCTGATCTACGCCCAGGTTTTTGCTTTGACGCAATCCATCAATATCGGCAATACACCGGATACGCCTTCTGCCAGCGGCACTGTGAACCGCGTTGTACAGGGCGTTGTTATTCATCCCTGGAACGCCTAAAAGGATCGTTTTATGAGCATTATTTCCACGAAATACCTCCTGCTGGATGCCCAAAAAAAGGGCTATGCCGTACCCGCCTTTAACATTCATAACGCCGAAACGATCCAGGCGATCCTTGAAGTGTGCAATGAAATGCAATCTCCGGTGATCCTGGCAGGAACGCCGGGTACCTTTAAGCATATCGCGCTGGAAGAGATCTACGCGCTGTGCAGCGCTTATTCCACCAGCTACGGTATACCGCTGGCGCTGCACCTCGATCACCATGAGTCGCTGGACGACATTCGTCGTAAAGTGAATGCAGGAGTGCGCAGCGCAATGATTGACGGCAGTCACTTTCCGTTTGAAGAAAACGTGAAGCTGGTGAAATCCGTTGTGGATTTTTGCCATGCCAAAGATTGCAGCGTGGAAGCTGAGCTGGGTCGCCTCGGTGGCGTAGAAGATGATATGAGTGTGGATGCAGAAAGCGCCTTCCTCACCGATCCACAAGAAGCTAAACGGTTTGTTGAGCGTACTGGCGTAGATAGCCTTGCTGTTGCCATCGGCACAGCACACGGTTTGTACACCAAAACGCCCAAAATCGATTTTCAGCGGCTGGGTGAAATTCGTGAGGTAGTCGACGTTCCGCTGGTGCTGCATGGCGCAAGTGATGTCCCTGACGAATACGTCCGCCGCACGATCGAGCTTGGCGTTTGCAAAGTTAACGTCGCGACCGAACTGAAAATCGCTTTTGCCGATGCGGTCAAAGCGTGGTTTGCGGAGAATCCGCAGGGCAACGATCCCCGCTATTACATGCGGGTCGGTATGGATGCGATGAAAGAAGTGGTGCGTAGCAAAATCACTGTATGCGGGTCAGCAAACCGCTTATTAATCAGTGAAACTGCCGCTCAGTCTTAAGCACTGTGTTAGCTAATGGCCATACCCTTGTCGGTTTGGCCATCAGCAATCGGGCTTACTCTCCCTGCTGTTCCAGCGCGTGCTTATACAACGCATTCTTTTTCACGCCATGGATTTCCGCTGCCAGCGCCGCCGCTTTCTTCAGCGGCAGCTCTTTTTGTAACAACGCCAGCGTACGCAGCGCATCAGCCGGGAGGTCATCTTCTTGCGCTTTATGCCCTTCGACAATCAGCACCATTTCGCCCTTACGACGGTTTTCATCTTCCTTGACCCACGCCAGCAGTTCACCAACCGGTGCACCGTGAATAGTTTCCCAGGTTTTGGTCAGCTCGCGCGCCAGCACCACGTAGCGGGATTCGCCCCACACAGCAACCATGTCTTCCAGGCTATCCAGCAAGCGGTGGGTAGATTCATAAAAAATAAGCGTACGCGGCTCGGCCTCAATGGCTTTCATCGCATCACGACGCCCTTTCGATTTGGCAGGCAGAAATCCTTCATAGCAAAAACGGTCTGAAGGCAGGCCTGCAGCGCTCAGGGCAGCAATCGCCGCACAAGGACCAGGCAGGGGAACAACGCGGATCCCTGCTTCACGACAGGTACGCACCAGATGGTAGCCAGGATCGTTAATCAGCGGCGTTCCGGCATCGGAAACCAGCGCAATGTTTTGTCCTTCTTTGAGCTTCGCGACCAGCGTTTCAGCCTTTTGCTGCTCGTTGTGGTCATGTAGCGCGAACAGACGCGCGTTAATCGCGAAGTGTTGTAACAATAATCCTGTATGGCGAGTGTCTTCAGCGGCAATCAAATCAACGGCTTGTAAAACTTCGAGCGCTCGTTGGGTAATATCAGCCAAATTTCCTATAGGAGTAGGTACAATAAAGAGTTGGCCTTGAGAATTATCCGCCGATTCGTGTTGTTTCATTGTGTCGTCCGTATTGCCGATTTAATATTGAGCATTGAGTAAAAAAATATCACTGGATACAGTATGGTACCCTCAACATTTTCTCGTTTGAAAGCCGCACGCGCGCTACCAGTCATTCTGGCAGCACTGATTTTCGCAGGCTGTGGCACCCAGGCGCCAGACCAGAGTGCAGCCCATATGCAGGGCACTGCGCAGGCTGATTCCGGCTTTTATCTGCAACAAATGCAGCAAAGCTCAGATGATAGCAAGACCAACTGGCAATTACTCGCCATTCGTGCACTGCTGAAAGAAGGCAAGAGCCAGCAGGCTATCGAACTGTTTAACCAGCTACCGCAGAAGCTAAGCGATACCCAGCAGCGTGAGCAGTCACTGCTGGCCGTCGAGATTAAGCTCGCGCAGAAAGATGTCGCTGGCGCACAGGCCCTGCTGGATAAGTTAATTCCCGCCGATTTTGATCAAAACCAACAGGCACGCTACTGGCAGGCGCAAATCGACGTCAACCAGGGTCGCCCGTCTCTGACGCTGCTGCGCGCCCTGATCGCCCAGGAACCGCTGCTGGCCGCGAATGCTAAGCAGAAAAATATGGACGCCACCTGGCAGGCGCTGTCGTCCATGACCCAGGAGCAAGCGCAAGCGCTGGTCATCAATGCTGATGAAAACGTGCTGCAAGGCTGGCTGGATCTCCAGCGCGTCTGGTTCGATAACCGTAACGATCCGGACATGATGAAAGCTGGTATTGCGGACTGGCAGAAACGTTATCCGCAAAACCCAGGAGCAAAACTGTTACCAACACAGTTGGTTAACGTGCAGAGCTTTAAGCCCGCCTCCACCAGCAAAATCGCCCTGCTGTTACCACTGAACGGTCAGGCCGCTGTATTTGGCCGTACTATTCAGCAAGGCTTTGAAGCTGCGAAAAACATGGGCACTCAACCTGTCGCAGCCCCTGTTGCTGTCGCACCTGCCGCAGTTCCAGCTGCCGCGACCACCACAGAACAGCCGCAAACGACTGACGGCGTTGCCAGCCCGTCTCAGGCGTCAGTAAGCGATCTGACCAACGAGACGCCGGCTCAGCCAGAAACCCCTGCTGTGCAGCCCGCAGCACCCGCTCAGCCAACAACCGCCAGCGCACCGGCGAATCCATCCGCTGAGCTGAAAATCTACGACACTTCATCACAGCCGCTGAACCAGATCCTGACTCAGGTTCAGCAGGATGGCGCCAGCATCGTGGTTGGCCCTCTGTTGAAGAACAATGTTGAAGAGCTGATGAAAAGCAACACGCCATTGAACGTCCTGGCGCTTAACCAGCCGGAGTCGGTGAAAAATCTGCCGAACGTCTGCTACTTCGCCCTGTCGCCAGAAGATGAAGCGCGCGACGCCGCACGCCACATCCGCGATCAGGGAAAACAGACGCCGCTGTTGTTGATTCCACGGAGTTCATTAGGCGATCGCGTTGCCAACGCCTTTGCACAGGAATGGCAAAAACTGGGTGGCGGCGTGGTATTGCAGCAGAAGTTCGGCTCCACCGCTGAACTTAAAATGGGCGTCAACGGCGGCTCGGGGATTTCCCTGACAGGCAGCCCGGTGGCCTCCTCTGTGCCAGCCCAACCCGGCGTGACGATTGGCGGTCTGACCATCCCGGCAGCACCTACCGATGCGCAAATAACCGGCGGCAGCGGTCGTGTTGATGCCGTGTATATTCTGGCGACGCCGGAAGAAATTGCATTTATTAAGCCGATGATCGCCATGCGCAACGGCAGCCAGAGCGGAGCAACGCTGTACGCCAGCTCTCGTAGTGCGCAGGGCACTGCCGGCCCGGATTTCCGTCTGGAGATGGAAGGTTTGCAGTACAGCGAAATTCCGATGCTGGCAGGCGCTAACGCGCCTCTCATGCAGCAGGCGCTTGGCGCGGTTCGTAACGACTACTCGCTGGCGCGTATGTATGCCATGGGTGTCGATGCCTGGTCGCTTGCCAACCACTTCTCGCAAATGCGTCAGGTGCAGGGTTTCGAAATTAACGGTAATACCGGGGCCTTAACCGCAACGCAGGATTGTGTGATTAACAGGAAGTTATCATGGCTCAAATACCAGCAAGGACAAGTCGTCCCCGCCAGTTAACGAGTAAACAGACCGGTGACGCGTGGGAATCCACCGCGCGTGACTGGCTGCTGAGCAAGGGACTGCATTTTATCGCCGCCAACGTGCGTGAACGTGGCGGCGAAATCGACCTGATAATGCGTGAAGGCAACACCACCGTATTTGTTGAGGTTCGCTACCGACGCTCAGCACAGTTCGGCGGTGCGGCGGCGAGTGTGACCCGGAGCAAACAACACAAATTATTACAGACCGCCCGCTTGTGGCTTGCGCGCCACAATGGGAGTTTTGATACTGTGGATTGCCGGTTCGATGTGTTAGCCTTCACCGGAAATGATGTTGAGTGGTTTAAGGACGCGTTCAACGACCGCTCATAGTTGAAGATTCAGAGCCTGGTTCTTAAGGATTAGCGTGTTAGATAGAATTAAAGTCTGCTTTACAGAAAGCATTCAAACTCAGATAGCTGCGGCTGAAGCACTTCCGGATGCAATCTCCCGTGCCGCCATGACGCTGGTTCAGTCCCTGCTCAATGGCAACAAAATTCTCTGTTGTGGTAATGGGACGTCCGCTGCCAACGCACAGCATTTTGCTGCCAGCATGATCAATCGTTTTGAAACAGAACGCCCAAGTTTACCTGCGATTGCACTAAACACTGATAATGTGGTCTTAACTGCGATTGCCAACGATCGCCTGCACGACGAAGTTTATGCAAAACAAGTCCGTGCGCTGGGACATGCAGGTGATGTTCTGCTGGCAATCTCTACGCGTGGTAATAGCCGCGATATCGTAAAAGCCGTTGAAGCCGCCGTGACACGCGACATGACAATCGTCGCGCTGACCGGGTATGACGGAGGGGAACTGGCCGGATTACTGGGGCCACAGGATGTTGAAATCCGTATACCCTCACACCACAGCGCCCGCGTTCAGGAAATGCACATGCTGACGGTCAACTGCCTTTGCGATCTTATCGATAACACGCTTTTCCCTCACCAGGATGATTAAGGAGTACACATGAAGGCATTTTCGCCGCTTGCTGTGATTATCGCTGCACTGCTGCTGCAAGGCTGTGTCGCTGCCGCCGTTGTTGGAACTGCAGCTGTCGGGACTAAAGCCGCGACGGATCCTCGTAGTGTCGGCACCCAGGTTGATGACAGTACCCTGGAATTACGCGTCAATACGGCATTGTCGAAAGATGCCCAGATCAAGAAAGAAGCGCGAATCAACGTGAGCGCATATCAGGGTAAAGTGCTGCTGGTCGGCCAGTCGCCGAATAGCGAACTGTCTGCGCGAGCAAAACAGATTGCGATGGGCGTAGAAGGTACGACTGAGGTCTTTAATGAGATCCGTCAGGGCCAGCCAATCGGTCTGGGCGATGCGTCCAACGATACCTGGATAACCACCAAAGTACGTTCCCAGTTACTGACCAGCGATCAGGTGAAATCCTCTAACGTGAAAGTAACGACTGAGAACGGGGAAGTGTTCCTGTTAGGTCTGGTGACCGAGCGTGAAGCGAAGGCGGCGGCGGATATCGCCAGCCGGGTAAGCGGCGTGAAACGCGTCACGACAGCCTTTACGTTTATTAAGTAACACGCCTGTAGATGGTGGCATC
>NZ_SZWU01000067.1:0-14758 GCF_005280935.1 Citrobacter sp. wls757 | reverse complement strand
GCCTACAGAACGTAATCGTTTGTAGGCCGGAGAAGCGTCAGTGCCATCCGGCATTTTTTTATTTAGCCCTTTCGCGTAGCTCGGAAGAGGTCAGGATCGAAACCCCTTCATGCCCAGGCGCCAGCGCTTCTGCCAGCATTGCCCGCGCAACATCGCGCGCTTCAATCGACTTCCAGTTACCCGGTAGCAGCCTGAACAACGGCGCTAAAAACATCTCATTCGTCCGCTGTTTGTCCCTATCACCCAGTAGCATTGAAGGCCGGACAATCGTCAGCCGTGGCCAATTCTGCGCGATCAGCGCCTGCTCCATTTCACCTTTCACCCGATTATAAAAAAACGGTGAATTCGCATTGGCGCCCATCGAACTCACCACCAGCATATGCTGGGCGCCTAACCTACGTCCCGTCAGGGCTGTATCTACCACCAGCGTATAGTCAGCATGGATAAACGCCTCTTTGCTGCCCGCTTCACGCCGGGTAGTCCCCAAACAACAAAAGACAATATCGACCGGATCGGTGACCTGTGCCAGAGCATCGGTTAGCTGCGGATCATGGGGGTTATAGATACCAACCGTATCTGCCAGCGGTCGACGCGTTGGTGCCGTGATGGCATTGACCCGGGGTTCATTGAGCAACATACGCAGCAAATGTCCGCCCACCAGCCCCGTGGCTCCCGTTATTAACACCTGACTCATCGCTTATCTTCCCCAGGTCTTCAATCACTGTTCTAACTATAGATCACGCAGCCAGTGCATCTTTTTACCGAAGCCCAGCGTGTTGTCCGTAAATTTGACTTCATCCAGTCGAATCTCCCATACGGGCGCTGGCAGCATTCTGGCGACGGGGAAACGGCGGTTGTAGGCTTTACGCGCGTCTTCGCTCTCCTGCCCTTCAAGACGCCGGATTTCCCCTTTAAACTGTACGCCACGAATCAGAGCGACGGTTTTAGGCTGACCGTTTACTGTACCGGCAATCGGTGCGCGTGGTCCGGACATCTGCGCATGCCGCGTTTTCTCTTCGGTCAGCACATAGAACACCATCTTCTGCGCATCAAACAGGTAAAACGCATTGGTGCACCACAATTCACCTTCATGGTGTACGCACCAGGTCACGACGTGCTGTTTTGCCAGCCAGCGAGACACCGCAGTCAGTGTTTCCATTTCTGTTCTCTTTTATACTGTAGGCCTGAAAATTATCACGTCGATGGTAACAATGACACCCTGGTATCTGTACCTGATCCGTACCGCAGACAACGCCTTATACACCGGAATAACCACCGATGTGCAGCGCCGCTATAAGCAGCATCAAAGTGGGAAAGGCGCGAAGGCGCTACGCGGAAAGGGGGAACTCACGTTGGCATTTGCGGCGCAGGTCGGCGACCGTTCGCTGGCCCTGCGCATAGAGTATCGCGTTAAACAGCTCACCAAGCGGCAGAAAGAGCGCCTTGTCGAAGGCGAAGGGTTTGAGGCGCTATTAAGCAGCCTGCAAACCCCGGAAGCTTAAAAGCGATTGAAGTGGTCGTGGTATTCCACAAGTCCCGTCACGCCATCCAGCGCATCGTCCGCCAGGCGATGAACCTGGAACGCGCTTTCGGTGCCCGGCCAGCGGCAACGCAGGTCATGATGGGCCGCCAGCTCAAAGCCAAAGCGGCTGTACAGGGCCGGATCCCCCAGCGTAACCACCGCTGCGTAGCCAAACTCGTTCAGTGAATCGAGTCCTTCATAGACCAGCTGACGCGCCAGGCCCTGCCCCCGGTAGTTTTCATCCACCGCGAGCGGCGCCATGCCGACCCATTGCAGATCTTCACCCTGAACATCGACTGGGCTGAACGCGACGTAACCCACTACCTGACCTTCGTCATCGGTAGCAACCAGACCCAGCGTTAAGAAACCATCTTCACGCAGGTCGTGCACTAATTTCGCTTCCGCATCGCTCTCAAATGAACGGCGCAGCAGCGCATCAATACCAGGGGCATCAATGGGAATTTCAACTCGAATCAGCATGGCTCACCTACCGAGGTCTGTTTGGTTTCTGGCGACGTTTTCATCCCCGCCTCAACAAAATCCGCCAACTGCATCAGCATGACGCGCAACGCTTTAGGCATCTGCTCCAGTTCGATGGCATCCATCAGATTTTTTACGTATAGCCCTAATTCTGTATCACCTTCAATCACCAGACGACGCTGGAAGAAAAGCGTATCCGGATCCTGCTTGCGGGCCACGATCATCAGCAGATCGCTGGCATCGGCGCTAAAACTCACATCCGCATCTGCATTCTGGCTGACGATAAGTTTATCGTTCTCAACAGAGGTATACCATTTGAGGTCAATGTCACGCACATGAATGCTCAGCCAGCGACCTTCGAGAAACTCCAGCTCCCCATCGGCCAGCGCCTGACTAAACTGCCAGCTCAGGACCTGTTCCAGAACCTGGCGCTTCAGCGCAAAGGGCGTCAGTTTAACTGGTACACTCATCAGAGAAGGACCAAATTGTACTAAGCGTGAACGCAGTTTATCCAACACGAGCTTTACTCCCTGTTTCAATAGTCCTGCTATTTTGCCATATCAAATAAACGACATAGCGGCATAAATCAACAATTCGATGCGAAATTGTTACCTCTTTATTGGTGTCACCAATACGACTTTAACTGCCTCAAATCAAAAATTGTCTCAGCAAGGTTAACTAAAATCCCCATTCGTTAACATTTCTGCGCCCATCACGGCGCAACGTTCAGGATAAATTATGGAGCTGCTCTGCCCTGCCGGAAACCTACCGGCGCTTAAGGCGGCCATCGAGAACGGCGCTGATGCTGTCTACATCGGGCTGAAAGATGATACCAACGCCCGTCATTTCGCCGGCCTTAATTTTACCGAGAAAAAATTGCAGGAAGCGGTGAGTTTTGTCCATCAGCACCGCCGTAAGCTGCACATTGCGATTAACACCTTTGCGCACCCGGATGGTTACGCGCGCTGGCAACGTGCCGTTGATATGGCAGCGCAACTGGGTGCAGACGCGCTGATCCTTGCCGACCTCGCCATGCTTGAGTATGCCGCAGAGCGCTACCCGCATATTGAGCGCCATGTCTCTGTTCAGGCATCTGCAACCAATGAAGAGGCAATTAATTTCTATCATCGCAACTTTGACGTCGCCCGCGTGGTGCTGCCGCGCGTGCTGTCTATTCATCAGGTGAAGCAGCTCGCTCGCGTCACGCCAGTTCCCCTGGAAGTGTTCGCCTTCGGTAGCCTGTGCATTATGGCGGAAGGCCGTTGCTATCTTTCGTCCTATCTGACGGGTGAATCGCCAAACACGGTTGGTGCCTGCTCACCTGCCCGTTTTGTCCGCTGGCAACAGACCCAACAGGGGCTGGAATCCCGTCTTAATGAAGTGCTGATCGACCGCTATCAGGACGGGGAAAACGCCGGTTATCCGACGCTATGCAAAGGCCGCTATCTGGTTGACGGCGAGCGTTATCATGCGCTGGAAGAACCCACCAGCCTGAACACGCTGGAGCTGCTGCCGGAACTGCTGGCAGCCAATATTGCCTCGGTGAAAATCGAAGGTCGTCAGCGTAGTCCGGCCTATGTCAGCCAGGTGGCGAAAGTGTGGCGTCAGGCGATCGACCGCTGTATGGCCGACCCGCAAAACTACGTCCCGCAGGCCGCGTGGATGGAAACGCTCGGTTCAATGTCCGAAGGCACGCAGACCACGCTTGGCGCGTATCACCGTAAATGGCAGTGAGAGAAGCAATGAAATATTCCTTAGGGCCGGTGCTGTGGTACTGGCCGAAAGAAACGCTGGAAGATTTTTATCAGCAGGCTGCCGTAAGCCAGGCCGACGTTATCTATCTTGGTGAAGCGGTATGCAGTAAACGCCGCGCCACCAAAGTGGGCGACTGGCTCGATATGGCGAAATCGCTCGCTGGCAGCGGTAAACAGGTTGTGCTGTCAACACTGGCGCTGGTGCAGGCCTCTTCTGAACTGGGAGAGCTGAAGCGCTATGTCGAAAACGGTGACTTCCTGCTGGAAGCCAGCGATCTCGGCGTAGTAAACATGTGCGCCGAGCGTAAGCTGCCGTTTGTCGCTGGGCATGCGCTCAACTGCTACAACGCGGTTACCCTGCGTATTCTGCTCAAACAAGGCATGGTGCGCTGGTGTATGCCGGTAGAGCTTTCCCGCGACTGGCTGGCAAACTTGCTCAACCAGTGTGATGAGCTGGGTATTCGCAATCAGTTTGAAGTTGAGGTGCTGAGCTACGGGCATCTGCCGCTGGCGTACTCTGCCCGCTGCTTTACCGCACGCTCTGAAGACCGTCCAAAGGACGAGTGTGAAACCTGCTGCATCAAATACCCGAACGGGCGCGATGTGCTGTCGCAGGAGAATCAGCAGGTCTTTGTCCTCAACGGGATCCAGACCATGAGCGGTTATGTTTACAACCTCGGCAACGAACTGACATCGATGCAGGGGCTGGTTGATATTGTGCGTCTGTCCCCTTCAGGCACTGAAACATTCGCCATGCTCGACGCCTTCCGCGCCAATGAAAATGGCACGGCCCCATTACCACTTGCCGCCCACAGTGACTGTAACGGCTACTGGAAGCGACTGGCTGGACTGGAGCTACAGGCCTAGCCGGATGCGGCATAAATGCCTTATCGGGCCTACAAATAGCGATCCCGTAGGCCCGATAAGCGCAGCGCCATCGGGCATGTTATATTCGGTGCCCGCCGTATAAAGCTCACTTTGTTAACAACATTCGCTAATCTTTAATGCAGTATTAAAAGATTAACCGGTAACAAAGTGAGCCGTTATGACTGACAAAACTATTCCGTTCTCGGTGCTGGATCTGGCGCCGATCCCTGAAGGATCCTCGGCAAAAGAGGCCTTCACACACTCGCTTGATCTCGCTCAACTGGCTGAAAAGCGCGGTTACCACCGCTATTGGCTGGCGGAACATCACAACATGACCGGCATCGCCAGCGCAGCAACCTCAGTGCTGATTGGTTATCTGGCTGCCAATACCACCACGCTGCATCTCGGGTCTGGCGGCGTGATGTTGCCTAACCATTCGCCGCTGGTGATCGCCGAGCAGTTCGGTACCCTGAACACGCTATATCCGGGACGAATCGATCTCGGGCTTGGTCGCGCACCGGGCAGCGATCAACCAACAATGCGCGCACTGCGCCGCCATATGAGCGGTGATATCGATAACTTCCCACGCGATGTAGCTGAACTGGTGGACTGGTTCGACGCCCGCGATCCTAATCCCCATGTACGCCCGGTTCCCGGCTACGGCGAGCAGATCCCGGTCTGGTTATTAGGCTCCAGCCTGTACAGCGCACAACTGGCGGCCCAGCTTGGTCTGCCGTTTGCCTTCGCCTCGCACTTTGCCCCGGATATGCTGCATCAGGCGCTGCATCTGTATCGCACCCAATTCAAACCCTCAGCGCGGCTGGCAAAACCGTATGCGATGGTGTGCATCAACATTATTGCCGCCGACAGCAATCGCGACGCCGAGTTTCTTTTCACCTCCATGCAGCAGGCCTTTGTGAAGCTGCGTCGTGGCGAAACCGGCCAGCTACCGCCGCCGGTAGAGAATATGCAGCAGCTGTGGTCCGCTTCTGAGCAGTACGGCGTACAACAGGCGCTGAGCATGTCGCTGGTCGGTGATAAGGCAAAAGTGCGGCATGGTCTCGACGCCATTTTGCGTGAAACCCAGGCTGATGAGATTATGGTTAACGGCCAGATTTTTGATCATCAGGCACGTCTACATTCGTTTGATTTGGCGATGGATGTGAAGCAGGAATTATTGGGGTAGTGCTATTTGTGCCGGATGGCGGCTGCGCCTTATCCGGCCTACTCAATCTCTGTAGGCCCGGTAAGCGTAGCGCCACCGGGCAATTGTTTTACTGGTATACAGGCAACAGATTCACGCTCGACAGAATATGGATAACCGCGTTGCCGATACCGAATACCAGGATCAGCGCAATCATCGGCTTACCGCCCCAGACACGGAATTTCGGGCTACCGAAACGCTCGCGGGATTTACGTGCCAGCAGCGCCGGAACAATGGCGGCCCAGATGGTTGCCGCGAGTCCTGCATAACCAATGGCGTACAGGAAACCGTTCGGCCACAGCAAGCCACCGATAATTGGTGGGACAAACGTCAGCAATGCCGTTTTGAAACGTCCCATTGCCGAGTCATCAAAGCCAAACAGATCCGCCAGATAGTCAAACAGACCGAGCGTAACGCCGAGGAATGAACTCGCCACCGCAAAGTTGGAGAACACCACCAGCAGCAGATCCAGACTGCGGCTGTTCAATACGCCGCTCAGCGCCTGTACCAGCACATCAATGTTACCGCCCTGCTGCGCAATACCGATAAACTCCGGACGCGGAATATTACCCATCGTCCCCAGCAACCATACGGTATACAGCACCAGCGCCAGCAGCGTGCCGTACACCAGACACTTAACGATGGTCTTCGGATCTTTGCCGTAGTACTTCATCAGGCTCGGGACATTGCCGTGATAGCCGAATGAGGCCAGACAGAACGGCAGCGTCATCAGCAGGTACGGCGTATACGAAGCATTGCTTTCCGCCACGTTAAACAACGTTGTGGGCTGAACGTGTCCCAATAAGCTGCCGAAGGTCAGGAAAAAGGTAATCACCTTCGCGCCCAGCACAATTGCCGTCATGCGGCTCACCGCTTTGGTACTTAACCACACCACAAACGCCACCAGCAACGCAAAGCCAAGACCTGCCGCACGCGCCGGAACGTTCAACGACATCTCGGAGAAGGTGTGGTGCAGGATCGAACCGCTCGCCGAGATATACGCGTAGGTCAGAATATAGAGAACGAAAGCAATCGAGATGCCGTTCACCACGTTCCAGCCTTTGCCCAGCAGGTCTTTCGTGATGGTGTCAAAACTAGAGCCAATGCGGTAATTGAGGTTAGCTTCAAGGATCATCAGCCCGGAGTGCAGCATGCAGAACCAGGTGAAGATCAGCGCCGCCATTGACCAGAAGAACCACGCCCCGGACATGACCACTGGCAGAGAAAACATCCCCGCGCCAATAATGGTGCCGCCGATGATCACCACGCCGCCGAGCAGCGAAGGTGACGTTTGGGTGGTGGTTAGTGTTGCCATTTAGCCATCTCTCCAGTCATTTATATTGTGACTACATCTCAATGTGCTGCACTGTACCAGTACACGAGTACAATTGAAATAAAAAAAGCCCCGATTGTTGAGATCGGGGCCGTATATTTTACTTTACAGCTATAAAGCTAAAAGGCTTATGCATCACCGCCGAAACGACGACGACCAGCAGAGTCATCACGACGCGGAGCAGAAGAATCGTCACGACGCGGACCACGGTTGCCTTCACGACGTTCGCCGCTGAAACGACGACCATCGCCACGACCGCCTTCACGACGTTCACCGCTAAAGTTACGACCTTCACCGCGACCACCTTCACGACGCTCACCGCTGAAACGACCACCGCCACGACGCTCACCACCAGTGTGCGGAACTGCATCGCCAACCAGCTGCATGTTCATCGGCTTGTTCAGGATGCGAGTACGGGTAAAGTGCTGCAGCACGTCGCCCGGCATACCTTTCGGCAGTTCGATGGTGGAGTGGGAAGCAAACAGCTTGATGTTACCGATGTAACGGCTGCTGATATCACCTTCGTTAGCAATCGCACCAACGATATGACGAACTTCAACACCGTCATCACGGCCCACTTCAATGCGGTACAGCTGCATGTCACCAACGTCACGACGTTCACGACGCGGACGGTCTTCACCACCACGGTCATTACGGTCACGAGGGCCACGATCGTTACGGTCACGCGGACCACGGTCATCACGGTCGCGGAATTCGCGTTTCGGACGCATCGGCGCATCTGGCGGCAGGATCAGAGGACGTTCGCCCTGAGCCATTTTCAGCAGTGCAGCTGCCAGCGTTTCGATATCCAGTTCTTCTTCCGGCTGCATTTTCGCCAGCAGAGCACGGTACTGATCCAGATCGCTGCTTTCCAGCTGCTGCTGTACTTTAGCGGCGAATTTTTCCAGACGGCGTTTGCCCAGCAGATCTGCGTTCGGCAGTTCTACTTCCGGAATAGTCAGCTTCATGGTGCGTTCGATGTTACGCAGCAGACGACGCTCGCGGTTCTCAACGAACAGCAGCGCACGACCCGCACGACCCGCACGACCGGTACGGCCGATACGGTGAACGTAAGACTCGGAATCCATCGGGATGTCGTAGTTGACAACCAGGCTGATACGCTCAACGTCCAGGCCACGGGCCGCAACGTCGGTTGCAATCAGAATATCCAGACGGCCATCTTTCAGACGCTCCAGAGTCTGCTCACGCAGGGATTGGTTCATGTCGCCGTTCAGTGCAGCGCTGCTATAACCGCTACGCTCCAGCGCTTCTGCTACTTCCAGGGTCGCATTTTTGGTACGAACGAAGATAATCGCCGCATCAAAGTCTTCTGCTTCCAGGAAACGCACCAGCGCTTCATTTTTACGCATGCCCCACACAGTCCAGTAGCTCTGGCTGATGTCAGGACGGGTAGTTACGCTGGACTGAATACGTACTTCCTGCGGCTCTTTCATAAAGCGGCGGGTAATACGACGAATCGCTTCCGGCATGGTTGCAGAGAACAGAGCGGTCTGATGACCTTCCGGGATCTGTGCCATGATGGTTTCAACGTCTTCGATGAAGCCCATACGCAGCATTTCGTCAGCTTCGTCCAGTACCAGACCGCTCAGTTTGGAGAGGTCCAGAGTACCACGCTTCAGGTGATCCAGCAGACGACCCGGCGTACCGACGACGATCTGTGGCCCCTGACGCAGGGCACGTAATTGCACGTCATAACGCTGGCCGCCGTACAGGGCAACCACGTTCACGCCGCGCATATGTTTAGAGAAATCCGTCATGGCTTCTGCTACCTGAACCGCCAGTTCGCGGGTCGGTGCCAGCACCAGAATCTGAGGTGCCTTCAGCTCAGGATCAAGATTGTTGAGCAGCGGTAAAGAGAACGCTGCGGTTTTGCCGCTACCTGTCTGGGCCATACCCAGAACATCGCGGCCGCCCAGCAGATGCGGAATGCACTCTGCCTGGATTGGAGATGGTTTTTCGTAACCCAGATCGTTAAGGGCTTCAAGGATAGGAGCCTTCAGGCCCAGATCTGCAAAAGTGGTTTCGAATTCAGCCATGTAGTACGTGTGCCTCAAAATTAATGGCGGCCAGTCTACATAACTCATCATGAAATTGATCTGCAATTTTCATTGAAAAGTGTGAACCGGCTCAAAGTAGGTGTATTAACGAACAACAACGCCCTCACCCGTGAAGGTGATGGCAATCAAAAAAGATTACGGGCTGATGTGTACGTCAGCTATTGCTGGTCCGATTCTGCCAGGTCATCTTGGTCCTGGCCCAGGAGCGATAATTCCAACAATGCGTATCGGTGCTCAACAAAGTTATGAACGTTGTTAGCCACCGCCAGTTTGAACAATGCCGTAGCGTTGTCCAAATCCCCCAGACTTAGGTAGTACTTACCTAAATAGAAGTTGGTTTCACTGAGATGCTCAGCGAGCGAGGTGTTATCCGTTGCGTCCGCCTTCAGGCGTTCCATCAGCGTTGCTTCGCTAATGTTGCCCAGGTAGAACTCGACAATGTTCCATCCCCATTGCTCTTTATCCGATTTCTCAAAGCGTTGCTTCAACGCTTCTTTAGCCTGCTTCTCATCGAGCTTCTGCTCGGCAAGATAAAGCCACAGACTACGGAAAGGATCATTGGGATCGTCTTGATAAAACGCTAGCAGATCATCTTGCGCTAACTTGTCGCGACCGCCGTAATACAATGCGATACCGCGATTTAAGTGCGCGTAGTTGTAAGTTGGATCAAGCTCAAGTACAGAATCAAACGCTTCATAGGCAGCATCAAAATTGCCTGCCTGCGTTAAATATATACCTAAGTAATTGAATACTTCAGGCATATCTGGTCGGATTGCCAGCGCTTGTGAAAAATCATTTCGCGCCAGTGCCCTCAGACCGAGACTATCATACAACACTCCGCGCTCATATAAAAGCTGTGCGCGTTCGTCATCGGTTAAAGCCCGACTGGCAAGAATTTGTTCCATACGTGCCAGAATCACTTCCTGCTGCAAAGTCGGTTGCAATGGTACTGCGAGGACTTCACTCTTTCGCCAGGCGGAATTACTGCATCCAGCCAGCGTGAGTGCTGTCGCAACGAAACACCAGCGCAAAAAAGGCTTCATTTCCCACTCCCGAAGACAACGATTGAATGAACGTCCAGGTTCCCCGGTTGCTAACAAGGCATCCTGCCGGGTTAAAGGCCCTCCGCTTTCACGGAGGGCAATGGCAACCTTACTCGCCCTGGCTTGCCGGAGCTTCCGGTTCGCCTGCAGGCTGAGACTGCTCAGTTGCTTCTTTAATGCTCAGACGTACACGGCCCTGGCGATCAACTTCCAGAACTTTGACCGGTACTTCCTGGCCCATCTGCAGGTAGTCGGTCACTTTCTCAACGCGCTTATCAGCGATCTGAGAGATGTGTACCAGACCTTCTTTACCGCCACCGATGGCAACGAATGCGCCAAAGTCAACGATACGGGTCACTTTACCATTGTAGATACGGCCTACTTCGATCTCTGCGGTGATCTCTTCGATACGACGGATAGCATATTTCGCTTTCTCACCGTCGGTCGCAGCAATCTTCACGGTGCCATCATCTTCGATTTCAATGGTGGTGCCGGTTTCTTCGGTCAGAGCACGGATAACAGAACCGCCTTTACCGATAACGTCTTTGATCTTGTCCGGGCTGATCTTGATAGTGTGGATACGCGGAGCGAACTGAGAAATATCGCCACGCGGAGCGTTGATCGCTTGTTCCATCACACCCAGGATGTGCAGACGCGCACCTTTAGCCTGGTTCAGAGCAACCTGCATGATTTCTTTGGTGATACCTTCAATTTTGATATCCATCTGCAGTGCAGAGATACCGTCGCGGGAACCCGCCACTTTGAAGTCCATATCGCCCAGGTGGTCTTCGTCGCCCAGGATGTCAGACAGAACAACAAAGTTGTCACCTTCTTTCACCAGACCCATCGCGATACCCGCAACGGCTGCTTTGATCGGCACGCCTGCGTCCATCAGCGCCAGGGAAGCACCACATACGGAAGCCATGGAAGAAGAACCGTTAGATTCGGTGATTTCAGAAACCACACGTACGGTATACGGGAATTTATCCAGTTCCGGCATTACTGCCAGTACGCCACGCTTCGCCAGACGGCCGTGACCAATCTCACGACGCTTCGGAGAACCGACCATACCGGTTTCACCTACGCAGTACGGAGGGAAGTTGTAGTGGAACAGGAAGTTGTCAGTACGCTCGCCCATCAGTTCGTCGAGGTTCTGCGCATCACGAGTGGTACCCAGGGTCGCAGTAACCAGCGCCTGAGTTTCGCCACGGGTGAACAGTGCGGAACCGTGGGTACGCGGCAGAACGCCAGTACGCACGTCCAGGCCACGGATCATGTCTTTTTCACGGCCATCGATGCGCGGCTCGCCTGCCAGTACGCGGCTACGAACAACGTTTTTCTCGATAGCGTGCAGGATTTCACCCAGTTCGTTAGCGTCCAGGGTTTCGTCTTCAGCCACCAGAGTCGCGATGGTTTCAGATTTGATCACGTCAACCTGAGCATAACGCTCTTGTTTGTCAGTGATACGGTAAGCATCGCTCAGGCGAGCTTCTGCCAGTGCGGCAACGCGTGCGTTCAGCGCTTCGTTGACGGCTTCTGGCTGCCAGTCCCAACGCGGTTTGCCAGCTTCTTTCGCCAGCTCGTTGATCGCCTGAATCACAACCTGCTGCTGTTCGTGACCGAACACAACAGCGCCCAGCATCTGATCTTCGCTCAGCAGTTCAGCTTCGGATTCAACCATCAGTACGGCTGCTTCAGTACCTGCAACAACCAAGTCCAGCTTGCTTTCTTTCAGTTCGTCCTGAGTCGGGTTCAGTACGTACTGGTCATTGATGTAACCAACACGTGCAGCACCGATCGGGCCGTTGAATGGGATACCAGACAGAGTCAGCGCAGCAGATGCACCAATCATTGCCACGATGTCCGGGTTAACCTGTGGGTTAACGGAAACAACGGTCGCGATAACCTGAACTTCGTTAACGAAGCCTTCCGGGAACAGCGGGCGAACCGGGCGGTCAATCAGACGCGCGATCAGGGTTTCACCTTCGCTCGGACGGCCTTCACGACGGAAGAAGCTACCCGGGATACGGCCAGCAGCGTAGGTACGCTCCTGATAGTTAACGGTCAGCGGGAAAAAGTCCTGGCCTGGTTTCGCTTTTTTCTGACCAACAACGGTAACGAATACCGCGGTGTCATCCATGCTAACCATAACAGCGGCAGTCGCCTGACGCGCCATCATGCCGGTTTCCAGCGTAACGGTATGCTGACCGTACTGGAATTTACGAACGATCGGATTAAGCAAAATAATATCCTTTCTCTATTTTTTGACGGCACATTTTTGCGCCATCGTTAATACCCGATCTTCTGCGCATCCTCGCGACTAATGACAACCCTAACCCATAAGCATGAGTAAAGCCTCTCATTAGCCGCGCGAACCTCTGCAACGGAAGATCATTCATAGCAACAATACATTAGTTTCCAGCGAATTGCTGCCATCTGCTGGAAAAAAGGGGCCATGAAGGCCCCCTCTTTCTGAAACTCGAAAGAATTAGCGACGCAGGCCCAGACGCTCGATCAGCGCGGTGTAACGTGCAACATCTTTACGTTTCAGGTAGTCGAGCAGTTTACGACGCTGAGAAACCATGCGCAGCAGACCACGACGGCTGTGGTGATCTTTTTTGTGCTCTGCAAAGTGGCCCTGCAGGTGGTTAATCTGTGCAGTCAACAGAGCAACCTGAACATCGGTAGAACCGGTGTCATTTGCATCACGACCAAACTCAGAAACGATTTTAGCGGTAGCTTCAGTACTTAGAGACATTTTAAAACTCCAAAGTGATAAGAATGAAAGGATGCCGATCTCTAATTCAGCTATCCCAGTGTATACACTTTATCCTTCAAACTGACTCTGCGTTGGCTGCGTCCACTCACCTCAGTCACTTACCTAAGTAAGCTCCTGAGGATCCTCAGACTTGCCGCCTTGATGCAGCTCGAATGATTTTGTGTATACGCCACGCAGATTGTTAAACAATTCACGCGACGTTAAGCGGCAGTATTCTACTCGCAGCGCCCTTTTATCGCAAGACAGAGAGCGCTATGCAGGATACTCAACCACCAGGCGGCGGGGGGCGACACGACCTTCATCGTCCATCTCCCCCATGCCAATAAACTTGCCGTCATCGCCTTCCGTCACGCGTACCAGCCCTTCCAGCGGGGCGCCTGTCGTCCGTACCGGATTACCATTTTTAAAGTAAACCGACGATGTTAAAGGCAAATTAACAACAGGATAGTCCGATGCCGGACTGTCCATTGGCATCAGCAAAGGATCAAGCAACTGAGCCGCCGGAATGTTCTGCTGTTCTGCCTGTTCAACCAGCTCACGCAGGTGTTCCAGTGTGACCATACGATCCACCGGATACTTGCTGACCGTCAGACGACGCAGATACGTTACGTGCGCGCCGCAGCCCAGCTTCTCACCGAGATCGTCAACGATGGTACGAATATAGGTGCCTTTGGAGCAGTGAACTTCCAGCTCCAGTTCGTTACCTTCATGACGGATAAACAGCAGCTCATAGACGGTAATCGGGCGCGCTTCACGCGGCACTTCAATGCCCTGACGCGCATATTCGTACAGCTTCTTACCCTGATACTTCAGCGCCGAATACATCGACGGAATCTGCTCGATATCGCCGCGGAAAGTCTCCAGCGCGCTCGCCAGTTGTTCTGCGGTGAAGGTTACCGGACGCTCCTGCACGATCTGCCCATCGGCATCGGAAGTGTCAGTACGCTGGCCCAGACGGGCAACCACGCGATAGCGTTTGTCAGAATCCAGCAAATACTGTGAAAACTTTGTCGCTTCACCAAGGCAGATAGGCAGCATGCCTGTCGCCAGCGGATCCAACGCGCCGGTATGTCCCGCGCGGTTGGCATTGTAGATGCGCTTTACTTTTTGCAGCACGTCATTGCTGGACATGCCCTGCGGCTTATCCAGCAGCAGGACACCATGAATATCGCGACCACGACGACGAGGACGACTCATCAGTCCTCCTTGCTGTCGTCCGCTGGGTTCACACGACGCTCATCGTCATGTTTCACCACGCTGGTCACCAGGTTGGACATGCGCATCCCTTCAACCAACGAGTTGTCGTAGAAGAAGGTCAGCTCAGGCACGATACGCAGACGCATTGCTTTACCCAGCAGAGAGCGGATAAAACCAGAGGCTTCCTGCAGTGCCTTAATGCCGTTTTTCACGGCAGCTTCGTCCTGATCGTTGAGGAAAGTCACGAATACTTTGGCATATGCCAGATCACGGGACATCTCAACACCCGATACGGTGGTCATCATGCCAACACGCGGGTCTTTGATTTCGCGTTGCAGGATGAGTGCGATTTCTTTCTGCATCTCCTGCGCGACACGCTGCGGGCGACCAAATTCTTTCGCCATAATAAATTCTCCAGACAAAAAAGGGGCATTCAGCCCCTTTTGAAAATAATTCGGTGATTAGGCTGTAGGCCTGATAAGCGTAGCGCCATCAGGCATT
>NZ_SZWU01000068.1:0-2320 GCF_005280935.1 Citrobacter sp. wls757 | reverse complement strand
CGAACACCAACGGCCTTCAGGTGCAAAAACGGGACGTAATTGCGGAGAACAGTATGTCAAATACCGCTGAAATATTCAAATTCCCCACACAGCAGGGAAAACAGGAGAGCAGCATGGCTGATCTGGAGAAAGGCTATTTGCGCCTGGCCAACCAGATTCAGGATGCCCTGTGTATCGTCGAACTATCCGGGCGTGAGTTTCGGGTGCTGAATGCTATCGTTCGTCTGACCTATGGCTGGTCTAAGAGTTCGGACCGCATCGCCAATAGCCTCATTGCAGATAAAACGACGCTGAAGGTGAAGCACGTCTCTGAGGCCGTGTTGAGCCTTGCCTATCGGAACATCATCATCCTGCGCCGCATTGGGCAAACCAGATACATAGGGATAAATACCAGCCTGGATAAATGGGCGTATACCAAGCCAAATTGCATGAAGTGTCCAGCGGTGTTTCCTGCTGCTGAAGTTGTCACATGGGTTATTACCATCCCTGAATTCAGGGATAGCAATTTTACCCATTCAAGCATCCCTGAAAACGGGGATAACCATCCCCAAAAACAGGGAGAGGTATCCCTGAAAACAGGGAACACCAAAGA
The DNA here is from genome assembly GCF_005280935.1 of Citrobacter sp. wls757. Taxonomy (NCBI): domain Bacteria; kingdom Pseudomonadati; phylum Pseudomonadota; class Gammaproteobacteria; order Enterobacterales; family Enterobacteriaceae; genus Citrobacter; species Citrobacter sp. wls757. Next base: position 1,728 of record NZ_SZWU01000068.1, on the reverse strand, counting down.
CATTCTTCCAAATACAAATATAAATACAGATCTAACCCAACCCAAACCCTTCCCATCTGGAAGGGCTTTTCGGGATTACGTTGCTGGACTACTTGAAGGGAAATTATTGGGCGGTTCGGCATCGGAATTTCACGCTTCTGCGATCGCCACGTTGCAAGCTGTCGGATTGGATGTTCACCGTGAGTATCCGGTTCCTGAACGCGGCGATGGGCGTGAAGGGAGGGTTGATATCGTCGTGACTGATGGACATGGGACTCGGTGTGGTATCGAGCTTGATCGAAATTCCCCACGCCAAAAATCTCTACTGAAACTTGGCGCAGTTGAGATGGGCATATGCGTGTTACGCCGTAGCGACATCGTAAGGCGTACTGAACAGGGCGTTCTGATCATCGGCGGTTCTGAATCTGCAAAAAAATATAGGTCTGCAAAATTCAACCCGCTGGATGTCGAGCTTCCCGAATGGCTGAATGCTGCGTCGTGGAAAGAATGGGTCACATATCGCCAGCAGTCAGGCAAGTCCATTAAAACCGAGCTGACCGTCATCAAGGCTTTCAGCCTGCTGAAGGCCTGCCTGGACGAAGGTCACGATCCCGTTGATGTGATCAACACCAGTATTGCCAACGGATACCAGGGACTGTTCAAACCGAAGTTCGCTCTCAACGACCGCAAATCGGGCAGGGATGTGAACCGCATTTCTGAGCCAGATAAAACCATCCCAACAGGATTCAGGGGGTAAGCATGTCAAGGCCAAATACACCAGAAGAGCAGGCGGCACTTATCAGAGTGATCATCGAAGAGGTGAAAATCCGCGGTCGTTTAACCGTTAGCGAGGCATCACAGATGTTGTCGCTGCATCGTCAGACTGCTGAGAAGTATTTCCGCGTAGCAGCCGAACGCGGCGAACTAATTCGTTACGGTCGTCTTGGTTTGTTCAGGGACCAGAAGGCGGTGATTGATTTCGATCTCCAGCGATTCTCATACGGTTCGAGTAAGCCTCTGATTGAGTTACCTACAGATTTTCGGGGAAGTGCAGTTATGCGCCGGGTTATAGATATCGTGGGGAGAATGCCTGTATGACAATCGATAAACAGGCGCTGAGCCAATTAGCAACTGATGCGCACGAGCTGGGCATCATCAAGCGTTACACAAAAGGCATCGAGGCCAATAAGAGATTCGTTGCCATCGCCACTCCTTTGACCGTGCTGGGGCTGCTGGATGAGCTGGAAGCAGCAGAGAATTGCATTGCAGAACACCGCAAGGTGCTAAACAGCCTTGCAGCTGTAGCCCGTCGTTACCTGCCTGATTATGACGAACATCCTGAAATTCAGGCCGCTGACGAATTACTTGAGAGCACCGCTGGCATTGGCGTGAAGGGGGAATGAGATGTCAAAATCACCAATGAAACTCATGCTACGGGCATGGAACAAAGAGCTTAAAAATCCAGAATGGGGCATGGGCAATCGTAAACACCGCAAAGCTTGTGCTCGTGATTTTGCCGGAGCCAGCATAGAAACCGATGCTGATATCCCTAACCAAGCCGAAGCAGATGACCGCCTGGCGGAAGAACTTACTTACTGGACGGACTAACCCATGAAAACTAACCACCCGGCGCACGGTCCTGTATCACTCGATCGCCTGCTCCAGATAAGCGAAATACTCAGCAAAGCAGCAGCACAAAGCGACGGCGGCAATCTCGGCTACGCAATGGCTGATGCTGTGAAGGTGATT